>NZ_JCBCUY010000019.1:0-113852 GCF_059862705.1 Pseudomonas sp. MF08817
CAGGCTGAAGCCTTGGGCATTGCCGATTTGAATGGTGGCGCGTTCTTCAACGCTGAGTTCGGAATAGGACATAGGGGCAGCACCGTACCGGAAAGGTCAGGTGTTGCACTCAGTTTTTGCCGCCGCCCTGGATTATCCGTAGCTGTGAACCGTCATACATAGACAAACAGCCTAAGACAAACCTCAACTCTCTTCTGGGCGGCTTTAACGTGCGGGCTGATGTTCGCTGGGAGGTGTTCGGATAGAAGAGCAACGAGAGATCAACATGAAACGACTAAATACAGCCATTGTGCTTCTCGTCCTGATATGTGTTACGCCGATCGCGAGAGCCGTTGATTGCCGTGTGAATGGCGGACCCTGGACCACGTTAATCACCGGGAATATAAATCTTGAGGTTCCCGTAAATGTCCGATTGGATACGGCCCAGCCGTATATCTTGCTCGAAGGGGCGCGGCTCGAGTGTCGCTACACGATCGGTCCCCAGACTCCATCTTGGGGGGTAGACTATTGGGCAACTGGCAGCAATGCCGGGACCCCTTGGGAACCTGGCCCCAAATTCGCTCTAGAGGGCACTGGATTACGAGTAAACGGAACGTTCCAAAACAGCCCTGTTCCTATTGGCATTAGGGTGATTTCGATGCCTGACAATGCAATTGCTTATCCCATCAATGTTACGCCTTACATTTTGATGCGTAACAATCCGAGCAATCCTATCGACATTAGAGTAGGGGACAACCTCGGCTTGTTACGTATGACCCAGACCAACAATGAAGATAACCGTTCGGTGAGTCTTGCGGTCAGGTACATTGCCAACAACAACTTCACCGTCTCACCCTCAACTTGCACCATCAACAATAACAACCCGATCGAGATCAACTTCGGCGACGTCCACCAGAGGGCAATCGGCACCGATCCACTGAGCAGTCCCATTAGCAGCAGCCGCAGACTTACCTACGCCTGCCCGCAGCCCGGGATTACCTCGCCGATCACCATTACGTATAAAGGAACCCCCACAGCGTTCAATGACCGCCTGTTGAGCATGAGCAATGCGGATGTGGGCACGGCAATGGTTCGTGGCGGGTCGGCGGTTCGGGTGAACGGTTCGTTCCTGACTCAGATTACCAACAGCAGCGGGGGCGACGATGTGACATTCACGCTCGTTAGGCGAGCGGGCTCCCTACCGGCCGCCGGGGCCATCAGCGGCAGCGGTGTACTGATAATGGGGGTGCCATGATGCTCGCCTGTGCAAGCGCAAGTGTCAGGCGCCGGGCTGCGGTTTGACGAAATCGAAGGCTGCCAGTTGGAACCCTTGCTCATCCACCTGCAATGCCCAGCCTTGCTTGTCCCAGTCTCCCAGTACGATGCGCTTGGCGGCGTGTTCGCCCAGTTGCAACTTGTGGATGGCGGGGCGGTGCGTGTGGCCGTGAACCAGGGTCTTGACCCCGTAGTGCTGCATGATGCGCGGCACTTCTTCAGGGGTGACATCAACGATGTCGTTGGCTTTCATGCGGGTTTGCGCACGGCTTTCACTGCGCAGTTTACGCGCCAGCCTGTGGCGGGCGCCCAGGGGCAGGTGACGCAGGATAAACAGGGTAATGGGGTGGCGCAGGTAGCGGCGCAGCTTCATATAGCCGATATCGCGGGTACACAGGCTGTCGCCGTGCATCAGTAGCACCGGTTCGCCATTGAGTTGCACGACGCTGGGGTCCTTGAGCAAGGTGGCGCCAGCGGCCTTGCAGAACGCTTGGCCCAGCAGGAAATCGCGGTTGCCGTGCATCAGAAAAATCTGGGTGCCATGGTCGCTCAAGTCCCGCAGCGCCTGGCAGATGGAACGCTGGAACGGCGTCATGGCGTCGTCGCCGATCCAGGCTTCAAAAAAGTCGCCCAGAATGTACAACGCCTGGGCCGAGCGGGCACGCCCGCCGAGCAAATCCAGAAACGCCCGGGTAATGTCCGGGCGCTCCTCTTCCAGATGCAAATCTGAAATCAGCAATATCACTCAATGATCTCGGCTTTCTCGATCACTACGTCTTCGGCCGGTACGTCCTGGTGGCCGGATTTCATGGTGGTAGCCACGCCCTTGATCTTGTCGACCACGTCAGTGCCTTCGATCACTTTGGCGAACACGGCATAACCCCAACCCTGCACATTCTTGCCGCTGTGGTTGAGGAAACTGTTGTCGGCGACGTTGATGAAGAACTGCGCGGAGGCCGAATGCGGCTCCATGGTGCGGGCCATGGCGACGGTGTACTTGTCGTTGGAAAGACCGTTGTCGGCTTCGTTCTGGATGCTTGGGCGCTTGTCTTTCTTTTCTTTCATGCCGGGTTCGAAACCGCCGCCCTGGATCATGAAGTTACCGATGACGCGGTGGAATACGGTGTTTTCGTAGTGGCCGGCGTTTACGTATTCGATGAAGTTGGCCACGGTGATCGGGGCTTTCTCGGCGTTCAGCTCCAGCACGATGTCGCCGTGGTTGGTGGTCAGTTTGACTTGGGTCATGTTCGCTACTCGTTCAATGAATGCATGGGTTTCGGGGCGCGGGCCCCCAACCGGTTTAGCCGCCAGCGGCGCAGGCTGCGCAGTTTAGCGTGGCCGGCGTGGATTTCGAGGGGGTTTTTCAAAACAGATGCATTAAACGCGGCTGTTTTACCGGGCTTCTCTGTCAGCGGCTTGACAGCATCGGCTATGATAGCCGCTTTGTTTTGTCCGGCCCCATGAAGGCCAAGCACCTGTACGCCCAAGGATCCTATGAGCAAGCCCACTGTCGACCCGACCTCGAATGCCAAGACCGGCCCAGCCGTGCCGGTCAACTTCCTGCGCCCGATCATCCAGGCGGACCTGGACTCGGGCAAGCACACTCAGATCGTCACCCGCTTTCCGCCGGAGCCCAACGGCTACCTGCACATCGGCCATGCCAAGTCGATCTGTGTGAACTTCGGCGTGGCCCAAGAGTTCGGTGGCGTCACGCACCTGCGTTTTGACGACACCAACCCAGCCAAGGAAGACCAGGAATACATCGACGCCATCCAGAGCGACATCAAGTGGCTGGGCTTTGAGTGGTCCGGCGAAGTGCGCTACGCCTCGCAGTATTTCGAGCAACTGCACGACTGGGCGGTGGAGCTCATCAAGTCCGGCAACGCCTATGTCTGCGACCTGACCCCCGAGCAAGCCAAGGAGTACCGCGGCAACCTCACCGAGCCGGGCAAGAACAGCCCGTTCCGCGAGCGTTCGGTAGAAGAGAACCTGGACTGGTTCGCCCGCATGCGCGCCGGTGAGTTCCCGGACGGCGCCCGGGTGCTGCGGGCCAAGATCGACATGGCCTCGCCGAACATGAACCTGCGCGACCCGATCATGTACCGCATCCGCCACGCCCACCACCACCAGACCGGCGACACCTGGTGCATCTACCCCAACTACGACTTCACCCACGGTCAGTCGGACGCCATCGAAGGCATCACCCACTCGATCTGCACCCTGGAATTCGAAAGCCACCGTCCACTGTACGAGTGGTTCCTGGACAAGCTGCCGGTGCCCGCGCACCCGCGCCAGTACGAATTCAGCCGCCTGAACCTGAACTACACCATCACCAGCAAGCGCAAGCTCAAGCAGTTGGTGGACGAGCAGCACGTCCACGGTTGGGATGACCCGCGCATGTCCACGCTTTCGGGTTTCCGCCGCCGTGGCTACACGCCCAAGTCGATCCGCAATTTCTGCGAAATGATCGGCACCAACCGTTCCGATGGCATCGTCGATTTCGGCATGCTGGAATTCAGCATCCGTGACGACCTCGACCACAGCGCCCCGCGCGCCATGTGCGTGCTACGCCCGCTGAAAGTGGTCATCACCAACTACCCAGAAGGTCAGGTCGAGAACCTCGAACTGCCGTGCCACCCCAAAGAAGACATGGGCGTGCGCGTACTGCCGTTTGCCCGCGAGATCTACATCGACCGCGACGATTTCATGGAAGAACCGCCAAAAGGCTACAAGCGCCTGGAACCGGCCGGTGAAGTGCGCCTGCGCGGCAGCTACGTGATTCGCGCCGACGAAGCGATCAAGGACGCCGAGGGCAACATCGTCGAACTGCGTTGCTCCTATGATCCCGAAACCCTGGGTAAAAACCCCGAAGGGCGCAAGGTGAAAGGCGTGGTGCACTGGGTGCCGGCCGCCGCCAGCGTCGAGTGCGAAGTGCGCCTGTATGACCGTCTGTTCCGCTCCGCCAACCCGGAGAAGGCCGAAGACGGCGAAAGCTTCCTGAACAACATCAACCCTGACTCCCTGCAGGTCCTCACCGGTTGTCGTGCCGAGCCATCGCTTGGCAATGCACAGCCGGAAGACCGTTTCCAGTTCGAGCGCGAAGGCTACTTCTGCGCGGATATCAAGGACTCGAAACCCGGTCACCCGGTATTCAACCGTACCGTGACCCTGCGTGACTCCTGGGGTCAGTGATTCAAGGAAGCTAACGTGCTAACGATCTACAACACGCTCACCAAGAGCAAAGAAGCCTTCAAGCCGCTCGATGGCAACAAGGTGCGCATGTACGTGTGCGGCATGACCGTGTACGACTACTGCCACATCGGCCATGGCCGCAGCATGGTCGCCTTCGACCTGGTGACCCGCTGGTTGCGTTTCAGCGGCTATGACCTGACGTACGTGCGCAACATCACCGACATCGACGACAAGATCATCAACCGCGCCAACGAAAACGGCGAGTCGTTCGACGCGCTCACCGAGCGCATGATCGCCGCCATGCACGAGGACGAGGCCCGCCTCAATATCCTCAAGCCCGACATGGAACCGCGGGCCACGGACCACATCCCGGGCATGCACGCGATGATACAGGCCCTGATCGACAAGGGTTACGCCTACGCCCCCGGTAATGGCGACGTGTACTACCGCGTCGCCAAGTTCATGGGCTACGGCAAGCTGTCGCGCAAGAAGATCGAAGACCTGCGCATCGGCGCGCGGATCGAGGTCGACGAGTCGAAGCAGGACCCGCTGGATTTCGTCCTGTGGAAAGCCACCAAGCCCGGCGAGCCGAGCTGGGAGTCGCCGTGGGGCGCCGGGCGGCCGGGCTGGCACATCGAATGCTCGGTGATGTCCACCTGCTGCCTGGGCGAGACCTTCGACATCCATGGCGGCGGTAGCGACCTGGAGTTCCCGCACCACGAGAACGAAATCGCCCAGAGCGAAGCCGCCACCGGCAAGACCTACGCCAATGCCTGGATGCACTGCGGCATGATCCGCATCAATGGCGAGAAGATGTCCAAGTCCTTGAACAACTTCTTCACCATTCGCGACGTGCTGGCCAAGTACCACCCGGAAGTGGTGCGCTACCTGCTGGTGTCGAGCCACTACCGCAGCGCTATCAACTACTCCGAAGACAACCTCAAGGACGCCAAGGGCGCCCTGGAGCGGTTCTACCATGCGTTGAAAGGCCTGCCGAACGTGGCGCCGGCCGGTGGCGAAGGGTTTGTCGAGCGTTTCACCCAGGTGATGAACGACGACTTCGGCACCCCGGAAGCCTGCGCCGTGCTGTTTGAGATGGTGCGCGAGATCAACCGCCTGCGCGAGAGCGACCTGGACGCCGCGGCTGGCTTGGCCGCACGCCTGAAGGAACTGGCCTGCGTGCTGGGGGTGTTGCAGCTTGAAGCCGACGACTTCCTTCAGGCCGGTGCCGAAGGCCGGGTGGACGCAGCGCAGGTTGACGCGCTGATCCAGGCGCGCCTGAACGCCCGCGCCAACAAGGACTGGGCCGAATCCGACCGCATCCGCGACCAGCTCACCGCCCTGGGCGTGGTGCTGGAAGACGGCAAGGGCGGCACGACCTGGCGCCTGGCGGACTGATCGCCAGCCTCGCCGCCAACAAAAACCCGCCTTGTGCGGGTTTTTTTTGGTTTGAAGGCTCGGGTTTTGGGGTGTGGTGGCTTCTGCCATCGCGCGCGAGCCCGCGATGACCATTTTCAGGCCGACTTCCCGACAGCCTGTTTATGGGCCAAAACCGCTAACGCATCTGGCGCAACCGCTTGTACAGCGTGTTGCGGCTGACCCCCAGGCGTCTGGCGAGGTGGGAGATATTGCCGCCCGTGGCTTGCAGTTCGCGGGCCAGGGCTTGAGGGTCGTTGAGGTCGATCGGCCGCAATGGCGGGGTGTCGTGTGGCGCCATGTGCAGGTCGAGCAAGAACTCGTCTGGCAGATGCTCCACCCGGATCGGCTGGTGTTGGGCCATGGCCAGGGCCACCTGGATCACGCTGCTGGCCTGGCGCAGGTTGCCGGGCCAGGGGTGGCGCTCGAACAGTTCCAGCACTTCGGGGCTCAGGCCGGCCCACTGATGGGGTTCGCGGTGCTGTTCCCACAGACGTGTGAACAGCACCTGTTTGTCGGTGCGCTCGCGCAGCGGCGGCAGTTGCAGGGTCAGGCCGCCGATGCGGTAGTACAGGTCTTCGCGAAAGCGGCCCTGCTGTACCTGCTCGCGCAATGGGTGGTTGGTTGCCGACAGGATGCGAATATCGACCGGGTACAACTGGCTACAGCCCACCGGTTGCACGCAGCGCTCCTGCAGCACCCGTAGCAGCCGCGCCTGGGTGGCTAGCGGCATATCGCCGACTTCATCGAGAAACAAGGTGCCTTTGTCCGCTTGGCGGATCAGGCCGATGCTGCCCTTGTGGTGGGCGCCGGTGAATGCGCCTTTCTCATAGCCAAACAATTCCGACTCCACCAGTTCGGCGGGGATCGCCGCGCAGTTCACGGCAATCAGCGGTTTTGCCCGACGTGAGCCGGCCTGGTGCAGGGCCTTGACGAAGACTTCCTTGCCCACGCCTGTCTCGCCATGGATCAGCAGGGGAATGTCTTTTTCAATTAGGCGTTCGGCCTGGCGCACGGCTTTTTCCATGCGCGGGTCGCCGCCGTGCAGGCTGTCCAGGCCCAGGTGCGCGGCGGCCGGCGCGGGTTGGCGGGGCGCGGGCTTGGGCCGCGGGCGTTTGAGCAGGCACTGGAAGCGGCTGCGGCCAGCGGCGTGCAGGGCGAAGGGCAGGCCATCGCCGTGGTTGCGTAACTCGGCCAGGGCGACGTTGAACAGGTAATCGACTTGGCCTTGGGCCAGGTTCACGCCCAACAGGTTGTCGGCGCGGCGGTTGGCTGCCAACACCCGGCCGTCCTCGTCGAACACCAGCAACCCGGCCCATTGGCTGTCAAGGTTGTTGGGGCCGGTGTTAAAGGTCAGCTGCCAGTGTTCGTCGTGGAACAGGTCGAGGATCAGGCGGTTTTCCACGCTCTGGCTCATCATCCGCACCATGCCCAGGGTGTGGGAGGGCGGCAGGTAGCTGTCGCTGGACACGTCCAATACGCCAATCACCTGGCGGGCGGCGTCGAAAATCGGCGCCGCCGAGCCGGTCATGAAGCGATTGGCCTTGAGAAAGTGTTCATCGTGCTCGATATGCACCGCTTGGCCGCAGGCCAGCGCGGTGCCAATGGCGTTGGTGCCGGTACTGCATTCGCGCCAACTGGCCCCGGCCTGGAAGCCTCGGGCCAGGGCCGGCTGGATAAAACGCTGGGTGCCCCAGGCCGTGAGTACTTGGCCCTGGCGGTCGGCCAGCATCATCAGGCAGTTGGAGTTACTCAGGATGTTTTCGTAATAAGGCAGCACCTCCTGGCGGGTGATGTGGACCAGGGGTTGGTGGCTTTCCAACAGTTGGGCGAGGGCCGGCTCTGCCGGCGGCTCAAAGCACGGTGCGCTCTGATGGCTGAGGCCGAAGGCCCGGCAGCGCGACCAGGAGTCGCGCACGATGGCGTCGTGGGGCAGGGGTGGAGCCGGTGCGGCCATGGGAACAGCCTCTGAGTGACGTTCTTATTGTTGTTAGGGCGCCAAGCGTGCAAAAGCGTCCATGGAGTGTTGTTCAGGATTGTTCATTGTCAAACCGCGCACTGTTCAAGTGTTCAGCGGCCACTGTTCATTTGTGTTCAGCCTCGAACAGCGGTGTTCCCTGGGTTGCGGGAAAAACATGCAGGATCAATGGCTTGCGATTTTTGGCATGAATGTCGCTGTGTGGCTGCGGTCGCTTAACTGCAAGCATAAAAGGCCCAGCCATGTCCCTGACCCTGGAGCACGTCTGCCGCACCGTCGAAGGCCAGGTATGGATCGACGATTGTTCGCTGCGGTTTGAACCCGGTTCCTTCAACGTGCTGCTGGGCCGTACCTTATCCGGCAAGACCAGCCTGATGCGCTTGATGGCCGGCCTGGACCGGCCCGACAGCGGCCGGGTGCTGATGAACGAGATCGACGTTACCGGCCAACCGGTGCGCCGGCGCAATGTGTCGATGGTCTACCAGCAGTTCATCAACTACCCGACCCTGACGGTGTTCGAGAACATCGCCTCGCCCCTGCGCCAGGCCGGCGTAGCGGTGGCGGTGATCGAGGAAAAAGTCCTGCAAACGGCGCGCATGCTGCGTATCGAGAAGTTCTTGCCGCGCTATCCACTGGAGCTTTCCGGTGGCCAGCAGCAGCGCACGGCGATGGCTCGGGCCCTGGTCAAGGACGCTGGGTTGATCCTGTTCGACGAACCCCTGGTCAACCTCGACTACAAGTTGCGCGAAGAACTGCGCCAGGAGATGCGCGAGTTGTTCCAGGCGCGCCATACCATTGCCATCTACGCCACCACCGAGCCCAACGAGGCCCTGGCCCTGGGCGGCACGACCACGATTTTGCACGAGGGCCGGGTGGTCCAGAGCGGCCCGACCGCCGAGGTCTATCACCAGCCACGCACGGTGCTGGCTGCCGAACTGTTTTCCGAGCCGCCGATTAACCTGATACCGGGGCGTATAGCGGGCAATGAGGTGAGTTTCGCCAACTTCGTGCATTTCCCCCTTAACCTCGACTTGCGCCCGGTGGGCGAGGGTGAGTTCCGCTTTGGCGTGCGCCCCAGCCATATCTCGCTGCTGCCTGGCAACGATGACGACCTGGAGCTGGCGGTCACCGTGGAGGTGGCGGAAATCAGCGGCTCGGAAACCTTCCTGCACGTGCGCAACGAGCATTTCCTGCTGGTGCTGCACCTGCCCGGCGTGCACGAGTACGACGTCGATGCGCCGATCCGCATCTACATCCCCACCCACAAGCTCTTCGTCTTCGATGCCCAGGGGCGCTTGCTCCAGGCGCCAGGGCGGCGTATCGCGAGGGTCGCCTGATGGCTCAGATCTGCTTGCAGCACCTGGCTCACAGCTACAGCCCTACGCCCAATGGGCCTGAGGACTACGCGATACGGGAAATGAACCATACCTGGGAGCAAGGCGGCGCCTACGCGCTGCTGGGGCCTTCGGGGTGCGGCAAGTCCACCTTGCTCAACATCATTTCCGGGTTGCTCAGCCCCTCCGAGGGCCAGGTGTTGTTCGACGGGCGGATCGTCAATGAGTTGACCCCCGAGCGGCGCAACATCGCCCAGGTTTTCCAGTTTCCGGTGGTGTACGACACCATGACCGTGTTCGACAACCTGGCCTTCCCCCTGCGCAACCAGGGCATGGCCGAGGCGCAGGTGCGCACTAAGGTGCAGGAGATCGCCGAGGTGCTTGACCTCACGCCGTTGCTGGGCAGGAAGGCACGCAACCTCAGCGCCGATGAAAAGCAGAAAGTCTCCATGGGCCGTGGCCTGGTGCGCGACGACGTGTCGGCGATCCTGTTCGACGAGCCGCTGACGGTGATCGACCCGCACCTGAAATGGAAGCTGCGGCGCAAGCTCAAGCAGATCCACGAGCAGTTCAACATCACCATGGTCTACGTCACCCACGACCAGTTGGAAGCGTCCACCTTCGCCGACAAGATCGCCGTGATGTATGGCGGGCAGATCGTGCAGTTCGGTACGCCGCGGCAACTGTTCGAGCGCCCTAGCCATACCTTTGTCGGCTATTTCATCGGCAGCCCTGGGATGAATCTGATTGAGGTGCGGGCCGAGCCCGGTGGCGTGGGGTTCGCCGGTACCCATCTGGCGCTGCCCGAGGCATTACAGCGGCGTATTGGCGAAACCGCCTACAAAACCCTGAAAGTCGGCATCCGCCCGGAATTCATTCACCTGTGGGATGAGCCTTGCGAGGACGCCTTGCAGGCCGGAGTCCTGCATGTCGAAGACCTGGGCACCTACAAAGTGCTCACCCTTGACCTGGACGGCGCGGTGCTCAAAGTACGCCTGGCCGAGGACAAGCCGCTGCCCGAGGGGCGGGCGTCCATCAGTTTTCCGGCGCAGTGGCTGATGGTCTATGCCGACGACTACCTGCTGCAGGTGCAGCCATGAGCAAGGTGCAGAACAACAAGGCCTGGTGGCTGGTATTGCCGGTGTTCCTGCTGGTGGCGTTCAGTGCGGTGATCCCGATGATGACGGTGGTCAACTACTCGGTGCAGGACATTTTCGACCAGTCCAGCCGCTATTTTGTCGGCGCCGACTGGTATCGCCAGGTGCTGCTGGACCCGCGCCTGCACGACTCGCTGTTGCGTCAGTTCATCTATTCGGCCTGTGTGTTGCTGATCGAAATCCCCCTGGGCATCGGCATCGCCCTGACCATGCCGGCCAAGGGCCGTTGGTCGTCGCTGGTGCTGATCGTGTTGGCGATTCCGCTGCTGATTCCGTGGAACGTGGTGGGCACTATCTGGCAGATATTCGGCCGCGCCGACATCGGCCTGATGGGGTCGAGCCTCAATGCCCTGGGTATCGACTACAACTACGCGGCCAACACCCTCGACGCCTGGGTCACGGTGCTGGTGATGGACGTGTGGCACTGGACGTCCCTGGTGGCCCTGCTGTGTTATTCGGGGTTGCGGGCCATTCCGGACGTGTACTACCAGGCTGCGCGTATCGACCGGGCGTCGGCCTGGGCGGTGTTTCGCCACATCCAGTTGCCGAAGATGAAAAGCGTGCTGTTGATCGCGGTGATGCTGCGCTTCATGGACAGTTTCATGATCTACACCGAGCCGTTCGTGCTGACCGGTGGCGGGCCGGGCAATGCCACCACCTTCCTCAGCCAGACCCTGACCCAGATGGCCGTCGGCCAGTTCGACCTGGGCCCGGCGGCGGCGTTTTCCCTGGTGTACTTCCTGATAATCCTGCTGGTGTCGTGGCTGTTCTACACCGCCATGACCCACGCTGACAGCCAGCGTTGAGGCCCCTGCCATGCCATTGAAAAAAGCCCTGCCGTTGCTGCTCTACATCCTGTTCCTGCTGGTGCCGATCTACTGGCTACTGAACATGTCCTTCAAGAGCAACACCGAAATCCTCGGCGGCCTGACCCTGTTTCCCCAGGACTTCACCCTGGCCAACTACAAGGTCATCTTCACCGACCCCAGTTGGTACACCGGCTACCTCAACTCGCTGTACTACGTAAGCCTTAACACGGTGATCTCCCTGGGGGTGGCACTGCCGGCGGCCTACGCCTTCTCGCGCTATCGCTTTTTGGGCGACAAGCACTTGTTCTTCTGGCTCCTGACCAACCGCATGGCGCCGCCGGCGGTGTTTTTGCTGCCGTTTTTCCAGCTGTACTCCTCCATTGGCCTATTCGATACCCATATTGCCGTGGCCCTGGCCCATTGCCTGTTCAACGTGCCGTTGGCGGTGTGGATCCTCGAAGGCTTCATGTCGGGGGTGCCCAAGGAAATCGACGAAACGGCCTACATCGACGGCTATAGCTTTCCCCGGTTCTTCGTGAAAATTTTCATCCCGCTGATTGGCTCCGGCATCGGCGTGACGGCGTTTTTTTGCTTCATGTTTTCTTGGGTCGAACTGCTGCTGGCGCGCACCCTGACCTCGGTCAACGCCAAGCCTATCGCGGCGGTGATGACCCGCACCGTGTCCGCCTCGGGCATCGACTGGGGCGTGCTGGCGGCGGCCGGGGTGCTGACGATTTTGCCGGGCATGCTGGTGATCTGGTTTGTCCGCAACCATGTGGCCAAGGGCTTTGCCCTGGGCCGGGTGTGAGGAAACGATGATGCAATGGATGGCCTGGACCACCCCCACCGCGCTGTTTTTCACCGCCATTGCCCTGGTGCTGGTGGCCATGACCACCTGGGAGTTGCGCTCGCCCAGCGTGCCACGGCGTGGTTTTTTGCCGATCAGCACCACCCGTGGTGATCGCCTGTTTATCGGTCTTCTCGGCAGCGCCTACCTGCATTTGCTGGTCATTGGCGTCACCGACTGGAGCATCTGGGGCGCGTGTGCGCTGTCCCTGGTGTGGCTGTTGGCTGTGATGCGATGGGGCTAGTTCGGCGAGCATGCCCTGAAACCCAAACCGGAGGTCTCTATGTTCGACAAAAACAACAAGCTGCGACATAGCATTTCAGTGGCAGCCGCCCTGGCCCTGTGCACCTTGAGCGCGGCGGCCTGGGCCGACGCCTACGAAGAGGCGGCGAAAAAATGGATCGGCAGCGAGTTCAAGCCATCCACCCTCAGCCAGGAGCAGCAACTGCAGGAGTTGCAGTGGTTTATCAAGGCGGCCGAGCCGTTTCGCGGGATGAAGATCAACGTCGTCTCGGAAACCCTGACCACCCATGAATACGAGTCCAAGGTGCTGGCCAAGGCTTTCAGCGAAATCACCGGGATCAAGTTGACCCACGATCTGTTGCAAGAAGGCGACGTGGTGGAAAAGCTGCAAACCCAGATGCAATCGGACAAGAACATCTATGACGGCTGGGTCAATGATTCGGACTTGATCGGTACGCACTTTCGCTACGGCAAGACCCAATCCATCACCGACCTGATGGCCAATGAAGGCAAGGACTACACCTCTCCCACCCTTGATCTGAAGGACTTCATCGGTATTTCCTTCACCACCGCGCCGGACGGCAAGGTCTACCAGCTCCCCGACCAGCAGTTCGCCAACCTGTACTGGTTCCGCGCCGACTGGTTCGAGCGGGCGGACCTGAAGGCTAAGTTCAAGGAAAAGTACGGCTACGAGCTGGGCGTGCCGGTGAACTGGTCGGCCTATGAAGACATCGCCAAGTTCTTCACCGAAGACGTCAAGGAGATCGACGGTAAGCGGGTTTACGGGCACATGGACTACGGCAAGAAAGACCCTTCCCTGGGCTGGCGCTTCACCGATGCCTGGTTCTCCATGGCCGGTGGCGGTGACAAGGGCCTGCCCAACGGCTTGCCGGTGGACGAGTGGGGGATTCGCGTCGAGGACTGCCACCCGGTGGGGTCGAGCGTGACCCGCGGTGGCGATACCAACGGCCCGGCGGCGGTCTATGCGACGCAAAAATACGTGGACTGGATGAAGGCCTACGCGCCACCGGAAGCGGCGGGCATGACCTTCTCCGAATCGGGGCCGGTGCCGTCCCAGGGCAACATCGCCCAGCAGATCTTCTGGTACACGGCCTTCACTGCCGACATGACCAAACCCGGCCTGGCGGTGATGAACGCCGACGGCACGCCGAAATGGCGCATGGCGCCGTCGCCGCGCGGGCCGTACTGGGAGGAGGGCATGAAGCTGGGGTATCAGGACGTGGGGGCCTGGACCTTCCTCAAATCCACCCCGGAAAAACAGAAGTTGGCGGCGTGGCTGTACGCGCAGTTCGTGACCTCGAAAACCGTGTCGCTGAAGAAAACTATCGTCGGCTTGACGCCGATCCGTGAGTCGGACATCAACTCCCAGGCCATGACCGACCTGGCACCGAAACTCGGCGGGCTGGTGGAGTTCTACCGCAGCCCGGCGCGGGTGCAATGGACGCCGACCGGCACCAACGTGCCGGACTATCCGCGCCTGGCGCAGCTGTGGTGGAGCCATATTTCGGAGGCGGCCAGCGGCGAGAAAACCCCGCAACAAGCCCTCGATGGCCTGGCCAAGGACCAGGACGCGATCATGACCCGGCTTGAGCGCTCCAAGGTGCAACCGACCTGCGGGCCGAAAATGAACCCGGAGCGGGACGCGCAATACTGGTTCGACCAACCCGGTGCGCCCAAGCCGAAACTGGCCAACGAAAAACCCAAGGGTGAAACCGTGGCCTATGGCGAACTGCTCAAATCCTGGGAGGCGGCGCGCAAGTAGCAAGCGAGCTTGCCCGCGCAGGAGGGCCAAGCCCTCCTCATGCGGTGTATCGGCGGGCTGAGTTTTTAGGGCTGCTGCGCACCCCAGCGCGGGCGAGCCCGCTTGCTACGGCAGCAATGGCGGCGGGGCGTCGAGGGCTTGGCGCACCGCCCGCAGCAGGTTGGGCGCCAGGGCGTTGTGCCCGGCGCGCAGCAGGCGTGCAGGCAAGGTGCCGTGCTGGCGCAACCAGCGCAGGCTGGCCATGCCGCAACGGTCGTGGATGCCCTGGATGGCCAGGGTGTCGGCGGACAGCCTGATGGGCTGGCCTTCGTCAAAGAAGTAGCCCTGCTGATGGAAATGCAGTTCCAGGGTCATGGCGTCGATGGCGTGATCGTCGACAAAAGCGTGCAGGGCTTTGGCGGCCAGGGTGCTGGCGTTCGCCTGTGCCCAGTGCAGCGCCGCCCGGCGCCGCACCTGTGGGTTGCCCTGGCGCAGGTCGGCCAGCACCGCTGCCATATCCCATCTTGCCTGCAACTGGCCCAGGCGTTGGTTCATCATCCGTTCGTGCTCGGCGACGTGCTCGGCACTGGGCACAAACAGCGACACCAGCACGCAACGCGCCACATGCTCGGCAAATTGCTGTTGGTATTGCACCGCCAGCCAACTGCCCCAGGACACCCCCAGCAGGTTGATGCGTGCCAGGCCCAGGTGCCGGCGCAGGGCGTCGATATCGGCAACCGAGTGAGCGGTGCTGTTGTTGCGGGTTTCGCCCCGGGGGCGCGAGCGCCCGCAGCCGCGTTGATCGAACACAACTACCTGCCACTGTTCAAGGTCGAAAAACCTAAGGTGCTGTGGGCTGCAATAACCCCCGGGGCCGCCGTGGAGGAAAAAAACCGGCGCGGCGTGGCTGGGCCCGTGGCGTTCCCAGTACAGGCAGTGGCCGTCCTCCGTAGCGTAGTAACCCGTGTCTAGCGAGGGCCTCATGGGGCCAAGGCCTCCAGTAGGTAGAACTGGAACAGTTCGGTGCGCCCCGGGCGCGCCGCTACGCAGGAGACCAGGTTCAACCCCAATTGCCGGGCCATCAACGGAATGTCTGGCAGCACCGGGGTATGGCCGAAAACGATGATTCGCGCCCCCGGGTTAAGGCAACCGCACAAATGCACCAGCAGGCGTGTGGCGGTGGCGCGGGTCACCACCTCGGCATTGAGAAACCGCAGGATCAACACATCGCAGGTCAGCCCGGCGACAGCGCCCCGCGTCGCGTCCATCAGGTGGAACTCCAGGCCCGGCGCCCGATGGCGAGCACTGGCGTGCCTAATCATCGAGGCCGAACAGTCGGCCCCCACGCAACGCCGCCCGGGTAGGGCGGTGGCGAGGCTGGCGATGAAGGTGCCCGTGGAGCAGGCCGGGTCGTAAAGGGTGGCGCCGGGGCAGGTCAGGGTCTTGAGGATGCGGATGCAGTGCTGGCGAAAATGCTCTTCCTCCGCGTCCAGACGGCTGGCCAGTGATGGGTTGCATTGCCAGTAATCGGCGGGGCAGGTGAATTCCTGGCCGCTGGTTTCGAGCACCGGGAATGGAAAATACAGCTCGTTGCCCGCCCGGGTCAGGGCGCGGGCGAACACCCGGTGCTTTTCGGTGGCGCTAGCGGTCAGGAAGCTGCACTCCACGCCTTCGTTGCTCCAATGCAGATGTCCCAGCCGACCGAACAGCATGTCGGGTTCGATAATGCTGGAGGACTTCCAGAGCCCCTTGTCGTTTTTTTGCAGCACCTTGCGCCCGATCCAGTCTCGGCCCCCCACCTTGACGATAAAGAACTGATTGAGCCCCGGCCCTAGGGGCTCCATGAAATGGGCCCATTGCCCCGGCAGGGCCGGTGGCTGCAACGCCTGTTCAGCCATGGGCGGCGATTCCTTGTGCCGAGGTGGGGGCCAGGCGTCGGCCACGCTCCTGCGGCACCACCACGTTGCCGCTGGAAACGATATAGAACCGTTCCAGCCCGGGAATGACCACGTTTGCCAGGGTCGTGCCCAACGCGCTGTGGTACAGGGTTGAGACGCCGAGCGTGCGGTGGTGACGGTGTAGGTCTTCGGCCAATAGGTGAATCTGCCGGGCCAGGGTGGGCTGTGGCGCGGCGTTGGGCAGTTCGACCTCGCACTGGCGGGCACGTGCCAGCAGGCTCGGTGCGTCGAATTGCAGGCAGCGCTGCAAGCGCGAAAAGCGGCGCAGCGCCCCTTGGGCGGCGCGCAGTTGCTGCTGCATTTGGGCCTGCGCACTGTTGAGGTGGACCTGGGTCAATTCGCTCAACGCCCGCCAGGCGGCGTGTTGGCCGTCCAGGGACGTGCCCGAGCCGAACACCCGGGGCAGCGGGCTCGGGGCGAGGCTGAACGCCAGGTAAGTTTTGGCGATGAATTCGCTGCTGATGTCCAGCAGCACCACTGGCGCACCGATCTCCGCTTCCACTTGGGCCCAGCGTTGGCCACAGGGTTCGGCCAGGGGCGGTCGCACCACCCGTTTTAGCGGCACAGGGTTCTGGTAATAGAAGTGGTCGAGCAAAAACAGCGAAACAGCGTCGCGCTCGATGCACTCGTTGATGGCGTGCAGCACGGCTTCATCAGGGGTTGCGCCAATGGCGGTGCCGCTGTTGCTGCCATAGCGGCGCAGGCTGCGGTAGTCCGTGGCGTCGCCCGGCACGGGGTTTTGTGCATAAAGGTTGGAACTAAGTACGAGCGGATAGGAAAAGCTGCGGTTGTCCAGGTGGCTGGTGTAAGTTCGGCAGGCGAAGCCTTGCGCATTGTTTTCGATCAGTGGATTTAAAACGCTGTCGTCATGGAAAAGTGCATTGTTGCGCAAGTAACTGGCATCTTTAAAGTGTATGGCCAGAGTGTCGCACTGTTCGCTTAGATAGTGTTCCAGGGCTTCATACAGTGCGCCGACCCGGGCGTGTTCGAGCAAACCCTTGCCGCCTCCGCGGGCCTGCGGTTGTTGCGGGCAGTGCCCGAGGGTGGCCTGCACCGAGACGATGTGGTTGCCCAGAGTGCGGGTATTGGCCTGCAGTTTCAGGGTGGCGAGCTCTTGGTGCAGGCGCTGATGGGCTTGCGCCAGGCTCAGTTCGCGTTCGGTTACGGTATTGGCGTCCATGGTGGGATCCCTGAAGGCAAGGGGGAAGCGGCGGGCACTTCCCCCAGAGGGGTTACTCGGCTTCCAGTTCGGACTGTTCTGCTTCAGTCAGTTGCAGTTCGTCTTTTAGTTGCTCTTCGCTTTGCAGTTCTTGTTGTTCGATATCGGCGATGGTATTGGCGTTGAACTGAGACATATAACCCATGATGTAATCCTCTTGTTATTGAGTGGTGCGCTGTTGCAGCCACGAAAACAACTTAAAGGAGGAACTTGCCTTGGTCAAAAATGACAAAAAGTGTCTGGGTGCATTATTAATCCGTGCTCTAAAAAGTACTTTCAATTGCGCAGTTGAAGTGCCTCGGGGTTATGTGATGGGGCTTTTATGCAGGGGAAAAGGGCTGATTACAGGCCTGGACAGGGGGTTAGGGCGGGGGAGCGCGCGCAGAAAACCGGCACCGCAGGTAAGCCTTCGTATGAAACTCGACTTTGAACGCAGGGCTTTGCGGGGCGGGCCAGGAGAAGATTCAGCACCGCGTGGTGGCAGATACCGGGAGAATGCCGCCGCCGAGGTTTTTTACGCCTGGCACCCAGACTATTCCTGCAGCATTGCCCAGACGCAAAAACGGCACCCGAAGGTGCCGTTTGTATTGGCGCGGTAGCGGTCAGCCAGCGAGACCGGCCTGCTGCACCAGTTCCAGCAGGGGTTGCGGGTACACGCCGAGGAAGAATGCCAGGGCGGCGATGGCCAGCAGCATCACGCCACCTGCCTTCTGTTCCCAATGCAACTGGGCATCGTGGCGACGCAGGCTCGGCTCGACCAGGAACAGCGTCACCATCACCCGCAGGTAGTAGAAGACGCCGATGGCGCTACCCATGACCAGGGCGCCCAGCAGCCACCATTGGTGGGCTTCGACGCCGGTGGCGATGATGTAGAACTTACCGATGAAACCTGCTGTGAGGGGAATGCCGGCCAGGGACAGCATCATCACGGTCAATACGGCGGTCAGGTACGGACGGCGCCAGAACAGGCCGCGGTACTCGTACAGGGCATCCGCGTCGCGGCCCTTGTATGGCGAGGACATCAGGGTAATCACGCCGAACGCGCCCAGGCTGGTGATGACGTAGGTGACCAGGTAGACGCCGATGGCTTCCAGCGCCAGGCCCTTGCTGGCCACCAGGGCGATCAGCAGGTAACCGAAGTGGGCGATGGAGGAGTAACCCAGCAGACGCTTGAGGTTGCTCTGGGTCAGCGCCAGCAGGTTACCGAACAGGATCGAGGCGATGGCAATGACCGTCAGCACGTTGCTCAGCACGGCGGTGTTGGCTGCCGGGGAAATCTGGAACAGACGCACCATTACCGCGAACACCGCGACTTTCGCCGCGGTGGCCAGGAACGCCGCCACCGGGGCCGGGGCGCCTTCGTAGACGTCCGGGGTCCAGAGGTGGAACGGTACCAGCGACAGCTTGAAGGCCAGGCCGATCAGCATCATCGCCAGACCTAGCTGGGCGATCGGTGCCGGCACGCCCGTGGCTTCCAGCGCCAAGCCGATACCGCTGAAGCTCAGGCTGCCCGCTTCGGCGTAGAGCAGGGCCATGCCGAACAACAGGAACGCGGAACCGGCCGCCGACAGCACCATGTACTTGATGCCGGCTTCCAGGGAGCGCTTGTTGAAGAAGGCGTAGGCCACCAAGCCATAAACCGGTACCGAGAGCAGTTCCAGGCCGATGAACAGGCCGGCCAGGTGTTGCGCGCTGACCAGCACCAGGCCGCCGGCGGCGGACATCAGGATGAGCAGGTACAGCTCTTCGCGGTTGCCTGGGTAACCGGTGCCGCCTTCGCCGAGGTAGGCGTGGGCGAGGGTGACGCAGGCCAGGGTGGCGACCAGGATCAGCGCCATGTACAGGCAGGCGAAGTTGTCCACCAACAGCAGGGGCGTCACGGCCAGGGGCGCGACTTTCAACGCCGGGAGGATCGACAGCAACGCCAGGTTGAGACCGGCCACTGAAATCAGGAAGGTCTGTGAGTGGTTACGACGCCAGGCGATCGCCAGCATCACCACGATGATGGTGAGGCTGGTAATCAGCAGCGGCGCCAGCGCGATAAAGTGTTGACTCGTGAATTCCATAGCGCTCTTACCGGGCCGAAGCGAGTTGAGTGAAGGCGGTACCGAACCATTGCTGCACACCTTGCATGGTGGCGGCGGAGGTATCGAGGAACGGTTGCGGGTAGACGCCGATGTAGATCAACAGCACCGCAAGGCCCAGCACCATAATCAGTTCGCGTGCGTCCAGGCCATGTAGCACCGCATCCGACTTGGACGGGCCGAAGTAGGCACGGTGGATCATGATGAGCGAGTAGACCGAGCCGAACACCAGGCCACTGGTGGCGATCGCGGTGATCCACGGGGCGCTGACGAATGTGCCGATCAGGATCAGGAACTCGCCGACGAAGTTACCGGTGCCTGGCAGGCCCAGGGAGGCGGCCGCGAAGAACAGGCTGATAGCCGGCAGGTAGGCGATGCGGGACCACAGGCCACCCATCTCGCGCATGTCACGGGTGTGCAGGCGTTCGTACAGTTGGCCGCTGAGGATGAACAGCGCTGCCGCCGAGACACCGTGGGCCAGCATCTGGATCACCGCGCCTTGCAGGGCGATCTGGCTGCCGGAGTAGATGCCGATCAGCACGAAACCCATGTGGGAAACGCTGGAGAAGGCGATCAGGCGCTTGATGTCGGTCTGGGCGAAGGCCAGGAATGCACCGTAGAAGATCCCCACCAGACCCAGGGTCATGGCGATTGGCGCGAACTCGGCCGAGGCATTGGGGAACAGCGGCAGGGCGAAACGCAGCAGACCATAGGCAGCGGTCTTGAGCAGGATGCCGGCCAGGTCCACGGAACCGGCGGTCGGTGCCTGGGCATGAGCGTCAGGCAGCCAGGAGTGGAACGGCACCACCGGCAGCTTCACCGCGAAGGCGATGAAGAAACCGAGCATCAGGATGTATTCGGTGGTTGCCGACATCTGGGTCTTCAACAGGTCGGCGTAGTTGAAGGTAATCACGCCGGTGTTGTTGAAGTTGACCAGCACCAGGCCGAGGATCGCCACCAGCATGATGAGGCCCGAGGCCTGGGTGAAGATGAAGAACTTGGTCGCTGCGTAGATCCGCGTCTTCTTGCCGTCCGAGGAGCTGTGACCCCAGAGCGCGATGAGGAAATACATCGGCACCAGCATCATTTCCCAGAAGAAGAAGAACATGAACAGGTCCAGCGCCAGGAACACGCCGACCACACCGCCCAGGATCCACATCAGGTTCAGGTGGAAGAAGCCCACGTGACGCTGGATTTCCTTCCACGAGCACAGTACCGAGAGGATACCCAGCAGGCCGGTGAGCAGGATCATCAGCAGCGACAGGCCGTCGAGGGCCAGGTGCACGCTGATGCCGAAGCGCTCGATCCAGAGGTGCTTGAACTCAAGCGCCCAGGTCGGGTCGGCACCAGGCGCCGGGGCCAGTGAATAGTCACCCTGGGTCCACAGCCAGAGGCCGAGCGCGAGTTCCAGGGTCATGGTCAGCAATGCAATCCAGCGTGGCAGGGTGGAGCTGAAACGCTCCGCCATCCAGCACAGGAAGCCGCCGATAAAGGGGATCAGGATTAGCCAAGGCAGAATCATGACGGGCTCAATTCCTTTCGCAATGTCGCAAGGTTCATATCAGACCGCTACCAAAACGATGGCGCCGATCACCAGCACAGCACCGGCCGCCATGGACGCGGCATACCAACGCAGTTGACCGGTTTCGGTGCGGCTCAGGGCGTTGTGGCCCCCTTTGGCGGCACGCGGGATCAGGCCAATGGTCTGGTCCAGTGGGTCTTTGCGCAGCAGGTGGCTGATAGCGAGGTACGGCTTGACGAACAGCTTGTCGTAGATCCAGTCGAAGCCCCAAGCCGCGAACCACCAGGCCGAAAGTACGCGGCCCAGGCTGCTGTTGGCGATGGCGCTGACGAAGCGGCGCTTGCCCAGGAACAGCAGGGCAGCCAGCAGGATGCCGGCCAGGGCGATGGCGCCCGAGGCGATTTCCAGGCTGTGCTTGGCGTCGCCGCCAGCATGGCCGACGCTTTGTGGCAGCACACCGGCCAGCGGCGGGGTAATCATGGCGCCGATGAAGGTGGACAGCACGATCAGCACCGACAGCGGCAGCCAGTGGGCAATGCCATGGCCGGCGTGGGCTTGGGTTTTGGCTTCACCGTGGAACGCAATGAAGATCAGGCGGAAGGTGTACAGCGACGTCATGAACGCGCCCACCAGGCCAGCGTAGAGCAGGCCATGGTTACCACTGGCGAACGCTTCCCAGAGGATTTCGTCCTTGGAGTAGAAGCCTGCGGTGACCAGTGGCAGGGCCGCCAGGGCCGCGCCGCCGACGATGAAGCTGGCGTAGGCCAGCGGCAGCTTCTTCCATAGGCCGCCCATCTTGAAGATGTTCTGCTCATGGTGGCAGGCCACGATCACCGCGCCGGAGGCGAGGAACAGCAGGGCCTTGAAGAACGCGTGAGTCATCAGGTGGAAGATCGCGCCTTCCCACGCGCCGACGCCCAGGGCCAGGAACATATAGCCGATCTGGCTCATGGTCGAGTAGGCGAGGATGCGCTTGATGTCGGTCTGTACCAGTGCAGCAAAACCGGCCAGCACCAGGGTCACGCCACCGACCACGCCCACCAGGTGCAGGATGTCCGGCGCGAGGGTGAACAGACCGTGGGTACGGGCGATCAAGTAGACACCGGCGGTCACCATGGTCGCCGCGTGGATCAGCGCCGACACCGGGGTCGGGCCGGCCATCGCATCCGCCAGCCAGGTTTGCAGTGGCAGTTGCGCCGATTTACCGACCGCACCGCCCAGCAGCATCAGGGTCGCCAGGGTGATCCAGAAGTCGCCGGCCTGGAATTTCTGCGGTGCCAGCACCAGCAGTTCCTGGATATTCAGGGTGCCCAGTTGCTGGAACAGAATGAACAGGCCGATGGCCATGAACACGTCGCCGATGCGGGTGACGATAAAGGCCTTGAGCGCTGCGTTGCCGTTGTTGCGGTTGCTGTAGTAGAAACCGATCAACAGGTACGAGCACAGGCCCACGCCTTCCCAGCCGAAGTACAGGAACAACAGGTTATCGCCCAGGATCAGGAACAGCATGCTGGCGATGAACAGGTTGGTGTAGGCGAAGAAGCGCGAGTAACCGGCTTCACCGCGCATGTACCAGGATGCGAACAGGTGGATCAGGAAGCCCACGCCCACCACCACGCCGAGCATGGTCACCGACAGGCCATCCAGGTACAGAGCGAAGTTGGGGGTGAAGCCTTCGACCGCCATCCACTGCCACAGCACCTGGGTGTAGTGGCCGCCGGGTGGCGGTGCGACGTTGAACTGCCAGATCACATAAGCGGTGACGATGGCAGACAGGCCAATGGAACCGACGCCAATCAGCGCGGCGAGGTTTTCCGAAATGCGGCCGCGAGAGAACGACAGCAGCAGAAAACCGATCAGGGGAAATACGAAAGTCAGAAAGAGAAGGTTCATCCGCGCATCTCACTGGCAGCATCGATATCAAGCGTGTGGAAGCGGCGATACAGCTGCAGCAGGATTGCCAGGCCAATACTGGCCTCGGCGGCTGCCAGGCTGATGACCAGGATGAACATGATCTGTCCATCCGGCTGCGCCCAACGGGCCCCCGCTACGATGAAGGCCAATGCCGCGGCGTTCATCATGATTTCCAGGCTCATTAGCACGAACAGGATGTTGCGCCGTACCATCAGGCCGACCAGGCCAAGGCAGAACAGGATACCGGCGACGGCCAGGCCGTGTTCCAAGGGAATAGCAGGCATGTTATTGCTCCTTCGCCTCATTGCGGCCCAAGTGGAACGCCGTGACGGCTGCGGCGAGCAGCAGCATCGAGGCGAGTTCGACCACCAGCAGGTACGGACCGAACAGGCTGATGCCCACGGCCTTGGCGTCCACGGTGGTTTGACCGATGCTGGCACCGCTCGGGTTGGCGAACAGCACATACAGCAGTTCGGCCAGCAGCAGGGTGCCGAGAATTACCGGCCCGATCCAGATGCCAGGCTTGAGCCAGACGCGTTCTTGCTGAACCGAGGCCGGGCCCAGGTTCAGCATCATCACCACGAACACGAACAGCACCATGATGGCACCGGCGTAGGCGATCACTTCCAGGACCCCGGCAAATGGCGCGCCGAGGCTGAAAAAGGTCATCGCCACGGCGATCAGCGAAATAATCAGGTAGAGCAGGGCGTGCACGGGGTTGGTGTTGGTAATCACGCGAAGCGTGGAAACTACAGCGATACCCGACGCGAAATAGAAAGCGAATTCCATCTTTCTTCCTTAAGGCAGCAAGCTCTTCACGTTGATCGGTTCGGCTTCATTCTGCGCGGCGCCCTTAGGCTTACCGGCGATGGCCATACCGGCAACGCGATAGAAGTTGTAGTCAGGGTTTTTGCCGGGGCCGGAGATCAGCAGATCTTCTTTCTCGTAAACCAGGTCCTGACGCTTGAACTCGGCCATTTCGAAATCCGGTGTGAGCTGGATTGCGGTGGTCGGGCAGGCTTCCTCGCAGAGGCCGCAGAAAATGCAGCGCGAGAAGTTGATGCGGAAAAACTCCGGGTACCAGCGCCCGTCCTCGGTCTCGGCCTTTTGCAGCGAGATGCAGCCCACCGGGCACGCCACGGCGCACAGGTTGCAGGCTACGCAGCGCTCTTCGCCGTCGGGGTCGCGGGTCAGGACAATGCGACCGCGATAGCGCGGCGGCAGGTACACCGCTTCTTCCGGGTATTGCAGGGTGTCGCGTTTGCGAAAGCCGTGGCCGAACACCATCGCCAGGCTTCGCAACTGGGTACCGGTACCCTTAACGATGTCGCCAATATATTTGAACATGGGTCAAATCCTCACTGAACCGCGCCCGCTGGCGTGTTCCACAACACAACCGCAGCAGTCACCAGCAAATTAATCAGGGTCAGCGGCAGGCAGAATCTCCAGCTGAAATCCATCACCTGGTCATAGCGCGGGCGCGGAATAGAAGCGCGCAGCAGGATGAACAGCATGATGAAGAACGCGGTCTTCAAGGCGAACCAGACGAAGGCCAGTTGCGGCAGGATGCCGAATGGACCGTGCCAGCCACCGAAGAACAGGGTCACCAACAGCGCCGAGATCAGGATGATGCCGATGTATTCACCGACGAAGAACATGCCCCATTTCATGCCGGCGTATTCGATGTGGTAGCCGTCGGCCAGTTCCTGTTCCGCTTCCGGTTGGTCGAAGGGGTGACGGTGAGTCACGGCCACGCCAGCGATGAAGAAGGTACAGAAGCCGAAGAACTGCGGAATGATGAACCACAGGTTTTGCGCCTGGTATTCCACGATGTCGCGCATGTTGAACGAGCCGACCTGCACCACAATGCCCATCAGCGCCAGGCCCATGAACACTTCGTAGGACACGGTCTGGGCCGAGGCCCGCAAGCTGCCTAGCAGGGCAAACTTGTTGTTGCTCGACCAACCGGCGAACAGCACCGCGTAGACCGAAAGCCCCGCCATGGCGAAGAAGAACAGCAGGCCGATGTTCAGATCCGCCACGCCCCAGGTCGGGGTGATCGGGATGATCGCGAAAGCGATCAGCAAGGCACTCATGGCCACCACTGGCGCCAGGGTGAAGATCACCTTGTCGGCGAACGGCGGCGTCCAGTCTTCCTTGAAGAACATCTTTATCATGTCGGCGGCGATCTGGAACATGCCGAACGGGCCTACGCGGTTCGGACCGTAGCGGTCCTGCCACCAGCCCAGCAAACGCCGCTCGATGAAGCTGAGCAGGGCGCCGGCAACGACCACGGCCAACAGCACCACGATCGCCTTGATGACCGCAATGATCGTGTCGATCACTTCAGGGGTGAACCAACTCATTGCGCTGCCTCCTGCAGACCGTCAACGGGCTTGCCGAAAATCGCCGGTGGAATGCCTGCGATACCGGCAGGCAGGCCCACCAGGCCCGCGCCCAGTTCTTCGTTGATGCGCAGTGGCAGGCGCAGGGTCGTGCCCGCCACGTTCAAGCTCAGCAGGGCACCGTCATTCACGCCCAGGCGATCTGCCTCGGATTTGGCCAGGGCCACGTAGGCAGCCGGGATGCGTTCCTGCACCGGGGCGGCTTTGGAGGAGTTCTCCTCGCTGCCGAACAGGTGGAAGAACGGCACGGCTTGCCAGGTGCCCGGGGCCGGGTTGAAGGCGCGGGGCACATTGGCGAACCAGCCCAGTGCATCGCCACGGCTTTCGATCAGGCGGGTGCCCGGGTCGCCGGCGCGCAGGTGGCCGCCGACTTCGTCCTGGAACTTGTTCCAGGCCTGTGGCGAGTTCCAGCCCGGCGACCAGGCGAACGGCACCTGCTGACGGGGTTCGGCGGAGCCCGAGTAGCCTTCCATGGAGAAGGCGAACGCGGTGTCCTTGTCCTGCGGGGTGCGCGGTTCGTGCACGCTGATGTCAGCGCGCATGGCCGTGCGACCGCTGTAGCGCAGCGGTTCGCGGGCCAGTTTCAGGCCCTTGATGCGGAACGCCGCGGACGGTGCTGCATCGACGATGCGCGCCAGTTGCGGTGTGCTGGCGGCACAGGCCGCGGTGACGTGGTCCAGTTGGGTCCAGTCGATCGGCTGGTTCAGCAGGGTGGCGCGCAGGGCATGCAGCCAGCGCCAGCCTTCGTGCACCAGGATGCTGGCGTCCATGTATTGCGGGTCGAAGACTTGGAAGAAGCGCTGGGCGCGGCCTTCCTGGCTGACGAGGGTGCCGTCGCCTTCGGCGAAGCTCGCCGCTGGCAAGACCAGATGGGCGCGCTCGCTGGTGGCGGTTTTCTGGTGGTCGGCGACGATCAGCACTTTGGCCGCGTCCAGGGCCGCGTTGACCTTGGCTGCGTCGGTGCGGGTGAACAGGTCGTTTTCCAGGACCACGATGGCGTCGGCTTGGCCGCCGATCACTGCGTCCAGGGCTGCATCCAGGGAGTCGCCACCGAGCATGGCCAGGCCGAGGCTGTTGGCTTCCGGCACGATCAGGCTGATGGAGCCGTTCTTCTCGCGCAGCTTGAGGGCCTTGGCGATGTTGGCGGCCGCTTCGATCAGGGCTTTGGAGCCCAGGGACGTACCGGCGATCACCAGTGGGCGCTTGGCGGTAAGGAGGGCGTCAGCGATGCGTTGGGCCAGAGCCTGCGCTTCACTGTCCAGGCCTTCGACGGCCGGGGCGCTGGCGTCCAGGGCGTGAGCCACGGCGAAACCGATGCGTGCCAGGTCGTCGGGAGCGGCGTGGACGCACTCTTCGGCGATGTCGTCGAGCTTGGTTTCAGCCAGGCTGGCGATAAACAGCGGGTTGAGCGCGTGCTGGCCGATGTTTTTCACCGCGGCGTCGAGCCAGGGCTGGACGCGCATGGCGTCGGCCATTTCCTCGGCCTTGCCTTTGACCGACTGGCGCAGCGACAGGGCGATACGGGCGGCGGTTTGGGTCAGGTCTTCACCGAGCACGAAGATCGCGTCGTGGTCTTCGATGTCGCGCATGTTCGGCACGGGCAGCGGGCTGTCGTTCAGTACCTGCAGGACGAGGCGGATGCGCTCCAGTTCAGCGGCTTCGATACCGCTGTAGAAGTGCTCGGCACCGACCAGCTCACGCAAGGCGTAGTTGCTTTCCAGGCTGGCGCGGGGTGAGCCGATGCCGACAATATTGCGGCCGCGCAGCAGGTCGGCGGCCTTGTCCAGCGCTTCGTCCAGGCTCAACTTGGCGCCACCGGCCAACAACGGCTGGCGCGGGCGGTCTTCGCGGTTGACGTAGCCATAGCCGAAACGGCCACGGTCGCACAGGAAATACTGGTTCACCGAGCCGTTGAAGCGGTTCTCGATGCGGCGCAGTTCACCGTAGCGCTCGCCCGGGGAGATGTTGCAACCGCTGGAGCAGCCATGGCAGATGCTTGGGGCGAATTGCATGTCCCACTTGCGGTTGTAGCGCTCGGAGTGAGTCTTGTCGGTGAACACACCGGTCGGGCAGACCTCGGTGAGGTTGCCGGAGAACTCGCTTTCCAGCACGCCGTCTTCAACGCGACCGAAGTACACGTTGTCGTGGGCGCCGAATACGCCCAAGTCGGTGCCGCCGGCGTAGTCCTTGTAGAAGCGCACGCAGCGGTAGCAGGCGATGCAGCGGTTCATCTCGTGGGAAATGAACGGGCCTAGTTGCTGGTTCTGGTGGGTACGCTTGGTGAAGCGGTAACGGCGCTCGTTGTGGCCGGTCATTACCGTCATGTCTTGCAGGTGGCAGTGACCGCCTTCCTCACAGACCGGGCAGTCGTGGGGGTGGTTGGTCATCAGCCATTCGACAACGCTGGCGCGAAAGGCCTTGGATTCATCATCGTCGATGGAGATCCAGGTGTTGTCGGTGGCAGGGGTCATGCAGGACATAACGATCCGACCACGGGTGTCGTTTTCGTCGGTGTACTGCTTGACCGCGCACTGGCGGCAAGCGCCAACGCTGCCCAGGGCAGGGTGCCAGCAGAAGTATGGGATATCGAGGCCTAGCGACAGACATGCCTGTAACAGGTTGTCCGCCCCGTCGACTTCGAGCGCTTTGCCGTCTACGTGGATAGTGGCCATGGTTCAAAGTTCTTCGTTGGCCCGGTGTCAGCGGGCGTGGCTAATGGAATCTTGTTGTGCGTGCGAATCAACACAGCCGCTAGCGGCGTCATCGCACGAAAGGCGAGGGGCACGGACCCTTCGCCTGTTTAAGCGTTACGCGCCGACTACGATCGGCCTTGCCAGGGGCGGGACGGCGGCGCTGGTGGGCGCGATGCCGGCTTCGAACTCTGGACGGAAGTATTTGATCGCGCTGCCCAATGGCTCCACGGCGCCCGGTGCGTGAGCACAGAAGGTCTTGCCTGGGCCGAGGAAACCAACCAGACCCAGCAGGGTCTCGATGTCGCCGGGCTGGCCTTCGCCTTTCTCGATGGCCATCAGCAGCTTGACGCTCCAGGGCAGGCCATCGCGGCAAGGGGTGCAGAAACCGCAGGATTCACGGGCGAAGAACTGCTCCATGTTGCGCAGCAGCGAAACCATGTTGACGCTGTCGTCTACCGCCATCGCCAGGCCGGTACCCATGCGGGTGCCCACTTTGGCGATGCCGCCGGCGTACATTTGCGCGTCCAGGTGTTCCGGCAGCAGGAACCCGGTACCGGCACCACCAGGCTGCCAGGCCTTGAGCTTGAAGCCGTCGCGCATGCCGCCGGCGTAGTCCTCGAACAGCTCGCGGCCGGTGATGCCGAACGGCAGTTCCCACAGGCCCGGATTCTTGACCTTGCCGGAGAAGCCCATGAGCTTGGTGCCCATGTCTTCGCTGCCTTCGCGGGCCAGGGATTTGTACCAGTCCACGCCGTCGGCAATGATCGCCGGCACGTTGCACAGGGTTTCGACGTTGTTTACGCACGTGGGCTTGCCCCACACGCCCACGGCGGCGGGGAAGGGCGGCTTGGAGCGAGGGTTGGCGCGGCGGCCTTCGAGGGAGTTGATGAGGGCGGTTTCTTCACCGCAGATGTAGCGCCCGGCACCGGTGTGCACGAACAGCTCGAAATCAAAACCTGAGCCGAGGATGTTCTTGCCCAGCAGGCCGGCGGCCTTGGCTTCCTGTACGGCACGGTTGAGGTGCTTGGCGGCGGTGGTGTATTCGCCGCGCAGGAAGATGTAGCCGCGGTAGGTTTTCAGCGCGCGGGCGCTGATGAGCATGCCTTCGATCAGCAGATGGGGCAGTTGCTCCATCAGCATGCGGTCTTTCCAGGTGTTGGGTTCCATTTCATCCGCGTTGCACAGCAGGTAGCGGATATCGATGGACTCGTCCTTGGGCATCAGGCCCCACTTCACACCCGTAGGGAAGCCGGCGCCGCCGCGGCCCTTGAGGCCGGCGTCCTTCACGGTCTGGACGATATCGTCCTGGGCCATGTCGGCAAACGCCTTGCGGGCGGCCGCATAACCGTTCTTGGCCTGGTACTCGTCCAGCCATACGGCTTCGCCGTCGTCACGCAGGCGCCAGGTCAGCGGGTGGGTTTCGGCCGAGCGCTGGATGCGGTTGGCCGGGCCGAAGGAAGTCAGGGTCATACGTAGCCCTCCAACAGTTTGGCGACGCCAGTAGGCTGGACATCACCGAAAGTGTCGTCGTCAATCATCAACGCCGGTGCCTTGTCGCAGTTGCCGAGGCAGCAGACAGGCAGCAGGGTGAAACGACCGTCGGCGGTGGTCTGGCCCAGGCCAATCCCGAGAGTGTTCTGGATTTCGCTGACTACGGACTCATGGCCGCCGATGTAGCAGACCATGCTGTCGCAGACGCGAATGATGTGGCGGCCCACCGGTTGGCGGAAGATCTGGCTATAGAAGGTGGCCACGCCTTCGACGTCACTGGCGGGGATGCCAAGGATCTCGCCGATGGCGTAGAGCGCGCCGTCAGGCACCCAGCCACGTTCCTTCTGGACGATTTTCAGCGCTTCGATTGACGCCGCGCGCGGGTCTTCGTAGTGATGCAGCTCGTGCTCGATGGCCGAGCGCTCGGTTTCGCTCAAGGCGAAACGGTCTGTCTGGATAAGCGTGCTGTTCATGCTTAGCGGTCCACGTCGGCCATAACGAAATCGATACTACCCAGGTACGCGATCAAGTCCGCGACCATGCTGCCTTTAATCACCGAAGGGATCTGCTGCAGGTGCGGGAAGCTTGGGGTGCGAATCCGGGTGCGGTAGCTCATGGTGCCGCCATCGCTCGTCAGGTAATAACTGTTGATGCCCTTGGTCGCTTCGATCATCTGGAAGGACTCGTTGGCCGGCATGACCGGGCCCCACGAAACCTGCAGGAAGTGCGTGATAAGGGTCTCGATGTGCTGCAGGGTGCGCTCTTTGGGCGGCGGCGTGGTCAGCGGGTGATCCGCCTTGTACGCGCCGGCTGGCATGTTGCGCATGCACTGCTCGATGATCTTGAGGCTCTGGCGCATTTCTTCGACGCGCACGATGCAACGGTCATAGGCGTCGCCATTGGCTGCCAGCGGCACTTCGAACTCGAAGTTCTCGTAGCCGGAGTATGGGCGTGCCTTGCGCAGGTCGAAATCGCAACCGGTGGAGCGCAGCCCCGCACCAGTGACGCCCCACTCCAGGGCCTCTTTGGTGTTGTAGGCGGCGACACCGATGGTACGGCCCCGCAGGATGCTGTTGTCCAACGCGGCTTTCTGGTACTCGTCCAGGCGCTTGGGCATCCATTCGATGAAGTCCTTGACCAGTTTTTCCCAGCCGCGCGGCAGGTCGTGGGCGACGCCACCGATGCGGTACCAGGCCGGGTGCAGGCGGAAACCGGTGATGGCTTCGATCACGGTGTAGGCTTTCTGCCGGTCGGTAAAGGTGAAGAACACCGGCGTCATCGCGCCCACGTCCTGGATATAGGTGCCCAGGAACAGCAGGTGGCTGGTGATGCGGAAGAACTCGGCCATCATGATGCGGATGGTGTCGACCTTCTCCGGCACCTTGATACCGGCCAGTTTTTCTACCGAGAGTACGTACGGCAGGTTGTTCATCACGCCGCCGAGGTAGTCGATACGGTCGGTGTACGGGATGAAACTGTGCCAGGACTGGCGTTCGGCCATTTTTTCGGCGCCACGGTGGTGGTAGCCGATGTCCGGGACGCAATCGACGATTTCTTCGCCGTCCAGCTGCAGGATGATGCGGAAGGCACCGTGGGCCGAAGGGTGGTTGGGGCCCAGGTTGAGGAACATGTAGTCCTCGTTAGCGCCGGAGCGTTTCATGCCCCAGTCTTCGGGCTTGAAGCGTGCGGCTTCTTCTTCAAGCTGCAGCTTGGCCAGGTTCAGGCTGTAGGGGTCGAATTCGGTGGCCCGCGCCGGGAAGTCCTTGCGCAGCGGGTGACCTTCCCAGGTCGGCGGCATCATGATGCGCGTCAGGTGCGGGTGGCCGGCGAAATCGATGCCGTACATGTCCCACACTTCCCGCTCGTACCAGTTGGCGTTCGGCCAGATGCTGGTGATGGTCGGCAGGCTGAGGTCACCCTCGGACAAGGCGACTTTAATCATCACGTCGCTGTTACGTTCGATCGACAGCAGGTGATAGAACACGGTGAAGTCGGCGCCGCTGGGCAGCCCTTGACGCTTGGTGCGCAGGCGCTCGTCCACGCCATGCAGGTCATAGAGCATGACGTACGGCTTGGGCAGGTTGCGCAGGAAGGTCAGGACTTCGACGAGTTTGGCGCGGGCAACCCACAGCACCGGCATGCCGGTGCGGGTCGCCTGGGCGGTGAACGCCTCGGGGCCAAAACGGTTATTGAGTTCGACGACCACATCCTGGTCGTCTGCCTTATAAGGCGGGATGTACAGAGCACTGCCTGTAGTCATGGTTTTTTATCGCTTTGGGTCAACGTAAAGAATGAAGCCAGGTTCTCGTTTCTATTAGAGAAGCTAGAGCTGGATCAGACTTCGTCTGGGCTGCGCAGGTTGGTCACCTGAATACGCTGTTCGCGGCGCTGTTCCTTCTGGGACGGCATCTCGGCGCGGTATACGCCTTGATCCCCGACCACCCAGGAAAGTGGGCGACGCTCCTGTCCGATCGACTCCTGCAACAGCATCAAACCTTGCAGGAACGCTTCTGGGCGAGGCGGGCAGCCAGGCACGTAGACGTCCACGGGCAGGAACTTGTCCACTCCTTGAACCACGGAGTAGATGTCGTACATGCCGCCGGAGTTGGCGCACGAACCCATGGAGATAACCCACTTCGGTTCGAGCATTTGCTCGTAGAGACGCTGAATGATCGGCGCCATCTTGATGAAGCAGGTGCCGGCAATGACCATGAAGTCAGCCTGGCGCGGTGACGCCCGGATCACTTCGGCGCCAAAGCGTGCGATATCGTGGGGTGCCGTGAAGGCGGTGGTCATTTCCACGTAGCAGCACGAGAGGCCGAAGTTATACGGCCACAGGGAGTTCTTGCGGCCCCAGTTGACGGTGCCGTTGAGCACGTCCTCGAGCTTGCCCATGAAGATGTTTTTGTGGACTTGATCTTCTAACGGATCGGAAACGGTTTCCCGTTCGCCGATCGGGTACTGCTCGTTAGGAGCATCCGGGTCGATCCTGGTGAGATTGTATTGCATCGCCAAAGCCTCATTGTTTCAGCTTCGCTTGCCGCTTACGACGAGCTTCCGGAGCCCAGTCAAGGGCGCCCACTCGGAATAGGTAGACAAGGCCTGCCAACAGAATTGCTATGAAAACGAGGGCTTCGACGAATCCGGTCCAGCCGCTTTCGCGGACGGACACAGACCAGGCAAAGAGAAAGAGGGCTTCGATATCGAAGATCACGAACAACATCGCGACCAGATAGAATTTGGCTGAGAGCCGCAAGCGGGCGCCACCTGTAGGTAGCATGCCGGACTCGAACGGTTCGTTTTTGCTGCGACCCCAGGCTTTTGACCCCAGGAGGCTGGATACGCCGAGCATGAAGGCACAGAGGCCGATAACCCCAAGAAGGAAAATGGCAAAGCCCCAGTTGTGGGCCATGAGTCCTGTCGCTTCGGGCATGCTGGTAATCCTTAACAGAGAGCAAAGGTCTCTGAGCTTGATAAAGAAATAAAGCAGTGACGATATGTCGCAGCGCAATCAATCGCGGTGATTTTATGGCTAAACACCGAGCAAGTAAAATTCCTATAGCGAAATTATTCATTGGAATAAGGACATAGCTCACCTCAGAGGTCCGCAAAGCCATGTGTGGCGGGCATTACAACGGATTTCGTTAATTATGTTTTGTAGAGGTTGTAATGAATGGATTTGCCGCTAAATGATAATCAATACTATTTGTGATGGTTTTTAAACTGTTAATCGGGGAAGTAGCCGGGAAGTTGTCTTTATATGCCCGCAACAGCAAGTTGTGGGCACGCTCGTTTTAGCCTGTTTTGCGCTGGCAAATACTGCGTTGGATCAATTCTGGATGGCGATTTTTGCGTATTGCTTGCCAGGTCAGCGTTCCTGCATGGTCGCTTGGACCAATCTGTAGGCAAAAAAAACGCCCCGAACCAGTCGGGGCGTCAGAGATGCAGCAGGGCAGTTAGCTTTCTATACGTTATGCCCTGGCCGTTTGCTCAGGTGAAACCAATCAGTGGAACTGTTCTTCTTCGGTGGAGCCGGTCAGTGCGGTAACCGAAGAGGTGCCACCCTGGATCACGGTGGTCATGTCGTCGAAGTAGCCAGTGCCCACTTCCTGCTGGTGAGCCACGAAGGTGTAACCCTTGGCGGCGTCAGCGAATTCCTGCTCTTGCAGCTTCACGTAGGCGGTCATGTCGTTGCGGGCGTAGTCGTGCGCCAGGTTGAACATGCTGTGCCACATATTGTGAATGCCGGCCAGGGTGATGAACTGGTGCTTGTAGCCCATGGCGGACAGTTCGCGCTGGAATTTGGCGATGGTCGCGTCGTCCAGGTTTTTCTTCCAGTTGAAGGAAGGCGAGCAGTTGTACGACAGCAGTTGGTCTGGGTATTCCTTTTTGATCGCTTCGGCGAAGCGACGAGCCTCTTCCAGGTCTGGCTTGGCGGTTTCGCACCAGATCAGGTCAGCGTAAGGCGCGTAGGCCAGGCCGCGAGCGATCGCCTGGTCGAGACCGGCGCGTACTTTGTAGAAGCCTTCCTGGGTGCGTTCGCCAGTCACGAATGGCTGGTCGTACGGGTCGCAGTCGGAAGTCAGCAGGTCAGCCGCGTTCGCGTCGGTACGTGCCAGGATGATAGTCGGGGTGCCGGCAACGTCGGCCGCCAGGCGGGCAGCGGTCAGCTTCTGCACGGCTTCCTGGGTTGGAACCAGTACCTTGCCGCCCATGTGGCCGCATTTTTTCACGGAGGCCAGTTGGTCTTCGAAGTGAACGCCAGCGGCGCCTGCTTCGATCATGCTCTTCATCAGCTCGTAAGCGTTCAAAACGCCGCCGAAACCGGCTTCAGCGTCGGCAACGATCGGCGCGAAGTAGTCGATGTAGCCAGCGTCGCCTGGGTTCTTGCCGGCTTTCCACTGGATCTGGTCGGCGCGACGGAACGAGTTGTTGATGCGCTTGACCACGGTTGGAACCGAGTCAACCGGGTACAGCGATTGGTCCGGGTACATCGACTCGGCGGAGTTGTTGTCTGCGGCTACTTGCCAGCCCGACAGGTAGATCGCCTGGATGCCGGCCTTGACTTGTTGCACAGCCTGGCCACCAGTCAGGGCGCCCATGCAGTTGACGAAATCTTTCTCAGGGCGGAAGGAAGGCTTGGCGCCCTGGGTAACCAGGTTCCACAGCTTTTCGGCGCCCATGCGTGCCAGGGTGTGCTCAGGCTGAACCGAGCCACGCAGACGCACGACGTCAGCAGCGGAGTAAGCGCGTGTCACGCCTTTCCAGCGTGGGTTTTCAGCCCAATCTTTTTCGAGGGCTGCAATTTGCTGTTCGCGTGTCAGTGCCATGGAGATAAACCTCGTCGCGTCTTTGTTGAAAGTCGTTCTTGGGTGGAAAATTCATGCTGCTCGCTGACCAGAAGCTTAGGTAGTCAAGTCGGGTCTGGCGGGGAAGGCGACGGGATGAACGATGGGCTCGAGGAGGAAGTGAGCAGGTAAAGGCGTTCTGGCGAGCGCATTCGGGCGTCGTGGGCCTTTATACGTTTGTCAGTGTGATGCCGGGTTACCTAGTTACGCTTCCGTCCCTCGGGACAACTTCGTTCCAGTCGCAACCTCGTCAAACACACCTTGTGGGCGGTACAGACACGAATCGGCTCAGGTCGGTAAGGTGTGAGCATCGATCCGAAGGCCCTTGCCAGGGCCTCTGATTAGCGGGAGCGAGGCCATCATGCCTTTGGTTTTTTGCCTCGTCAAACATTTTGTAGTGCTTTTTTTGCGGCACTACATCTTTGGTCTAATACGACTAATCAGTCAGGTTTCGATGTTCTAGTCCAAAGTCTCGACTTTAACCCGCAGGCTCATGTCATCCCGGCCTTGGGTCCCGTAGTTGCGGGTCTGGCCTTGAATATCGGCTTGAGTCTGGCGGTTGATTCCGGCCAGGGTGATCCATTCGCCCAGGCGCCCACTGACGGTTGTGTCGGTGCTCTGCACGTTCACTACATCCGGGCGCTCCTGGCTCATACGGTCGCGGTTGGTGCTGATGGCCAGGTGCACGGTGTCGCCGGTGACACTGGCAGTGACGTAGAAGCCCTGGGTGACGTTGCGGTACTCGGTCTGGCTTTGCAGGCGGCCATAGGCATCGGTCTGGGTGCTGGTCAGCGGCACGCTTTGGCCAGTCTGGATCAAGGCCGGGACGCCTTCGCTGGCCTGGATTTGCTGCACGCCGCCGTCACGGCTGGCGGTGCTGCGGGTGATGATACGGGTCTGGCTGGTACTGGTCTGTTGGCTGTTTTCGCTGGTGTCGACGGTAATCAGCAGGCGCTTGGCCGGTGTGTCCAACTGCTCGAGCAGGGTGCGCAGGCCTTGGATTTTTTCTGGCTCGGCATTGACGATCAGTTGATTGCCGTAGGCGCTGACGGTGCCCTCCTTGCCAAGGAAGTTCTGCGCCACCGGTAGCAGGTCGGCGCTGGTGCGATTGTTCAATGGCAGGACTTCGGTGGCGGCCATCACCGAAAAGCTAGCGGCCAGGAGCGCGGCGGTGAATAGGGTGCGTAGGGACATGTCCGTTATCTCTGCGATTCAAAGGCTGATTCTGCCAGTTTGTCGGCCTGCGAGGGGGCAAGTTGAATCGTAGAACGCAAAACACCCTGGCATCGGTGGATAGCAGGGTGTTTTTGGGCGGGCGTGGGAAGGCAATCGCGTGGCGGGTCAGGCTTCGCGCACCATATCGACGTGAGGAATGCCTACTTCTAGGAATTCTTCGCTGACGATGTTGAAGCCCAGGCGCTCATAAAACGGCGCAGCGTGCACCTGTGCGCTGAGGGTCTGCTTGGTCTGCCCGCGTTTCTCGGCTTCGCCGATTACCGCTTCCATCAGGGCATCGCCCACCTTCAGCCCGCGCCAGTCCTTGAGCACCGATACACGGCCAATCTCGCCGCTGGGCAGCAAGCGGGCGGTGCCGATGGGGAAGTCGCCCTCGTAGGCCAGGAAATGCACCGCGCCACTGTCATCAGCGTCCCATTCCAGTTCTGGCGGGACGGATTGCTCGGCGATGAACACCGCTTCACGAATGCGCCGGATCTCAGCGTTGTCCTTTTGCCAGTCTGCGACACGTACGTGAATCTTATTCATCGGCAAACCCCAGGCTTCCTTGCTTGACCAGTTCACACAGCAGGCCGCGGCTATCTTCGTCGCTCAGCCATGGGCCGAGGTTGTCGGCGTGCAGGGCATCGGCGGCGCAGATCATTTTCAACAGTTCGCGCAATTTACCTGGCAGGTAACGGCTCTGACCGCTGGCGAACAGTAGCAGATCGTCGTCGACTTCCGACCAGGCCAGGCGTGCGCTTGGATTGCGGATCAGGATGGCGCCTTGTTCCAGGGCGTTGAGCACCTCTTCCTCCTCCAGATCCTCGGGGCCAGCCACCAGTTCCGGGTAGCGTGGCTCGGTCATGAACTGGCCGAACCAGGTCAGCAGCAAGCGTTCGTCGCTCATGTGCTCGGCCAGCAGGCCCTTGAGGCGGTCGAGGGCGTCGTGCTGGATCTGGTGCGGGTCGCTGACCGGTTGCGCGTCGGCGTCGGTGTAGCGATCTTCATCAGGCAGGAACTGGCTGAGGAAGTCGGTGAAATGGGTCAGCACTTCGGCGGCGCTTGGCGCGCGGAAACCCACGGAGTAGGTCATGCAGTCATTCACGGCCACGCCGCAATGAGCCAGGCGCGGCGGCAAGTAGAGCATGTCGCCTGGTTCCAGGACCCATTCGTCGGTTTCTTCAAATTCGGCCAGGATGCGCAGATCGGCGTGTTGCAGCATCGGGCTTTCGGAGGTGCACATCTGGCCAATTTTCCAGTTGCGCTTGCCGTGGCCTTGCAGCAGGAACACGTCGTAGTTGTCGAAATGCGGGCCGACGCTGCCGCCCGGCGCGGCGAAGCTAATCATCACGTCGTCCACGCGCCAGCTCGGCAGGAAGCGGAAGTGTTCCAGCAGTTCGCTGACTTCCGGTACGAATTGGTCGACTGCTTGCACCAGCAGGGTCCAGTCGCGCTCCGGTAGTTTGCTGAATTCGTCTTCGGCGAAAGGGCCGCGGCGCAATTCCCAGGGGCGTTCGCCGTTCTCGATGATGAGGCGCGATTCGACCTCTTCTTCCAGGGCCAGGCCGGCCAGTTCGTCGGCGTCGATCGGGCTTTCGAAATCGGGGATGGCTTGGCGGATCAGCAGGGGCTTCTTCTGCCAGTAGTCGCGCAGGAATTCCCGTGCCGTGATGCCGCCCAGAAGTTGAAGAGGAATATCAGGATTCATGTGTAACCTATTGAAAAAAAGCACTTTTCAGACGGGAATAAAAACGCCCGGCGCTGCCGGGCGTCTCAAGGGGTCAAGCGGCGATCAGATGCGTTTGGCTTGGGCCACGGCGTTGCCGATGTAGTTGGCCGGCGTCAGCAGCTTGAGTTCGGCTTTCGCGGCGGCCGGCATTTGCAGGCCATCGATGAAAGTTTGCAGCGCTTGTGGGCTGATGCCTTTGCCGCGCGTCAACTCTTTGAGTTTTTCATACGGGTTTTCGATGTTGTAGCGACGCATGACCGTTTGGATCGGCTCGGCCAGGACTTCCCAGCAGGCGTCCAGGTCAGCGGCGATTTTCTGCTCGTTGAGTTCCAGCTTGCTGATGCCTTTGAGGCTCGCTTCGTACGCGATCACGCTGTGGGCAAAGCCGACGCCCAGGTTACGCAGTACGGTGGAGTCAGTCAGGTCGCGCTGCCAGCGGGAAATCGGCAGCTTGCTCGCCAGGTGCTGGAACAGCGCGTTGGCAATGCCCAGGTTGCCTTCGGAGTTCTCGAAGTCGATCGGGTTGACCTTGTGGGGCATGGTCGAGGAGCCAATTTCGCCGGCGATGGTGCGCTGCTTGAAGTAGCCCAGGGAGATGTAGCCCCAGATATCGCGATCGAAGTCGATCAGGATGGTGTTGAAGCGGGCGATGGCATCGAACAGTTCGGCGATGTAGTCGTGAGGTTCGATCTGGGTGGTGTAGGGGTTGAAGCCCAGGCCCAGTTCGTCTTCGATGAAGGCGCGAGCGTTGGCTTCCCAGTCGATCTCGGGGTAGGCCGACAGGTGGGCGTTGTAGTTGCCCACGGCGCCGTTGATCTTGCCCAGCAGCGGCACGGCGGCAACCTGGGCGATCTGGCGCTCCAGGCGATACACGACGTTGGCCAGCTCTTTGCCCAGGGTGGTCGGCGAAGCCGGTTGGCCGTGGGTGCGCGACAGCATCGGCACGTCGGCGAAGCGGATCGCCAGTTCGCGGATGGCATTGGCGGTCTGGCGCATCAGGGGCAGCATCACGTCATCACGGCCTTCGCGCAGCATCAGGGCGTGGGACAGGTTGTTGATGTCCTCACTGGTGCAGGCAAAGTGGATGAACTCGCTGACCTGGGCCAGTTCCGGCAGCTTGGCCGCTTGCTCTTTGAGCAGGTATTCGATGGCTTTAACGTCGTGGTTGGTGGTGCGCTCGATCTCTTTCACACGCTCGGCGTGTTCCAGGGAGAAATTTTCCGCCAGGGTGTTCAACACGGCGTTGGCTTGCGCGGAGAACGCCGGCACTTCGCTGATGGCGGGATGGGCGGCCAGGCGTTGGAGCCAACGCACTTCAACCAGGACGCGGGCGCGGATCAGGCCGTACTCGCTGAAAATAGGGCGCAGGGCCTGAGTTTTGCCGGCGTAGCGGCCGTCAACAGGGGAAACCGCAGTGAGCGAAGAGAGCTGCATGGGGTGTTCTCGGACAGTCGGGCAACGAAATGGGGCGCGTATCATACATGAAAAAAATCGTCGGTCCGTTGCCAACTGACCGACGTATTACGCGTTAAGGGCTACAAATACAGGTTCAGCTACTGCGCATCAGCGGGTAGAGCTCTTTGAGCAGCTTGCGTCGGCTGATGACCAGTTGCCAGCGATGCCCACCCAGTTGCCGCCACAGGCGCGCCGAGCGAATGCCGGCCAGGAGCAGGGCGCGGATCTTCGAGGCATTGCTGGGCTGCTGCAGGTTGCGCATGTCGCCGTGCACCTGGATGCGCTGGCGCAGGGTGCTCAGGGTGTCCTGGTACAGCGCGCCGCACGCAGCGATGACATTTTCATGGGCGGGGCCGAAATGCTCTACCTGCGCCTGGATCTGCGGCAGGCGTTTGCCGATGGTTTCCAGCAGGTCGTCGCGCTTGGCCAGTTGCCGCTCCAGACCCAGCATGGACAGGGCGTAGCGCAGTGGCTCGCGCTGCAAGGTGTTAGGGTCGCGCTCAAGGGCGCCGATGAGGGCGCGGTAACCTTCGCGCAGGTTCAGGTCATCGCCGCCGTAGACTTCCAGGGTGTCCTTGGGGTCGCGGATCAGCAGGCTGCCGAGCATGCAGCTCAGGCCCGCCTCGGTGACCTGCCCGGTCTTGGCAATCTTGTCCACCAGTACCGCGGCAAGGAACACGCCGCCCAGGGCTGTCAGTTGCTCCTGAGTCGGGCTCATGCCGGGTTGCTCCAGGGTTCGGCGACTTCGATCACGCCGCCACCCAGGCAGATTTCACCGTCATAGAACACCACCGATTGCCCCGGTGTGACCGCCCGTTGCGGTTCATCAAAGGTAGCGCGATAGCCATCGGCGGTTTTTTCCAGGGTGCAGGGCTGATCGCTCTGGCGATAGCGCACTTTGGCGGTGAGCCGGCGCGGTGCGCTCAGATCGATCGGGTTGACCCAATAGATGTCGGAGGCGAGCAGGGCGCCTGAAAACAGCCAGGGGTGATTGTTGCCCTGGCCGACGATCAGTTCGTTGTGCTCCAGGTCCTTGACCAGTACGTACCAGGGCTCATCGCCTGCATCTTTTAGGCCGCCGATGCCCAGGCCCTGGCGCTGGCCGATGGTGTGGTACATCAGGCCATGGTGGCGGCCGATGACCTCGCCTTCGGTGGTTTTGATCTCGCCCGGTTGTGCGGGCAGGTACTGCTTGAGGAAGTCGCTGAAGCGGCGTTCGCCGATAAAGCAGATCCCGGTGGAGTCCTTTTTCTTGGCGGTGGCCAACTCGTGCTTTTCAGCGATAGCGCGCACCGCGGGTTTTTCCAGCTCGCCGACCGGGAACAGGGTCTTGGCGATCTGCTCGCCACCCACGGCGTGGAGGAAGTAGCTCTGGTCTTTGTTCGGGTCCAGGCCCTTGAGCAGCTCGGTACGGCCATCGATATCGCGGCGGCGCACGTAGTGGCCTGTAGCAATCAGGTCGGCACCCAGCATCAAGGCGTAGTCGAGGAACGCCTTGAACTTGATTTCGCGGTTGCACAGGATGTCCGGGTTAGGCGTGCGCCCGGCCTTGTATTCGGCCAGGAAGTGCTCGAACACGTTGTCCCAGTATTCGGCGGCGAAGTTGGCGGTGTGCAGCTTGATGCCGATCTTGTCGCAAACGGCCTGGGCGTCGGCCAGGTCGTCCATGGCGGTGCAGTAGTCCGTTCCATCGTCTTCTTCCCAGTTCTTCATGAACAGGCCTTCCACCTCATAGCCCTGCTCGATCAGCAGGAGGGCGGAAACGGAAGAATCCACGCCGCCGGACATGCCGACGATGACGCGCTTCTTTTGTGTGTCAGAAGGGGCTGGCTCACGCATAGGAATTCAACGGGTGTCTTGAAAAAGGACGCGATTCTAGCAGGCCGTAGCCCGCAAGGCTAAAGAGAAGGGCGGATCAGCGCCAGGCTGTGGCGCGAGCCGGCCAGATAATCGTCGATGCAGCGGATAATCAGCTCGCTGCGCCAGTGCTCGCGTCGGGCTATCAATTCGTCGCGGGTCAGCCAGCGGGCACCGATGATGCCGTCGTCGAGTTGATAATCGGGGTGGTGTTTGAGGGGCTTGGCGGCGAAGCACACACGTTGGTAGGTCACGCCGTTGCTGGGGGCGGTGTAGAGGTAGAGGCCAACCACCGCGGTGGGTTCGACGTCCCAGCCGGTTTCTTCCAGGGTTTCGCGAACGGCGGCCTCAATCAGGGTTTCGTTCGGGTCCAGATGGCCGGCGGGTTGGTTGAGCACGGCGCGGCCGCCCTTGGACTCTTCGACCATCAGGAAGCGGCCGTTGTCTTCGACGATGGTGGCGACGGTGATGTGGGGCTGCCAATCCATAGAACTTCCTCGATTTCAGGTTTATGCAGGGGATGTTAGGTGGACTTTTTGTGGGGTGAACCTGCAGGCGATAGCAATGTGCCGGCCGATACCGCTGCGGGATGATAAACCGTTATCACGCGCAAGCTCGTTCATGTAGGGCAATCAAGGTCCGCAAAGCACAAACCCCGGCACGGGGCCGGGGTTTGTGGTGGCGGCGCGGGGGGGGGGCAATCAGGCAGCCAGGCTGTCCGATACCAGGGCCGCGATGGCGTCGTTGAAGGTCTTGCTTGGACGCATTGCCTTGCGCAACAGCGCCGGGGTGGCGTGGTAGTAGCCGCCGATATCCACTGGCTTGCCCTGGACCGCGTTGAGCTCGGCAACGATGGTTGCCTTGTTCTCGGCCAGGGTCTGGGCCAGGGTGGCGAATTGCGCTTGCAGGGCGCTGTCTTCGGTCTGGGCGGCCAGGGCCTGGGCCCAGTACAGCGCCAGGTAGAAGTGGCTGCCGCGGTTGTCGATGTTGCCGACTTTGCGCGAAGGCGACTTGTTGTTGTCCAGGAACTTACCGGTGGCTTGGTCCAGGGTTTTGGCCAGCACCTGCGCCTTGGGATTGTCGTAGGTGGTGCCCAGGTGCTCCAAGGAAGCGGCCAGGGCGAGGAACTCACCCAGGGAGTCCCAGCGTAGGAAGTTCTCTTCCAGCAGTTGCTGCACATGTTTGGGCGCGGAGCCGCCAGCGCCGGTCTCGAACAGGCCGCCACCGTTCATCAGCGGCACGATCGACAGCATCTTGGCGCTGGTGCCCAGTTCCATGATCGGGAACAGGTCGGTCAGGTAGTCGCGCAGTACGTTGCCGGTGACCGAGATGGTGTCCTGCCCCGCGCGGATACGCTTGAGGGTGAACGCCATCGCCTCGACCGGCGACATGATGCGGATGTCCAGGCCCGAGGTGTCGTGATCCTTCAGGTAGGCCTGAACTTTCTCGACCACGACGCCATCATGGGCGCGCATCGGGTCCAGCCAGAAAATCGCCGGGGTTGCACTGGCGCGGGCACGGTTGACCGCCAGTTTGACCCAGTCCTGGATCGGTGCGTCCTTGGTCTGGCACATGCGAAAGATGTCACCGGCCTCGACCGCTTGCTCCAACAGCAGGTTGCCTTTGCTGTCGGTGACGCGAACCACGCCGTCAGCCTTGATCTGGAAAGTCTTGTCGTGGGAGCCGTACTCTTCGGCCTTTTTCGCCATCAGGCCCACGTTCGGCACGCTGCCCATGGTGGTCGGGTCGAAGGCGCCGTGTTGCTTGCAGTCTTCGATTACCGCTTGGTAGATGGTGGCGTAGCAGCGATCCGGGATCACGGCCTTGGTGTCGTGCAACTGGCCGTCGGTGCCCCACATCTTGCCGGAGTCACGGATCATGGCGGGCATCGAGGCGTCGACGATCACGTCGCTCGGTACGTGCAGGTTGGTGATGCCTTTGTCGGAGTTGACCATCGCCAGTGCCGGGCGGACTGCGTACACAGCCTGGATGTCGGCTTCGATCTGGGCTTGTTGCTCCACCGGCAGGGCCTTGATGCGCGCGTAAAGGTCGCCGATGCCGTTGTTCAGGTTGAAGCCGATTTCGCGCAGCACATCAGCGTGCTTGCTCAGGGCGTCCTGATAGAACTCGGCAACGATCTGGCCGAACATGATCGGGTCGGAGACTTTCATCATGGTGGCTTTCAAGTGCACCGACAGCAGTACGCCTTGTTTTTTGGCGTCTTCAATTTGCGCGGCGATGAAGGCGCGCAGGGCCTTTTTGCTCATGATGGCGCAATCGATGATCTCGCCGGCTTGCACGGCGGTCTTTTCCTTAAGGACGCTGACGCTGCCGTCCTGGGCGATCAGTTCGATTTTGACGCTGTCCTTGGTTTCGATCAGTGCGGCTTTTTCGCTGCCGTAGAAGTCGCCGTTGCTCATGTGGGCCACGTGGGACTTGGAGTCCGCAGCCCAGGCGCCCATTTTGTGCGGATGCTTGCGGGCGTAGTTCTTGACCGACAGCGGGGCGCGGCGGTCGGAGTTGCCTTCGCGCAGCACCGGGTTCACGGCGCTGCCCTTGATCTTGTCGTAGCGGGCGCGGGTTTCTTTGTCGGCGTCGTTGGCCGGCGCTTCCGGGTAGTCCGGCAGCTCGAAGCCTTTGGCCTGGAGCTCCTTGATCGCAGCCTTGAGCTGGGGGACCGAAGCACTGATGTTGGGCAGCTTGATGATGTTGGCTTCTGGCGTGATGGCCAGGTCGCCCAGTTCTGCCAGGTCGTCCGACACCGCTTTGTCCGTGCTCAGTTGCTCGGTGAAGCTGGCGAGGATGCGTGCTGCAAGAGAGATGTCACGGGTTTCCACGGCGATATCGGCCGAAGCGGTGAAGGCTTCGATGATCGGGAGCAGGGAGTAAGTGGCGAGGGCGGGAGCTTCGTCGGTGAAGGTGTAGATGATCTTCGAGCGGGTGGGCATATTCGGATTAACTCTCTTCTGGCTAAGCGTGCTCGGAAACTCGAGATGCGCGTGATAGGCGCTTTCGTTCAAAGTCATCCATGAGCCGAAAGTCGAGGTTTCTTCGCGATGATGTTGGGTGCATCAATCAAACGTCGGACGGCCGGTTTGCGGTAGCAGCGCGGCCTCTTCAGGGCTGAAAGTCTCATTCCTGACAGGGTTGTGTTCTGTGACCCAGTGGTCACCGGCGCATTATACATAGGTCTTTAGTACTACGCTGGCGGCGAATGCGGGCGGGGGGTTGTCCTTTGGTCTAAAGGCTCGTGCCCGGTGGGGGCCTTACACTGCGCGCCCTGGTGCTGCACTTTGTCGGTTCCCTCGTTGCTTTGCAGCTTGTAGGGCGCCAAAAGTACAGGTTCGGTCCCAGATGAGTGGAACATAAGGTTCCCGTCCAGATTCAACTGGGTTACGCTCCTGCGCAGCCAGATGTTCAATCCACACAACGGAGTCCAGCATGGGATACAAGAAGATTCAGGTTCCAGCAGTCGGCGACAAAATCACCGTCAATGCAGACCATTCTCTCAATGTTCCTAACAACCCGATCATCCCTTTTATCGAAGGTGATGGCATTGGCGTCGATATCAGCCCGGTCATGATTAAGGTTGTCGATGCGGCTGTTAAGAAAGCTTACGGTGGCGAGCGCAAAATCTCCTGGATGGAAGTGTACGCCGGTGAGAAGGCCACTCAGGTCTACGATCAGGACACCTGGCTGCCTCAGGAAACCCTGGACGCCGTCAAAGACTACGTTGTCTCCATCAAGGGCCCGTTGACCACGCCAGTCGGCGGCGGTATCCGTTCCCTGAACGTGGCCCTGCGCCAGCAACTGGACCTGTACGTTTGCCTGCGCCCTGTGCGTTGGTTTGAAGGCGTGCCTAGCCCGGTCAAGAAGCCTGGCGACGTCGACATGACGATCTTCCGCGAAAACTCCGAAGACATTTATGCCGGTATCGAGTGGAAGGCGGGTTCGCCGGAAGCGACCAAGGTCATCAAGTTCCTGAAAGACGAAATGGGCGTGACCAAGATCCGTTTCGACGAAAACTGCGGCATCGGTATCAAGCCGGTTTCCCTGCAGGGCACCAAGCGTCTGGCTCGCAAGGCACTGCAGTATGTAGTCGATAACGACCGTGACTCGCTGACCATCGTGCACAAAGGCAACATCATGAAGTTCACCGAAGGTGCCTTCAAGGAATGGGCCTATGAAGTGGCGGCTGAAGAATTCGGCGCGACCCTGCTTGATGGTGGTCCTTGGATGCAGTTCAAGAACCCAAAAACCGGCAAGAACGTCATCGTCAAGGATGCCATTGCCGACGCCATGCTTCAGCAGATCCTGCTGCGCCCGGCCGAGTACGATGTGATCGCCACCCTGAACCTCAACGGTGACTACCTGTCCGACGCCCTGGCGGCGGAAGTGGGCGGTATCGGTATCGCTCCGGGCGCCAACCTGTCTGACACCATCGCCATGTTCGAAGCCACCCACGGTACGGCCCCGAAGTACGCAGGCAAAGACCAGGTGAACCCGGGTTCGCTGATCCTGTCGGCGGAAATGATGCTGCGTCACATGGGCTGGACCGAAGCGGCCGACCTCATCATCAAGGGCACCAATGGCGCCATCTCGGCCAAGACTGTGACCTATGACTTCGAACGCCTGATGGACGGTGCCAAACTGCTGTCGTCTTCTGCGTTCGGCGATGCCCTGATCTCTCATATGTGAGCTGATCTGCGCTAAGCAAAAACCGGCCATTTCATTTGATTGATATGGCCGGTTTTTTATATCTGAATGTTTGGTTGTTCTTAGGTTGCAGCGGCTTCTTTTCTTGGTGTCGGGCTGCTTGTGCCGGCGTTGGGGGTATCGATATTGGCGCTGATTTTGATGGCATGCAGTCCCTTGGGGCCCTGGATGATTTCGAACTTCACTGGCTGACCCGCTTTCAGGGTCTTGTATCCATCCATCTCGATAGCTGAATAATGGGCAAACAGGTCTTCTGTCTTGCCTTCTTCGTTGATAAATCCATACCCCTTGGCATTGTTAAACCATTTGACCTTGCCGCTTGCCATACTCATATCCCTCTGCAACAGACTCCATCACTGGAGTATCATCCAGTTAATCTGCACTCAAAACGGAAAATCCGGTTGACGGTGCGGACCTTTATTACCCAATGTGGGCTCCTATTGGTTGTAACACCGTTTTGCTGATAGTCAAGGTGACTGGGCGGATGGAGTTGAAATCCTCCCGGGGAGCCCCCACCACTGTATTTGCACAACTGACGAACCTTTCTTTCCATGCATGCAATCAGCCAGATTCGACTAACATTCAATCAGGATCGCCCGGACCTACACGACGACGATTCCGCAGGCATTGCTGTACAGGAGGCTAAGCCTGCCCTACAGGCGCCACCGATGTACAAGGTGGTTTTGTTCAATGATGACTACACACCGATGGATTTCGTCGTCGAAGTGCTCGAGGTGTTTTTTAACCTGAATCGCGAGCTGGCGACCAAGGTCATGCTGGCCGTTCATACAGAAGGACGGGCAGTATGTGGAGTGTTTACCCGCGACATCGCCGAGACCAAGGCCATGCAGGTCAACCAGTACGCCAGGGAAAGCCAGCATCCGCTACTCTGTGAAATCGAGAAGGACGGTTAACTCCGACCACTTGGGTATGAGGTGAAGCTATGTTAAACCGCGAGCTCGAAGTCACTCTCAATCTCGCCTTCAAGGAGGCTCGCTCAAAGCGTCATGAGTTCATGACGGTCGAGCACCTTTTGTTGGCCCTTTTGGATAACGAGGCCGCCGCCACTGTGTTACGTGCGTGCGGCGCCAACCTCGACAAACTCAAGCACGATCTGCAGGAGTTCATCGACTCCACCACTCCGTTGATCCCTGTCCATGACGAGGATCGCGAAACCCAGCCAACCCTGGGGTTTCAGCGGGTTCTGCAGCGTGCTGTCTTCCATGTACAGAGCTCGGGCAAGCGGGAAGTGACTGGCGCCAACGTGCTAGTCGCCATCTTTAGTGAGCAAGAGAGTCAGGCCGTGTTTCTGCTCAAGCAGCAGAGCGTTGCGCGCATTGATGTCGTCAACTACATCGCCCATGGCATTTCAAAAGTGCCGGGGCATGGCGATCACTCTGAAGGTGAGCAAGATATGCAGGACGATGAGGGCGGTGAGTCTTCCTCTTCAGGCAATCCTCTGGATGCGTACGCCAGCAACCTCAATGAACTCGCGCGTCAGGGTCGTATCGACCCGCTGGTAGGGCGTGAGCTGGAAGTGGAGCGCGTCGCCCAGATACTGGCGCGTCGACGCAAGAACAATCCTCTGTTGGTCGGCGAGGCGGGTGTGGGTAAAACCGCGATCGCTGAAGGCTTGGCCAAGCGCATTGTCGATAATCAGGTGCCAGACCTGCTGGCTAACAGCGTTGTCTACTCCCTGGACCTGGGGGCGCTGCTCGCCGGGACCAAATACCGCGGCGATTTCGAGAAGCGTTTCAAAGCGTTGTTGGGTGAGCTGAAAAAACGTCCGCAGGCCATCCTTTTTATTGATGAGATCCACACCATCATTGGTGCTGGTGCGGCCTCTGGTGGCGTGATGGATGCCTCGAATCTGCTCAAGCCGTTGTTGTCTTCGGGCGACATTCGTTGCATCGGTTCCACTACGTTTCAGGAGTTTCGCGGTATTTTCGAGAAGGATCGCGCCTTGGCGCGGCGCTTCCAGAAGGTTGACGTGTCAGAGCCTTCGGTAGAAGACACCATTGGAATTTTGCGCGGCCTTAAAGGGCGTTTTGAGCAGCATCACAATATCGAGTACAGCGATGAGGCATTGCGCGCGGCTGCCGAGCTGGCATCGCGCTACATCAATGATCGGCATATGCCCGACAAAGCCATCGACGTTATCGACGAGGCGGGCGCCTATCAGCGCCTGCAACCGGTCGAGAAGCGCGTGAAGCGTATTGAGGTGCCGCAGGTTGAAGATATTGTGGCCAAAATCGCTCGTATTCCGCCTAAGCATGTCACCAGTTCTGATAAGGAACTGCTGCGCAATCTTGAACGGGATCTGAAACTCACCGTGTTCGGCCAGGATGCCGCTATCGATTCATTGTCGACCGCGATCAAGTTGTCTCGCGCAGGGCTCAAATCGCCCGACAAGCCCGTAGGCTCCTTCCTGTTCGCGGGGCCGACCGGTGTTGGCAAGACCGAAGCTGCCAGGCAGTTGGCCAAGGCCATGGGTATCGAGTTGGTGCGCTTCGACATGTCCGAGTACATGGAGCGGCATACCGTGTCCCGCTTGATCGGCGCACCTCCCGGGTATGTCGGTTTCGACCAGGGCGGTTTGTTGACCGAGGCTATCACCAAGCAACCGCATTGCGTGTTGTTGCTCGATGAGATCGAGAAGGCGCACCCGGAAGTCTTCAACCTGTTGTTGCAGGTCATGGACCACGGGACGCTGACGGACAACAACGGGCGCAAGGCAGATTTCCGTAATGTGATCCTTATCATGACAACCAATGCGGGTGCGGAAACGGCAGCGCGCGCGTCTATTGGCTTCACTTTCCAGGATCACTCTTCTGACGCCATGGAAGCGATCAAGAAGAGTTTCACGCCGGAGTTCCGCAACCGCCTGGATACCATTATCCAGTTCGGTCGCCTCAGCCACGAAGTCATCAAAAGTGTGGTGGACAAATTCCTTACCGAGCTTCAGGCGCAGTTGGAGGACAAGCGTGTGCTGTTGGAGGTGACGGATGCGGCGCGGGGGTGGCTGGCCGAGGGTGGCTACGATGTGCAAATGGGTGCCCGCCCGATGGCTCGTTTGATCCAGGACAAGATCAAGCGCCCCCTGGCCGAAGAGATTCTCTTTGGCGAGTTGGCCGAGCATGGCGGCGTGGTACATATCGATCTGAAGGATGGCGAGCTGACCTTCGAGTTCGAAACCACGGCTGAAATGGCTTGATAGTGAGCGGGCAGTAAAACAAAAAGGCGCTTGAATGCGCCTTTTTGTTGTCTGTTAATTTGCGCAAACAAAAACGCCCGGTATGAACCGGGCGTCTTGTATTGACTTGCTTAGCGAGCGCGGTAAGTGATGCGACCTTTGCTCAAGTCATAGGGCGTCAGCTCGACGCGCACTTTGTCACCGGTAAGAATACGAATGTAATTCTTGCGCATCTTGCCGGAGATATGCGCGGTTACGACGTGCCCATTTTCCAACTCCACGCGAAACATGGTGTTGGGCAGGGTGTCGACGACAGTGCCTTCCATTTCGAAGCTGTCTTCTTTCGACATGCAGTAAAGCCCTCGGTATCCAATGAATGGCCCGGTGCAACTGCGCCAGGCAAAAGCGGCGTGCATTGTGCCCGAAAAATGGGGTTTAAGCCAAGGGCTTCTAACTCATGGTCACCCAACGTTGATTAATGAGCAGCTCGATGGGGCGATATTGGGTCTTGTAGTTCATCTTTTTGCAGTTCTTGATCCAGTAGCCGAGGTACACCGCATCCAGCTCCAGGCGCCGGGCCTCGGCGATTTGCCAGAGGATGGCATAGCGCCCGAGGCTGCGCCGCTCTTCCTTGGGCTCATAAAAGGTGTACACCGCCGAGAGCCCGTTGGGCAGTAGGTCGCTGACCGCTACCGCGAGTAGGCGACCGTCAAGACGGAACTCATAGAATCTGGAGAAGGGCAGTTCGCGGACCAGAAAGGTTGAAAACTGTTCGCGGCTGGGTGGGTACATGTCGCCGTCGGCGTGACGTTGCTCGATGTAGCGTTGGTAAAGGTCGAAGTATTCTTCGCTGAACGTGGGCTTGGCCGGTTGCACATGCAAATCCGCATTGCGCTTGAAGATGCGTTTCTGCTGGCGGTTGGGCAAAAATTGCGCTGCGGGGATGCGTGCGGGGACGCAGGCGTTGCAGTTCTGGCAGTGGGGCCGGTAGAGGTGGTCGCCGCTGCGGCGAAAGCCCATCTCCGACAGGTCGGCATACACATGCACATCCATGGGCTGGCTAGGGTCGAGAAAAAGCGTAGTCGCCTGCTCTTCGGGCAGGTAGCTGCAAGAGTGAGGCTGAGTGGCATAGAACTTCAGGCGCGCCAACTCGGTCATGGTCAACCCTCGGAATAAGCTTTGGGTAAGTGTAAGCCAGCTTGGTAAAAGGCGCCTAGGGAACCCAGGTGGCGCTGTTGGGCTGGTCAAGATGGCGGGCCAGGTAGCCTGCGAACTCGCGGCGGGGGAGGGCACGGGCGCCGAGGCTGTGCAGGTGTTCGGTGGGCATCTGACAGTCGATGAGGACAAAGCCTGACCGCTCAAGGTGCTTGACCAGGGTGGCGAAGCCGAACTTGGAGGCGTTGTCGGCGCGGCTGAACATAGACTCGCCAAAAAACAGTTGCCCCATCGCCAGCCCATAGAGCCCGCCGACGAGCACGCCCTGGTCCCAGACCTCGACCGAGTGGGCATACCCGCGCTTGTGCAGCTCCACGTAGGCGTTCTGCATCGCCTCGGTGATCCAGGTGCCGTCGGCATATTCCCGGGGCGCTGCGCAGGCCTGGATGACGGCAGCGAAGTCTTGGTCGAACGTTACCTGGTAGCGTTGCTGGCGCAGCAGCTTGGCCAAGCTGCGGGAAATATGTAGTTCGCTCGGAAATAGGACGGTGCGCGGGTCTGGCGACCACCAGAGGATGGGCTGGCCTTCGGAGAACCATGGGAAGCAACCATGGCGGTAAGCCTGGATCAGGCGATCGGCGCTCAGGTCGCCGCCGGCGGCCAGCAGGCCGTTGGGCTCGCGCATGGCTTTTTCCAGCGGCGGGAAGGCGAGGGAGTTGCGTTGTAACCAGGTCAGCATGGCATTCAGGCTTATAGCAGGGCCGATACAGACAGTAGGGGCTGTGTCGGCGAAGACGAGGGTTGTTGGGTATCTGCAACTCTACACGGCCATCAGGGTCGAACTCGGGGTGGCTTCGAGGCGGTAGTACGGTACTGGCACTTCAGGGCCCGGGATCCGGCGCAAATGCTCTGCCCCGTTCATAAAACCTCTCATAAGCCTTTGTCACAAAAGACAATGCGTGCTCAAATTGGCCCGCATCTGCCGGCCTGCTGGCTATGCTACACCCAAGCCGTCGCGACGTGGCATCGCCCGTGCAAACCCGTACAATGGCCATTCGGCGCGCACTTTGCTTCAAGAATGAAGAGCACAGTGTTAAAAATAGTTTCAGTTATGCTTGTTAACTTGTTGCCTGCCCGGATTGGGCAGTTTTTATAGTCAATCAACAGTTGGTCGCGCTACGGCGCAGGAAAAGACGCGTTTTGAAGAAATCCACGGCAGCACCTAAAGCAGTAGTTCCTCTCTGGCGCCAGCAATTGCACTACCGGTTAAAGGAAGGTGCACTGATTGCCATTGGCGCATTGTGCCTGTTTCTGATGATGGCATTGCTGACTTACGGCAAGGACGATCCGGGCTGGAGCCATAACAGCAAGATTGATGACGTGCAGAACTTCGGCGGCCCCGCCGGTTCTTATAGCGCCGATATCCTGTTCATGATCCTGGGTTACTTCGCCTATATCTTCCCGTTGTTATTGGCCATCAAGACCTACCAAATATTTCGCCAGCGCCACGAACCCTGGCTGTGGAGCGGTTGGCTGTTTTCCTGGCGCCTGATCGGCCTGGTGTTCCTTGTGCTGTCGGGCGCAGCCCTGGCCCACATCCACTTTCACGCGCCCACCGGCTTGCCGGCTGGGGCCGGCGGTGCGTTGGGCGAGAGCCTGGGCGACCTCGCGAAGAACGCGCTGAACATCCAGGGCAGTACGCTGATGTTCATCGCGTTGTTCCTATTCGGCCTGACAGTATTTACCGACCTTTCGTGGTTCAAGGTCATGGACGTGACCGGCAAGATCACCCTGGACCTCTTCGAGTTGTTCCAGGGCGCGGCCAACCGTTGGTGGGCGGCCCGTGTCGAACGCAAACAACTGGTTGCGCAGTTGCGCGAGGTCGATACCCGGGTCAACGAAGTGGTGGCGCCTACGGTCACCGATAAGCGCGAACAAGCCAAGGTCAAAGAGCGTTTGATCGAGCGTGAACAAGCCTTGAGTAAGCATATGTCCGAGCGGGAAAAACAAGTTCCGCCGGTTATTGCACCGGCTCCGGCCAAAACGCCGGAACCGAGTAAGCGTGTTCAAAAAGAGAAACAGGCACCGTTGTTTGTCGACAGTGCAGTTGAAGGCACTTTGCCACCAATCTCTATCCTGGACCCGGCTGAAAAGAAGCAACTCAATTATTCCCCCGAGTCTTTGGCCGCCGTCGGTCATTTGCTGGAAATCAAACTCAAGGAGTTTGGTGTTGAAGTTTCTGTGGATTCGATTCACCCAGGCCCGGTGATTACCCGCTACGAAATCCAGCCCGCCGCAGGTGTCAAGGTCAGCCGCATCTCCAACCTGGCCAAGGACCTGGCCCGTTCCCTGGCCGTGACCAGTGTGCGGGTGGTGGAAGTGATTCCCGGCAAGACCACCGTCGGCATCGAGATCCCCAACGAAGACCGCCAGATCGTGCGCTTCTCCGAGGTGCTGTCGACACCGGAGTACGACGACGCGAAATCCCCGGTCACCCTGGCCCTGGGCCATGACATCGGCGGCAAACCGGTTATCACCGACCTGGCGAAGATGCCCCACCTGCTGGTGGCCGGTACGACAGGCTCCGGTAAGTCGGTGGGCGTCAACGCGATGATTCTGTCGATCCTGTTCAAGTCCGGCCCTGAAGACGCCAAGCTCATCATGATCGACCCGAAAATGCTCGAGTTGTCGATCTACGAAGGCATCCCGCACCTACTGTGCCCGGTGGTCACCGACATGAAGGACGCTGCCAACGCCCTGCGCTGGAGCGTGGCCGAGATGGAGCGGCGCTACAAACTGATGGCGAAGATGGGGGTGCGCAACCTGTCGGGCTTCAACCATAAGGTCAAGGAAGCTCAGGACGCAGGCACGCCGCTGACCGACCCGTTGTACAACCGCCAGAGCATCCACGACGAAGCGCCGTTGCTGACCAAGCTGCCGACCATCGTGGTCGTGGTCGATGAATTCGCCGACATGATGATGATCGTCGGCAAAAAGGTCGAAGAGCTGATCGCCCGTATCGCCCAAAAGGCCCGTGCCGCCGGTATCCACCTGATCCTCGCCACCCAGCGTCCTTCGGTGGACGTGATTACCGGCCTCATCAAGGCCAACATCCCCACGCGCATGGCATTCCAGGTATCGAGCAAGATCGACTCGCGCACCATTATCGACCAGGGTGGCGCCGAGCAACTGCTGGGCCACGGCGACATGCTCTACATGCCGCCCGGCACCAGTCTGCCGATCCGCGTGCACGGCGCTTTCGTCTCCGATGACGAGGTGCACCGCGTGGTAGAGGCCTGGAAACTGCGCGGCGCACCGGAATACAACGATGACATTCTCAATGGCATCGAAGAGGCCGGCAGCGGTTTTGATGGCGGCAGTGGTGGCGGGGAAGAAGATGCCGAAACCGACGCCTTGTACGACGAAGCGGTACAGTTCGTGCTCGAAAGCCGTCGCGCCTCCATCTCTGCCGTGCAGCGTAAGCTGAAAATAGGCTACAACCGTGCCGCGCGTATGATCGAGGCCATGGAAATGGCCGGGGTCGTGACCTCCATGAACACCAACGGCTCGCGTGAAGTCCTGGCCCCGGGCCCTTCGCGCGACTAAGCACTGATTTGCCACAGGGCGGCGTGCCAGCACGCCGTTCGCCTTCCCACGAATTCTATGAGGACTCCCATGCGTCTGATCCGCATGCTGTTGCTGCCGGTACTGGCCCTGACCACGCTGACCGCCCACGCCGATGACAAGGACGTGGCACGCTTGACCCAATTGCTGGAAAAGTCCCAGACCCTGACGGCGCGGTTCTCCCAACTGACCCTCGATGGCAGCGGCACCCAGTTGCAGGAAACCGCCGGCCAGATGGCATTGCAGCGCCCGGGGCTGTTCTACTGGCACACCGATGCGCCGCAAGAACAACTGATGGTCTCCGATGGCCAGAAGGTCTCGCTGTGGGACCCGGACCTGGAGCAGGTGACCATCAAAAAACTCGACCAGCGCCTGACCCAGACCCCGGCCCTGTTGCTCTCCGGCGACGTGTCCAAGATCAGCGAAAGCTTCGAGATCAGCGCCAAGGAACAAAGCGGGGTGATCGACTTCACCCTCAAGCCCAAGACCAAGGACACCCTGTTCGACAGCCTGCGCCTGTCGTTTCGCAATGGGTTGGTCAACGACATGCAGCTGATCGACAGCGTCGGCCAGCGCACCAACATCCTGTTTACCGCGGTCAAGGCCAATGAACCGATCCCCGCGTCCAAGTTCAAGTTCGACATCCCCAAGGGTGCCGATGTGATCCAGGAGTAAGGCGCAGGCCCTGTGGGCACCTGCCACCCGTACCCAGCGAGGTTTGCTAAGTAGTGATGGACCTGTTTCGAAGTGACCCGATCGCCCAGCCACTGGCCGCGCGGCTGCGCGCGACCAACCTGGACGAGTACGTCGGCCAGGAGCACTTGCTGGCGCGCGGCAAACCCCTGCGCGAGGCGCTGGAGCAGGGCGCGCTGCACTCGATGATCTTCTGGGGGCCGCCTGGGGTCGGCAAAACCACCCTTGCGCGGCTGCTGGCGCAGGTCTCTGACGCCCACTTCGAAACCGTCTCGGCGGTGCTGGCCGGGGTCAAGGAAATCCGCCAGGCGGTGGACGTGGCCAAGCAGCAGGCCGGGCAATACGGCAAGCGCACCATCCTGTTTGTCGACGAAGTGCACCGCTTCAACAAGTCCCAACAGGACGCGTTCCTGCCCTATGTCGAAGACGGCACGCTGATTTTCATCGGTGCTACCACCGAAAACCCCTCGTTCGAGCTCAACAATGCCTTGCTCTCCCGCGCCCGGGTCTATGTGCTTAAAAGCCTGGACGAGGCCGCTATGCACAAACTGGTGCAGCGTGCCCTCAGCGAGGACAAAGGCCTGGGCCAGCGTCGGCTGAGCCTGAGCGACGAAGGCTTCAAGATGCTCCTGGCCGCCGCCGACGGTGACGGCCGGCGCCTGCTCAACCTGCTGGAAAACGCCTCCGACCTGGCCGAAGACGGCACGCAGATCGACGAAGACTTGCTGCAAAGCCTGCTGGGCGACACACGGCGGCGCTTCGACAAGGGCGGCGAGGCCTTCTACGACCAGATCTCGGCGCTGCACAAATCCGTGCGCGGCTCCAACCCGGACGGCGCCCTGTACTGGTTCGCCCGCATGCTCGACGGTGGCTGCGACCCGCTGTACCTGGCGCGCCGCGTGGTGCGCATGGCCAGCGAAGACATCGGTAATGCCGACCCCCGTGCCCTGAGCCTATGCCTGGCGGCCTGGGACGTGCAGGAGCGCCTGGGCAGCCCGGAAGGCGAGTTGGCGGTGGCCCAGGCCATCACTTACCTGGCCTGCGCGCCGAAAAGCAACGCGGTGTACATGGGCTTCAAGGCAGCGATGCGCAGCGCCGCCGAGCATGGCTCCCTGGAAGTGCCACTGCACCTGCGCAATGCCCCGACCAAGCTGATGAAGCAACTGGGCTATGGCGACGAGTACCGCTACGCCCACGACGAGCCGGACGCTTACGCCGCCGGCGAAGACTACTTTCCCGATGAACTGGCGCCGCAACCCTTCTACCAACCCGTGCCCCGGGGCCTGGAACTGAAGATCGGCGAGAAGCTGCGCCACCTCGCGGCCCAGGACCAGGCCAGCCCCCGGCAACGGAGAAAACCGTGATCCCCCTGGTCCTTGCCGTCTCGGCGGGCGGCGTGGCCGGCACCTTATTGCGCTTTGCCGCCGGCAATTGGGTCAGCGCCAATTGGCCGCGGCACTTCTATACGGCGACGCTGGCCGTTAATATCGTCGGCTGTCTGCTGATCGGCGTCCTATACGGTCTGTTTTTGATTCGCCCGGAGGTGCCCGTCGAGGTACGTGCCGGGTTGATGGTCGGCTTTCTGGGCGGCCTCACAACGTTTTCATCCTTTTCACTGGATACGGTGCGCTTGCTGGAAACCGGGCAAGCGCCGCTGGCCCTGGGCTACGCGGCAATCAGCGTATTCGGCGGGCTGCTCGCGACCTGGGCTGGCCTGTCCCTGACCAAACTTTGATAGACGAGAGACCGACATGCTCGATTCCAAACTGTTACGTAGCAACCTGCAGGACGTAGCGGATCGCCTGGCTTCCCGGGGCTTTGTCCTGGACGTGGCCCGCATCGAAGCGCTGGAAGAACAGCGCAAGACCGTCCAGACCCTGACCGAAAAACTCCAGGCCGAGCGCAACGCAGTCTCCAAGGGCATCGGCCAGGCCAAGCAGCGCGGCGAAGACATCGCGCCGCTGATGGCCAACGTCGAGAACATGGGCAACCAGTTGAGTGCCAGCAAGGTCGAACTGGATGAAATCCAGAACGCCCTGGACGCCATGTTGCTGAACATCCCCAACCTGCCCCATGAGTCGGTACCGGTTGGCGCCGACGAAGACCACAACGTCGAAGTGCGCCGCTGGGGCACGCCGACGGTCTTCGACTTCCCGATCAAAGACCACGTGGCCCTGGGCGAGCAGTTCGGCTGGCTCGACTTCGAGACCGCCGCCAAGCTCTCCGGCGCCCGTTTCGCCTTGCTGCGCGGGCCGATTGCGCGCCTGCACCGCGCCCTGGCGCAGTTCATGATTAACCTGCACATCAACGAACACGGCTACGAAGAGGCCTACACGCCTTACCTGGTCCAGGCCCCGGCCCTGCAAGGCACCGGTCAGTTGCCCAAGTTTGAGGAAGACTTGTTCAAGATCAGCCGCGAAGGCGAAGCCGACCTGTACCTGATCCCCACCGCCGAAGTGTCGCTGACTAACATCGTCGCCGGCGAGATCATCGACGCCAAGCAGTTGCCGTTGAAGTTCGTCGCCCACACGCCGTGTTTCCGCAGTGAAGCGGGCGCTTCGGGGCGTGACACCCGCGGCATGATCCGCCAGCACCAGTTCGACAAGGTGGAGATGGTGCAGATCGTCGAGCCGTCCACCTCCATGCAGGCCCTAGAAGGCCTCACCGCCAACGCCGAGAAAGTCCTGCAACTGCTGGAGCTGCCTTACCGCACCCTGGCCCTGTGCACCGGCGACATGGGCTTTAGCGCGGTCAAGACCTACGACCTCGAAGTGTGGATCCCGAGCCAGGACAAGTACCGCGAAATCTCCTCGTGCTCCAACTGCGGCGATTTCCAGGCCCGGCGCATGCAGGCGCGCTTTCGCAACCCGGAAACCGGCAAGCCTGAGTTGGTGCACACCCTCAACGGCTCCGGCCTGGCGGTGGGCCGCACCCTGGTGGCGGTGCTGGAAAACTACCAACAGGCCGACGGCTCGATCCGTGTGCCAGCAGTACTCAAGCCCTACATGGGCGGCATCGAGGTCATCGGCTAAATGAACTATCTGCCACTGTTCCATAACCTGCGTGGCAGGCGTGTGCTGGTGGTCGGCGGCGGGGAGATTGCCTTGCGCAAGTCCCGCCTGCTGGCCGAGGCCGGCGCGGTGCTGCGGGTGGTTGCTCCCCAGGTCGAAACCCAGTTGCGTGAACTGGTGCAGGGCAGTGGCGGTGAAGTGCTGTTGCGTGGTTACCAGGAGGCCGACCTCGATGGCTGCGTGCTGGTGATCGCCGCCACCGACGACGAACCACTCAACGCCCAGGTGTCCAGCGACGCTACAGGGCGCTGCGTGCCGGTCAACGTGGTGGACGCGCCCGCCTTGTGCAGCGTGATCTTCCCGGCCATCGTCGACCGTTCGCCCTTGGTCATCGCCGTCTCCAGTGGCGGCGATGCTCCAGTGCTGGCGCGGTTGATCCGGGCCAAGCTGGAAACCTGGATTCCTTCCACCTACGGCCACTTGGCGGGGCTGGCGGCGCGTTTTCGCCACCAGGTCAAAGGCTTGTTCCCCGACGTGCAGCAACGCCGGGCCTTCTGGGAAGACGTGTTCCAGGGCCCGATTGCCGACCGCCAACTGGCCGGGCAGGGGGCCGAGGCCGAACGCCTGCTGTTGGCAAAAATCAACGGTGAGGCGCCGCGTGCCGGTGGCGAAGTCTATCTGGTGGGCGCAGGGCCGGGCGATCCGGACCTGCTGACCTTTCGTGCCTTGCGCCTGATGCAACAGGCCGATGTGGTGCTTTACGACCGCCTCGTCGCCCCGGCGATCCTTGACCTGTGCCGCCGCGACGCGGAACGGGTCTACGTCGGCAAGCGCCGCGCCGAACACGCGGTGCCCCAGGAGCAGATCAACCAGCAACTGGTGGACCTGGCCCTGCAAGGCAAACGCGTGGTGCGGCTCAAGGGCGGCGACCCGTTCATCTTCGGCCGTGGCGGCGAAGAGATCGAAGAGCTGGCGGCCCACGGCATTCCCTTCCAAGTGGTGCCGGGGATCACGGCGGCCAGCGGTTGCGCGGCCTATGCCGGCATTCCCCTGACCCACCGCGACTACGCACAGTCGGTGCGTTTCGTTACCGGCCACCTCAAGGACGGCAGCACCGACCTGCCCTGGGGCGACCTCGTGGCGCCGGGGCAAACCCTGGTGTTCTACATGGGCCTGGTGGGCTTGCCGATCATCTGCGAACAACTGATTGGCCACGGCCGCTCGGCCGACACCCCGGCGGCGTTGATCCAGCAGGGCACCACGGTCAATCAGCGTGTGTTCACCGGCACCTTGGGCAATTTGCCGGAACTAGTGGCGGAGCATGAAGTGCATGCGCCGACCTTGGTGATCGTCGGCGAAGTGGTGCAACTGCGCGAGAAACTGGCGTGGTTCGAAGGGGCACAGGCGCAGGTGCTGTAGCCCGCGGGCTTGCTACGCCTGCCAAACCCCTTTGCCCTCCAGCCGCTGCCGATCATGGGCCGCATCAAGCCCCAGGGCCGGGCCCTTGGGCACGATGCCCGTGGGGTTGATGGTGCGGTGGCTGGCGTAGTAATGGCGCTTGATGTGGTCCAAATGCACCGTCTCGCCAATCCCCGGCCATTGGTACAACTCCCGTAGCCAGTTCGATAGGTTCGGATAGTCGGCCAGGCGCCGCAGGTTGCACTTGAAGTGGCCGTGGTACACCGCGTCGAAACGGATCAGCGTGGTGAACAGGCGAATGTCCGCTTCCGTCAGGTAGTGCCCCGCCAAGTAGCGTTTTTCCCCCAGTAACTGCTCCAGATGTCCAAGCTCGGCGAACACCTCGTCGAAGGCCTGTTCATAGGCCTGCTGTGATGTGGCGAACCCGGCGCGGTACACGCCGTTGTTGATCGCCGGGTAGATGCGCTCGTTGAGGGCGTCGATGCTGTTGCGCAGCGGCGCGGGGTAGAAGTCCAGGGTATTGCCGGTGATGCCATCGAAGGCACTGTTGAACATGCGGATGATGTCTGCCGATTCGTTGTTGACGATGCGCCCCTGGCGGGTGTCCCACAGCACCGGCACCGTGACCCGGCCGCTGTAGTCGGCGGTATCGGCGGTGTAGCGCTGGTGCAGGAAGTCGAAGCCGTCGAGTGCGTCGCCGGTGCTGCCCAGGGTTTTGTCGAAGGTCCAGCCGTTTTCTAGCATCAGCCAACTGACCACGGACACCTCGATCAGGCTTTCCAGGCCCTTGAGCTTGCGCAGGATCAGCGTGCGGTGGGCCCAGGGGCAGGCCAGGGACACATACAGGTGATAGCGCCCGGCTTCGGCGGCAAAGCCGCCTTCACCGCTGGGGCCGGGCCGGCCATCGGCGGTCAGCCAGTGGCGGCGCTGTGCCTGTTCGCGCTGGAAGGCGCCGTCCTGGCCGCTTTTGTACCACTGGTCGCGCCATTGCCCTTCGATCAACAAGCCCATTGCACTGTCCTCGGCCTAAATAGAGTGGGCCCAGTCTATGCCGATGGTTTCGAACAAAAAGCGCAAAGGGTGGGCGGTAATGATCGATTAAATGGATCGATCCCGTGCGTCCCAATACTGCTGCGCGGTGCTGAACGCCTGCTCGCGATCCTGGCCCAGGCCACGCAAGGCCAGGGCCATGGTGGCGATCAGCGCCAGTTGCGGGTAGCTGTCCTCGACGTCGCCGCGCCATAACGCCTTGAGGTGCTGCGGGTCGAGGGACGCCGGTTTGACGTGGCGCTGGGCCGACAGCTGTGGCCATTGCTCATCCCAGCTCACGCCGCCACAGGTGCCGTACAAATGGCTGTCGGCGTCGGGGTTGATCTCGATCTCGCCGCCGTCGCCCTTGATGACCAGGCTGGTGTCCCCCAGCAAACCGCTGGCGTCGCGGTGCACGCCTTGGTAGCCGGGGTGGAAGATGCTTTGCAGGCCGCAGCGCGCGCCGAGGGGGTTAAGGATGCGCGCCAGGGAATGGATCGGCGAACGCAAGCCCAGGGTGTTGCGCAAGTCGATCATCCGTTGCAACTGCGGCGCCCAGTCCACCAGGGGGAAGAACGCCAGGTTGCCGTGCTCCAGGGCTGCGCCCACTTGCTGCCAGTCGCGGCACAGGGGGATGTGTAGGAAGTCGAGCAATTGCTCGCTGTACAGGCGCCCGGCGGTGTGGGCGCCGCCGCCGTGCATCAGGATGCGCACGCCGTTTTGCGCCAGGCACTTGGCCGCCAGCAAATACCAGGGCAGGTGGCGCTTTTTGCCGGCGTAGGTCGGCCAGTCCAGGTCCACGCTCAGCGCCGGGGCGTTGAGGCGTGCGCGCAGGGCTTCGGTGAAACCGGCCAGCTCCTCGGGGCTTTCTTCCTTGTGGCGCAACAGCATCAGGAAGGCGCCGAGTTGGGTGTCCTCGACCTTGCCGTCGAGCAGCAGGCCCATGGCCTCGCGGGCCTCCTCGCGGGTGAGGTTGCGCGCACCGCGCTTGCCTTTGCCCAGGATACGTACGAATTCGGCGAAGGGATGCTCGGCCGGGGTTTCAAGGGTCAGGGCGGGGAAATCGTTCATAGGCAATTGGTCGGCTTGGGCAGGCCCGCCAGCTTGGCGGCGAGTTTGGCGGGAGTGCCATTGAACAGGCGGTTGAGGTGCAGGCTATTGCCCTTGGCCGGGCCCAGTTTCAGGGCCGCGTACTTGATGAGCGGGCGGGTAGCGGGCGAGAGCTGGAACTGGCTATAGAAATCGCGCAGCAGGTCGAGGATTTCCCAATGCTCAGCCGTCAGCTCGATGCCCTCGGCGGTGGCCAGGGCGCTGGCCACTGATGGCGACCAGTCGTTGCGGTCGGCGAGGTAGCCGTCCTTGTCCAGGGCGATGGGGCGGGCGTCGACAATCAGGTCAGTCATAGCCAAGTGTTGACCTTGTCGTGGGCGATCGACAACTGCACGAACCCTGGGTAATCCACGCCAGTGATCCACGCCGGCAACTCCACGGCGCGGGCCTGAGCGTCTTCAAGCAGAACGAAGCGCGGGCTGTTCAGCGCCTGCAAGGCGTTGCACGGCGCGGTGCCCGGTTGCAGGGCGTGCACCGCGTCACCGCACAGCAGCACGCCATCGGCGGCGCCCAGCAGGCGCAGGCAACTGCTGAAGCGGCCATCGGTAAAGGGCGAATGAGACAACACATGCAAAGTCGACATCAGAGGGTTATCACCTGGTCGTAGGAATCGAAGAGGCCGCGGATCTGCTCGGCGTTCAGCGCTTGCAGGCCTTCCAGGCTCCAGTTGTGCAGGCCGCGTTCGGCGGCGCTGGTGCGGCACAGGTAAACCTCTTCCACGCCGAACAGCTCCAGGGCTTGCAGGTTGGCGCTGAGGTCTTTTTGTTCGAGGGCGCGGGCCTCTTGCCCGGTGGCGACCTGGAACACGCCGTCATCGAGAAACAGCAGGCCGATGGGCAGGCCAAAGGCGCCACCGGCAAGGACGATATCCAGGGCTTCACGGGCACCGGGGCCGGACCACGGCGCCTGGCGGCTGACAATCAACAGGGATTTGGCCACGGTTCAGGCGCCTCCAAAACAGATCAGGCGATCGGCGCTCTGCGCCGCGTCATGCAACTGGCCCAGGCCCGACAGCACCCAGGGCGCCTCCACCGTGGCCGTGCGGTTGTAGCGCAGGGCTTCTTCTGCATTGAGCGCACCACGGCGCAGGGCGGCGGCGATGCACACCACGGCGTCGAGTTGGTGTTCTTCGACCAACTCGCGCCATTGCCGCGCCAGGTCCGGTTCGTCCTGGGGCGTGACCAGGCTGCTGGCGGCGTTGTACACGCCGTCCTGGTAGAAAAACAGGCGGGTGATCTGGTGCCCGCCCTCGATCACGGCCCGGGCAAACAGCAGGGCGCGGCGCGAAGAAGGCGCGTGGGCGGCGCTAAACACAGCAATGGCGAATTTCATGACGGACTCGATGGCAAAACTGCGGCCATGATAATGCTTTCTCGACGGCCTCGCGAAAGCGCGTTCAGCGCGGCATATAGCCCAGTTGCCAGCGCCGCGGAATTTTCAGGCACACCAGCCCCAGCGCCGCGGCCAGCAAGCCGCTGACATACAGGGCCTGGAACCCCAGGCGATGCTCCAGCATCGCGCCCAGCACCGCACCGACAAACATCCCGGCCCACGGGATCAACTGCACGCGCCAGCCGTTGCGCTGCTCGCCCAGCATCCAGCGCCCCAGGCCACGGCCAAAGCGCGACAGGGCGCCGGTAACGTAGGTCAGGCCTACCGGCAGGCCGTTGACCTGCTCCACGGCGGCATTGAGCATGCCCATGGCGATGATCGCCGCCAGCAACGCTGGCAATTGCGTGGCAAACGGCCAAGCCGCCGCGCCACACAGCAAGGTGGCGATGCACAACAGCAACGGCAGCGCCCGGCGCCCGCCGAGCCGGCCGACCACGATGCCCAGGGCATTGCCGGCGACGAAGGCCGCGACCACGATCATTAGGCGCAGGGTCAGGCCCAGGTCGCCTTCGCTGATGGCCACCGCCAGGCGCGTGGTGTTGCCGCTCATGAACGACACGAAATCGCCGGTGGCCATGAAACCAATGGCATCGGTCATGCCCGCCAACACGCTCAGGGCCGCCACCAGGCTCAGGCCAATGCGCCCGCGCAGCTTTTGCAGGCGCAGCAGGCCGGGGTGGGTGCGTAGTGGGGTGGGTGAAGGCAGCATTAGCACGCGCTCGAAAGGGCAGAAAGGCTCATTGTTCCAGACCGTACAAGCGCCGGTACTGATCCCACTCAATGCCGGCCATCTGCGCCGACTCGCGGTGCACCTCCAGGCGTTGCGCAAGGTACTGCGCGGGGCTGGCGGCGGTGAGCTTGAGGGTCAATTCCCAGGCAAACAGGCCCTGGGCCTGGGCTTCGGCCTCGAATGCAGCGTGCAGGTGCTCCTGGCGAAACTGCTCCAGGCTTTCCCGGCGCGCCTGGGCCGCCAAGGGGTTGAGCTGGGCCAACTCCAGGCCCAGGGCCGGGCGCTCGGCGAGAAAACGCTGCAAGGCCAAGGCATGACGATCGGTGGGTGCAACCATGGGCGCTCCTTTGTGGCGCGGGAAATACGCGGCCGGCCCTGACTTGGTAGCACGAACTGTAGCCAGCCGCCAGGGTGTGGCGCCGTTGCAACGGTATTGCGCATCCTTTGTAGGAAAACGGCTGGCCGGCGATAGCGCTGGTTCAGGCAGAACCTTTGTGGAAGGTGCCGGCCTCATCGCGAGCAGGCTCGCACCCACTGCGGCAATTGGTTTGCTGCTGGGGAATGGGATGGCGCATCAAGGTGCCCACCACCCAGGCGCCCAGCAGGGCGAGGAGGCCGGCGACGGTGAGCACGCGGCTGAAGCCGCCGACAAAGGCCTGACGCGCCAGGGGCTCGACGCTGGCGCGGGCGGTGTCGGGCAGGGTGCTGAGGGCGGCGTTCATGTCGCCGGCCACCACCCGCGAGGCGATCTCCTGCACCTGGCCCAGCCATTGCCCGGCCTGTGCGCTGAGGCTGGCGTGGAGCAACTGCTCGGTGTGGCTGGCGAGCAGGGCGCCGAACACGCCGATGGCCAGCATGATGGCGCTAAAGCGCATGGTGGTGCTCATGCCTGAGGCCATGCCGGCGCGGTCGCGGGGCACGCAGGCCATGATGTTTTTCTGTGTGTCGCCATTGAGCAGCCCCGCGCCGGCGCCGGTCACCGCGATCGCCAGGGCGAAACCCAGGTAGCCGCCGGCCTGGGTCGCCCAAGCGCTCAGCAAGTTGCCCAGGCCCACCAGGGTCAGGCCCGCCGCCATCAGGGTGGCCGGGGCGTAGCGGCTGGCCAGGCGCACGCCGATGCGCGGGCAGATCAGCATGGTCAGGGCGAACGGCAGCATGCCCAGCCCTGAAGCGATGGCGCTGAAGCCCAAGCCGTTTTGTAGGTAAAACGGCAGCAGGGTCATCATCACCTGGGCGCAACCGGCGTAGGCAAACATCCCGAGCAGGGCGCCGATAAAGCGCGGGTGCTTGAACAGCTGCAAATCCACCATGGGCCGCCGTTGCAGGCGTTCGATCACCACGAACAGCCCCAGCAACGCCACGCCGCCGAGCAGGCGCGCATAGGTCAAGGGGCTGTCCCAGCCGATGCGGTTGGCTTCGATCAGGCCCCAGATCAAACACAGCAAACTGGCGCTGAAGGCCAGGCTGCCCCAGGGGTCCAGGCGTGCGGCCTGGGAATCGCGGGACTCCGGCACGGCGCGCCAGACCATCGCCATCAGCAGCAGGCCCACGGGCAGGTTGAGGTAGAAGATCCAGCGCCAGCCGAGGAACTCGGTGACCAGCCCGCCCACCGTGGGCGCGGCGGTCATCGCCACGCCCATGCACGCGCCCCAGAAGGCCCAGGCCTTGGCCCGCTCGACCTCGTCGTGGAAGGTATGGCCAATGGAGGCCAGGGCCGAGGTCAGCAGCAGCGCCGCGCCAACGCCCTTGATGGCGCGGGCGATGTCTAGGAACAGCGCGCTGGGCGCCGCGCCGCAGCCCATGGAGGCGAGGATGAAAATACTCAGGCCCCAGAGCAGGGTTTTCTGCCGGCCAAAGCGGTCGGCGATGCTCCCGGCGGGCAGCAGCAGCGCGGCGAAGGCGAGCATGTAGGCACTCACCACCCATTCGATATCGGCGAAGTTCGCCCCCAAGTCCCGGGCAATACTCGGCAATGTCACCGCAACGATATTGGTGTCGAGCACGATCAACGAACACACCCCGGACGCGGTGAGCAGGGTCAGGCGCGGGCTCACGGGTTTTTTGATTGCCTGCTGGGCAATGCCCTCTGGGGCGGGTTGCTCGGGTTTGACGGCCATGGCCTGTGATCTCTATGGTGGCGGTCGGGCCAGCTTAACGCGGTGCTACTGGCACTTCGTTAGCTGGCCGCGAGCCTTTCATTACCTTTGAGCTAATGCCCCATGGAAATCCGCCACTTCCGCTATTTCCTCGCTGTCGCCCGCCAGCGCAATTTCACCCGCGCCGCCGAGCAACTGGGCATCGCGCCGCCGACCCTGACCCGGCAGATCCAGGACATGGAGCACGCCCTGGGCACGCGCCTGTTCCTGCGCCAGCAGCGCCAAGTCAGCCTGACCGAGGCCGGGGCGACGCTGCTGATCGAGGCCGAGGCCACGGTGCGCCAGTTCGAGCTGGCCCAGCGCAACGCCCAGCGTGCCGGGCGCGGTGAAATCGGCCACATCGAGTTGGGCTACGTGGCGTCGGCGGTGTACTCGGGGCTGTTGCAAAAACAGGTGCAGGCCTTCAGCCACGCCTGCCCGGACGTCAGCCTCAGCGTGCGCGAAAGCGCCATGGCGGCGTTGCCGGGGCGGGTGGCCGAGGGGCGTTTCGATATTGGCTACATCCGTTCGCCCATGACCCTGCCCGAAGGTCTGGAGGCTGTGCGGCTGGACAGCGAAGGCTTTGTCCTGGCCCTGAGCGCCGATTCCTGGCTGTGCCGCCTGGCGCAGATCAACGCCGAGCATTTGCAGGCGCAGACCTTCATCCTTCCCGAACAGGTCAGCGGCACCTTGCAGGTCGCCGCCCAGGGCGGTTTCGCCCCGCGCCTGGGGCCGCAACCGGGTGGGCTGGTGGCGGTGATCGCCCTGGTGTCATTGGGCCAGGGCGTGGCCGTGGTGCCGGCCTCGGCGGTGGGCCATGTCAGCCTGCCCAACGTGGTCTACCGGCCCATCGCGGACAGCCCGGCCAGTTCCTGGCTGTCGCTGATCCACCGGCGCTTTGAAAAGGCTCCGGCGGTGGTGCGCTATATCGAACAGGTGCGTAGCGCCGGCCAGGGTGCAACCGGGTAGCGCTTGAGTGCGCGCGCCTTCGAGGGCAGGGCCTGCTCCCACCGTTGAGCGGTGGTGTGGGTGTGTTCCCTCTGTGGGAGCGAGCCTGCTCGCGATGGCGGCATTCCGGCTGCCGGTCTGCCCCGGCCCCACAGGTTGGCCAGCACGGGTGCCTCTATTGTGGCGGCGCCGAGTGCTAGGCTTGGCGCTGTTTTCCCGCTAAGCCAAGGAGCAACCGATATGAGCATTACCCGTTACGGCACCGGCAGCACCGCCGGTGGTGGCCAGCCCCGGCCTTTTGCCCGGGCGGTGGAGGCCGATGGCTGGTTGTATGTGTCGGGCCAGGTGCCGGCCCTTGATGGCGAGATCATCAACGGCGGGATCGTCGAGCAAACCCACCAGGCCATGCGCAACCTGATCGCCATTCTCCACGAGGCCGGTTATGGCCTCGAAGACGTGGTGCGCACCGGCGTGTGGCTGGACGACCCGCGGGACTTCTGGAGCTTCAACAAAGTCTTCGCCGAATATTTCAGCAGCGAGCACGCGCCGGCCCGGGCCTGCGTGCAGGCGAGCATGATGGTCGACTGCAAGGTGGAGATCGACTGCGTGGCCTACAAGAAAAAAGCCTGAACCCTCAGTGCCGCCGATCACCTCGACCCCTGGAGCCGGACCATGCCCGTCCCTTTGAACCTGCCCGCCGTAGAAAAAGGCGCCGCCCCGTGCGGTGCCAGCCTGTTGCACGATGTCAGCCTGCCCGCGCTGGTGCTCAACGGCGCCGCGCTGGCGCACAACCTGCACTGGATGCAAGCCTTTGCCCGTGCCAGCGGCGCCGAGTTGGCGCCCCACGGCAAAACCACCATGATGCCGGCGCTGTTTGCCCGGCAACTGGCCGCCGGCGCCTGGGGCATCACCCTGGCCACCGCGGTGCAGACCCGCGCCGCCTACGCCCATGGCGTGCGTCGGGTGTTGATGGCCAACCAGTTGGTGGGCGCGGCCAATATGGCGTTGATTGCCCAGTTGCTCGCCGACCCGACCTTCGAGTTCCACTGCCTGGTGGATCACCCGGACAACGTCGCCGATCTGGCGGCGTTCTTCGGGGAGCGGGGGCTGCGCCTGAATGTGATGATCGAGTACGGCGTGGTCGGTGGGCGCTGTGGCTGTCGCAGTGAGCAAGAGGTGCTCGACCTGGCCCGCGCCATCGGGGCCCGGCCGGCGCTGGCCTTGACCGGCATCGAGGGCTACGAAGGGGTGATCCACGGCGAGCATGCCAGCAGCGGTATCCGTGAGTTCGCCGCGTCCCTGGTGCGCCTGGCGGTGGATTTGCAGGCTGAGGGCGCCTTTGCCCTGGCCCGGCCGATCGTCACCGCGTCCGGTTCGGCTTGGTACGACTTGGTCGCCGAGGCCTTCGCCAGCCGCAATGCCAGCGGGCGCTTTCTCAGCGTGCTACGCCCCGGCAGTTACGTGGCCCATGACCACGGCATCTACAAGGACGCCCAGTGCGGGGTGCTGGAGCGCCGCGCCGACCTGCACGAAGGCCTGCGCCCGGCCCTGGAGGTCTGGGCCCATGTGCAGTCGCTGCCCGAGCCGGGCCTGGCCGTGGTGGCCCTGGGCAAGCGCGACGTGGCCTACGACGCCGGGCTGCCGGTGCCGTTGCGCGGCTATCGCGCCGGGGCAACGGTGGCGGGGGATGTGGCGGGTTGCCGGGTTACGGCGGTGATGGAGCAGCATGCCTTCATGACGCTGGCCCCAGGCCTTGAGTTGCGCATCGGCGACATCATCGCCTTCGGCACCTCGCACCCGTGCCTGAGCTTCGACAAATGGCGGGTAGGGTTGCTGGTGGACGAGCAGTGGCGGGTGGTGGAGTGCCTGGAGACGTGTTTCTAGCTCGCGGCAACTCTCAGCGCGCGACTCGGCGGTTGTGCAGGGTGCTTTTTGTGGGAGCAACGGTCTTCGTTCGTCACCGCCATCGCGAGCAGGCTCCCACAGTTGAACTGCGGGGCGGGTGGGATTTTCATTTTTCCACTGTGGGAGCGAGCCTGCTCGCGATGGCGGTCTTGAAATTGCCATCGCGAGTAGGGCTCCCACAGAGGGAACGCACATCCCACCCACACCACCGCTCAACGGTGGGAGCGGGCCCTGCCCGCGATGAGGCCGGTACAGCCGATGGCCCTCTAGCGCTTGCAATGGCGCTATCGCGGGCAGGCTCGCTCCCACACAGGCCAGCTCCCCCATAAGCCTGCCCGCGGTGGGTTCAGTCGCGGTAGAACACCTGCACCAGGTGATAGCCGAATTTGCTCTTGATCGGCCCATGCACGGTGCGCAGGGGCTTTTTGAAGATCACTTGGTCGATGGCGCCGACCATTTGCCCTGGGCGCACTTCGCCCAGGTCGCCGCCGCGTTTGCCGGAGGGGCAGGTGGAATACTTTTTGGCCAGCACGTCAAAGGCTTCGCCCTTGGCGATGCGCTGTTTGAGTTGTTCGGCTTCTTCGGCGGTTTTGACCAGGATATGGCGGGCTTGGGCTTTCATCGGGCAGTGACCTTGACGCGGGAATGGCAGCGGGGCGCGATTATGCCGCAAATCACTGGGGCTGGCCGATCATGCGGCGAATTTTGATGGCCAGCAGGTCGATGGAAAACGGCTTGGTCACCAGGTCCATGCCTTCGTCGAGAAAGCCCTGGCGTTCGGCGGCTTTCTCGGCGTAACCGGTCATGAATAGCACCTTGAGCCCGGGCCGGTGCTGGCGGGCGATTTCCGCCAGTTGCCGGCCGTTCATACCCGGCAGGCCCACGTCGGTCACCAGCAAATCCACCCGCAACTCGGACTCCAGCAGCGCCAAGGCGCCGGGGGCGTCCACCGCTTCATGGGCGCTGTAGCCCAATTCGCTCAACACATCGAGCACCAGCATGCGCACCGCAGGGTCGTCCTCCACCACTACCACCGACTCGCCGGCGCGGGCGCAGGGCGCCTGGGCGCTGCCCATCAGGGCTTCTTCCAGCGGCGCGGCATTGTGCAGGCGCGGCAGGTACAGGCGCACGCAGGTGCCCAGGCCCGGTTGGCTGCTCAGGGTGACGTGGCCACCCGACTGCTGGGCGAAGCCGTAGATCATCGACAACCCCAGCCCCGTGCCCTGGCCGATGGGTTTGGTGGTGAAGAACGGGTCGAAGGCCTTGGCCAGCACCCGTGGGCTCATGCCGGCGCCGTTGTCGCTGACGGCGAGCATCACGTAATCCCCGGCCTTGACCGGTTCCAGGGTGCTGATGTCGGTGCCGTCGAGGTAGCTGTTGGCGGTTTCGATCAGCAGTTCGCCGCCGTCGGGCATGGCGTCGCGGGCGTTGATGACCAAGTTGAGCAGTGCGTTTTCCAGTTGCCCGGCGTCGGTGTTTACCGGCCAGACGTTGTCGCTCAGTTGCACCTTGAAGCGGATGTGTTCGCCCTTGGTGCGCAAAAACAGCTCTTCGAGCGAGCGCACCAGGGTGTTGGGGTCCAGGGGTTGGCGGTTCAGCGACTGGCGACGGGAGAACGCCAGCAGGCGATGGGTCAGGGCCGCCGCGCGCTTGGCCGAGGTCACGGCGGCTTCGGTGAAACGGTCGATCTCATCGGCGCGCCCGTCGGCGATGTAGCGCTGCATCAGGTCCAGGCTGCCGATGATGCCGGTGAGCATGTTGTTGAAGTCATGGGCGATGCCGCCGGTGAGTTGGCCCACCGCTTCCATTTTTTGCGCATGGCGCAGGGCATCCTCGACGCGCTCGCGCTCGAACATCTCGTTTTGCAGGCGCTGGTTGGCGTCGGCCAGTTCGCGGGTGCGCTCGGCGACCCGTTCTTCCAGGGTTTCGTTGAGGTTGCGCAGGGCCGCTTCGGTCTGTTTGCGCTCGGTGTCGTCGATCACAAAGATGTAGAAGCCGTTGACCGCCCCGTCCGCGCCCAGGCGCGGCAAGTACTTCATCAACGCGTGGCGCAGGCGCCCGTCGCGGTGCCGGGAGGTGGCCTCGAAGCTGCACGGCTTGCCCGCCAGGGCCTGGGCGATGTGGGCGTGGCGTTCCTGGTAGTCGGCATCGCCCATCACCTCGCGGATGCTCTTGCCGTACAACTCTTGAGGTGTGAGGCCGAACCAGTCCAAGTAGGCGCTGTTGTTCAGGCGAAAGCACTCTTGCTGGTCGACGTAGCCGATCAACACCGGCATGGCGTTGATAATCAGCTGCAACTCGGTCTGGCTCTGGCGCAGGGCCTGTTCGATCTGCTTGCGGTCGGTGAGGTCCAGGGCCGCGCCGAGAAAACGCAGCGGCCGACCGTGGTGGTCCTTGTAGCAGCGCCCGCGGGCAAACACCCAGCGCAGGCTGCCGTCGGCCAGCAGCAAGCGGTATTCCTCGGCGTACTCGGTGCTGTGGGTGATGCAGTGCTTGATGCTGCGGGCAATCATGCCGCGGTCTTCGGGGTGCACGCCGCTCAGGTAGGCGCTGATGGGCAACTCGCCGGCCTGGGTCGGGTCCACGCCGTGCAGGGTGGCGAAATGGCTGTCGGCGATGAAGCGGTCTTCGCGGATGTCCCAGTCCCAGGTGCCCACGGCGTCGGTGGCGGCCAGGGCCAGGCGCAGGCGCTCTTCCGATTCCTGGCGGGCCTGTAGGTTGGCCTCGGAGCGTTTTTTCAGCTCCAGGGCCACGCGCCGGCGTTCGTTGGTTTCGATGGCGGTGACGAGGATACCCGCCACGTGCCCGCGTTCGTCGCGGATCGGGCTGTAGGTGAGGTCCAGCCACAGGTCGCTTTGGCCGTCGTCGTGTTGCAGGTTGAAGTATTGCTCGCTGTAAGTGCGTACCTGGCCTTGCAGCACGGCGTCGTAGATGGGCGCGGTGAAGTCCTTGATCGCGGGCCACACCTGGTGGGTGGGCTGGCCGAAGGCGTGGGGGTGCTTGTTGCCGGCCAGCAGGGCGAAGCCGTCGTTGTAGAGCTGGGTCAGTTGCGGGCCCCAGAGCAGCAGCATGGGCATGGGCGAGTGGATCACGATATCCACCGCCGTGCGCAGGCTCTGCGGCCACGCCGCTGCGGCGCCCAGGGGGCTGGCGGCCCAGTCCAGGCGTGAGATCAGGGCTTGGGCTTCGTTGGTGGCGGCGGTGGTCATCGGCAAGGTCCTGAGGCTGAGGCGCGATTGTGCGGCGCCCGGGCGTGGGGCACAACGCCTGGCGGTGGTGGGGCAACCAGGTGGCGGGGCAATGGCCCCTGTGGGAGCGAGCCTGCTCGCGATGCGACCGGTACAGCCAAGACCGCCATCGCGAGCAGGCTCGCTCCCACACACTCGTCCCCCACAGGTGCCTAAGGGCCGCCCAGCAGCCCCGGCCGGGCTACTCGCGTAACTGCGGGCGGTCGCGGAACTCGTCCAGGGCTTGCGGGTTGGCCAGGGCGTCGGTGTTTTTCACGGGCAAGCCATGGACCGCGTTGCGCACCGCCAGTTCGACCATTTTTCCGCTGAGGGTGCGGGGGATGTCGTTGACCGCGAGGATTTTCGCCGGCACGTGGCGCGGTGTGGTGTTGGCGCGGATGACCTGGCGGATGTGTTGCTCCAGCGCCGCGTCCAGCGCCACGCCCGCGTGCAGGCGCACAAACAGCACCACCCGCACGTCGCCTTGCCACTGCTGGCCGATGGCGATGCTTTCCAGCACCTGGGGGACTTTATCCACCTGGCGGTAGATTTCCGCGGTGCCGATGCGCACGCCGCCGGGGTTGAGTACCGCGTCGCTGCGGCCATGGATCAGCATGCCGCCGTGGGCCAGTTCCTCGGCGTAGTCGCCCTGGGCCCAGACCCCGGGGAACTGGCTGAAGTAGGCGGCGCGCAACTGCTCGCCGCTGGGGTCGTGCCACAGGCCAATGGGCATGGCCGGGAAGTGGCGGGTGCACACCAGTTCGCCCTTTTCGCCGACCACCGGTTGCCCGGCCGCGTTCCACACCTGCACCGCCATGCCCAGGCTCTTGCCCTGGATCTCGCCACGGCGCACTGCTTGCCAGGGGTTGCCGGCGACAAAGCAGGAGACGATATCGGTGCCGCCGGACATCGACGCCAGGCACAGGTCGGCCTTGATCTGCTCGTAAACGTAGTCGTAGCTGTGCGGCGACAGGGCCGAGCCGGTACACAGGAGCGTCCTCAGGCTGCCCAGGTTGTGGCTGTGGCGCGGTTGCAGGCCTTCGGCCTGCAGGCTCGCCAGGTACTTGGGGCTGGTGCCGAACACGCTGATGGCCTCGGCATCGATCAGGTCCAGCAGGCGCTCGGGCTGGGGGTGGAACGGCGAGCCGTCGTACAGCACCACGCGGCTGCCCACCGCCAGGGCCGAGACCAGCCAGTTCCACATCATCCAGCCGCAGGTGGTGTAGTAGAACAGGCCGTCGTCGCGGCCCAGGTCGGTGTGCAGGCCGTGTTCCTTGAGGTGCTGCAACAGCACGCCGCCGGTGCTGTGGATGATGCATTTGGGCACGCCGGTGGTGCCGCTCGAATACAAAATGTACAGCGGGTGGGCGAACGGCACCGCGACGAACTCAGGCTCGCCGCCGCTGTGGTAGAAGTCCGCCCACAGCGCCACGCGGGCCTGGGTGCGGTAATCCTCGACCCGCGCCTCGGGGCGGGCGTAAGGCACGATCAGCAACTGTTCGAGGGACGGCAGGCGTTGCAGGATTTCGTTGATCTTGGCGCTTTGGTCGAGGTTTTTACCGGCGTAGCGGTAGCCGGCGCAGGTGATAAGCACCTTGGGTTCGATCTGGCCGAAGCGGTCGATCACGTCTTGGGTGCCGAAGTCGGGCGATGAGCAGGACCAGATCGCCCCCAGGCTGGTGGTGGCGAGCATGGCCACCAGGGTTTGCCAGGTGTTGGGCATGCACGCCGCCACCCGGTCGCCCAGGCCCACGCCCGCTGCGCGCAGGCTTTTTTGCAGGCCGGCGACCTGCTCGGCGAGTTCGCGGTAGCTCAGGGTTTCGCGCTGGCCGTCTTCGCCGAGGGCAACCACCGCCGTGTGGGTGTCGCGGCGGCGCAGCAGGTGTTCGGCAAAGTTCAGGGTGGCCCCGGGGAACCACTGGGCGTCGGGCATCTGCGGGCCTTCGCGCAGCACGGCGTGGGGCGCGGCGTGCCACTGGACGTCGAAGAAATCGACGATGGCCTGCCAGAACTCGGCGCGCTGGTCGATGCTCCACTGGTGCAGGCTGGGGTAGTCGCGCAGGGCGATGCCGTGGCGGTCATGGAGCAGGCGCGCAAAGGCGTGCAGGCGGGAGGCGCGGATGCGCTCGGCGCTGGGTTGCCAAAGGATGTCGGACATAGAGGCCTCTTATTGTTGTGTGCAGCCAGCGGGCCAGCCCGCTGGCTACGACGGCAGCGACGGGCCTTACTGGGCCAACCACCCGCCATCGATGTTCCACGCCGCGCCGCGCACTTGGCTGCCGGCGTCGCTGCATAAAAACAGTACCAGCTCCCCCAGTTGCGAGGGCGTGACGAACGCCAGGGACGGTTGTTTCTCGGCCAGCAGGTCGTGCTGGGCCTGTTGCGGGTCGATGCCGCTGGCAATGCGCTCATCGATCTGTTTTTGCACCAGGGGCGTGAGCACCCAGCCGGGGCAGATGGCGTTGCAGGTGACGTTGCTGGTGGCGGTTTCCAGGCCCACCACTTTGGTCAGGCCGATGACCCCGTGCTTGGCCGCCACGTAAGCGGCCTTGCCCACCGAGCCGACTTGGCCATGCACCGAGGCGATGTTGATGATCCGCCCCCAGCCCTTGGCTTTCATCCCCGGCAAGCTCAAGCGGGTGCTGTGGAATACCGCGGACAGGTTGATGGCGATGATCGCGTCCCAGCGTTCGGCGGGGAACGCCTCCACCGCCGCCACGTGCTGGATGCCGGCGTTGTTGACCAGGATGTCGACACCGCCGAACTCGCGCTCGGCATAGGCGAGCATGTCGGCGATCTGCGCCGGGTCGCTGACGTCGGCGCCGTGGTGGCCGACCCGCCCGCCATAGTGCTCGACCTGGGCGATTACCGCCGAGGCGTCGCCGAAGCCGTTGAGGATCAGGTTGGCGCCGGCCTTGGCCAGGCTCAGGGCAATGCCCAGGCCGATGCCGCTGGTGGAGCCGGTGACCAGGGCGGTTTTGCCGTTCAATGTTTTCATGGGTGCCTCACACAATGCCGGTGGCATAGAAAGTAGCGATCACCACGAACACCGCAAGGGTCTTGATGAGCGTGATGCCGAAAATGTCCTTGTAGGCCTCGCGGTGGGTCAGCCCGGTCACGGCCAGCAGGGTAATCACCGCGCCGTTGTGGGGCAGGGTGTCCATGCCGCCGCTGGCCATGGAGGCGACGCGGTGCAGCACTTCCAAGGGGATGTTGGCCGCGTTGGCCGCCGCGATGAAGCTCTCGGACATGGCCGCCAGGGCAATGCTCATGCCGCCGGAAGCCGAGCCGGTGATGCCGGCCAGCAAGGTCACGGTAATGGCTTCGTTGACCAGCGGGTTGGGGATGCCCTTGAGCCAATCGGCCAGCACTAGGAACCCCGGCAACGAGGCGATCACCGCACCGAAGCCGTACTCGGACGCGGTGTTCATCGCCGCCAGCAGCGCGCCGCTGACCGCGCTTTTGCTGCCCTCGGCCAGTTTGCTGCGGATGGCACTGAAGCCGAACACCAGGACCATGATGATGCCCACCAGCAACGCGGCCTGGACTGCCCAGATCGCGGTGAGCTTGGCGATTTCGGTCTGCACCGGCACGCTCATGCCCGGCAGGCTGAGGCTGTGGGTCTTGCCGTACCACTGCGGGATCCAGTGGGTGAACAGCAGGTTCATCACCCCCACCAGCAGCAGCGGCGACAGCGCAACCCAGGGGTTGGGCAGCTTGATGTCTTCGGCGGTTTCCGGCTCGTTGCGCAGCTCGGTGCCGTAGCCTTCGCCGGCCCGTTGCGCTTTGTTGCGCTGGCGCGCCAGGTAGAGCATGCCGGCGCAGAACACGAAGATCGTGCCGATCAGCCCCAGCCAAGGCGCGGCCCAGGCCGTGGTGTTGAAGAAGGTGCTGGGGATGATGTTCTGGATCTGTGGCGTGCCGGGCAGGGCGTCCATGGTGAAGGAAAACGCGCCCAGGGCGATGGTGGCCGGGATCAGCCGCTTGGGGATGTTGCTCTGGCGGAACATCTCTGCGGCGAACGGGTACACCGCGAACACCACCACGAACAGCGACACGCCGCCGTAGGTCAGCAAGGCGCAGACCAGCACGATCACCAGCATGGCCTGGCGGGTGCCCAGCAGGCGGATCGCGGCGGCGACGATGGAGCGCGAGAACCCGGACAGCTCAATCAGCTTGCCGAACACCGCGCCCAGCAGGAACACCGGGAAGTACAGCTTGATGAAACCGACCATTTTTTCCATGAACACCCCGGTGAACGCGGGCGCGACGGCGGAAGGGTCCGTGAGCAACACGGCACCGAGGGCGGCAATGGGGGCGAAGAGGATGACGCTGTAGCCACGGTAGGCCGCCAGCATCAGCAGCGCGAGCGCGGCCAGGGCAATAATCACACTCATGGTGTGTCTCCATCGGATTGTTATTTTTGTGGGGTGCAACGGGTGTAGGAAAAATCCTTAGCGAGATCTATGCCAGGTTTTAAGTTGTTGAAATATATGAATATTTTATTGGTCTGGTGGCGAAGGGCAGGTATTTGTCTCTGTTGTGGGACGTAGGGCGCTATCGCGGGCAGGCCCGCTGCCACCACCGCAGCCTGTGAAACACGCTGTGGGCGCGGGCGTGCCCACGAAGGAGCGTACAGCGCGGCTTCGTCTCTTTTGGGAGATTTGAGTCTCTTTAGTGAGACTCGGCGATCCCCAATGCCAGCATTTTCTTGTACAGCGTCGAGCGCCCCAGCCCCAGGCGCTGGGCGGCTTCGCTGACTTTGCCGCCGCACTGGGCCAGGGTGGCCTCGATCAATTGGCGCTCGAAGCGCTGGCGGGCGGCGCTGAAGGTTTCGCCCTCCAGCACCGTGGTGGCGGGTGCCGGGGAGGGTTGCAGGGGGCTCAGGGTGCCAATGGCAGCAGCGATGGCCGGGGCGCCGAGAAGCAGGTCGTCGCTGAGCAGCGCCGCCCGTTCCAGCACGTTGCGCAGTTCGCGGATGTTGCCCGGCCAGGCGTGGCGGCCCAGCAGGGCCAGGGCGTCGCGGTCCAGTTCGTGCTGGCTGCGCAGCTCTTCGAGGATGGCTTCGCTCAGGGCCGGCAGGTCGTCCAGGCGTTCGCGCAGCGGCGGCACCTGGATCGGCAGGACGTTGAGGCGGTAGTACAGGTCGGCGCGAAACTCGCCGCGGCCAATCGCCGCTTGCAGGTCGGTGGAAGTGGCGGCGATCACCCGCACGTCGCTGTGGATCACCTCATTGGAGCCCAGCGGCTCGAATTCCTTTTCCTGCAACACCCGCAGCAGCTTGCTTTGCAGGGGCAGGGGCATGTCGCCGATTTCATCGAGAAACAGCGTGCCGCCCTGGGCGATCTGCAATTTGCCGGTGCGGCCCTTGCGGTCGGCGCCGGTAAAGGCGCCGGGGGCGGTGCCGAAGAATTCCGCTTCCAGCAGGTTTTCCGGGATCGCCGCGCTGTTGATGCTGACGAAGGCCTTGTGCGCCCGCGGCGAGGCGTCGTGGATGGCCTGGGCCAGCAGCTCTTTGCCGGTGCCGGTTTCCCCCAGCAGCAACACCGGCGAGTCGGCGCTGGCGCCGCGCCGGGCGCGGCGCTTGACCTCAAGGCTGGCGGCGCTGGTGCCGATGAAGTGGGCAAAGGTGTACTTGGCCTGGCGCGCGCGCAGCAGCGAGCGGGTGGAGGCCAGCTCTTCCTGCATGCTCATGTAGCGCTTGAGCATGGGCGAGAGGCTGCGCAACTCGTCGAACAGGGCAAAGCCGATGGCGCCGATCACCGCCCCGGCGTCGTCGTGGATCGGCAGGCGCATCACCACCAGCGGTTCCTTGGGGGTGTCCTGCATGTCCAGCAGGATCGGCCGCCCGCTGCGCACCACTTCGCGCAGCAGGCTGCCGGGGATCACGCTCTCGCAGGCGCGGCCCAGGGCCTGGGCGGCGGACTCCAGGCCGAAGCGGCGGGCGTAGCGCTCGTTCATCCAGACGATGTTGGCATCGCGGTCGACGATCACCGTGCCCTCACTGGACTGCTCGATGATCTCGAACAGCGAGCGGATCGCCAGCAGGCGTACGCGTTGGTAATCCTTGAGGCTTTCGTTGTGGGGCATGGTGCGGGTCCGCTCAGGCTTTTTTCTTGGCGCTGGCCTCGGCCGCCAGGCATTCGAGGGCAAATTGTTCGGGGTAGGTCATCTGGATCTCGGTGGTTTCACCCTTGACCGTGCGCGAGCCGTCGAGGATGTAGCGGATGCGCTTGTCGGTCACGCCGATGCGCTTGGCGATCCAGCTGGGCGTCTGGCCGATGCGGCTGATGAGCTTGTCGGCGTAGTCGGTGGAGGGGTTGTAGCGTTCGGCGTTGGGGGTCATGGGGATTCCGCAGGTAAAAGTCGGTTAGCTGAGTGGGGGCTGGCCTGTCTGTGAAGCGGGTCCCACAGAGGTGTGCTTGCACACAAGCCAGCTCAAGGCGCCAAGGTTACAGCGTTTACCCCCGCTCCGGTCGCGGCAGCAGGCTGGCGGCCAGTAATTCCTGGGTGTAGGGGTGTTGGGGCGCGGTGAACAGGGTTTCGCTGGGGCCGCTTTCCACCACTTTGCCGTTCTTGATGACCAGCATGTCGTGGGCCAGGGCGCGGATCACCGCCAGGTCGTGGCTGATGAACAAATAGGTGAGGCCGTGTTTTTCCTGGAGGTCGCGCAGCAGGGCCACCACTTGCTTTTGCACGGTGCGGTCCAGGGCCGAGGTGGGTTCGTCCAGCAGGATCAGCGCCGGTTTGAGCACCAGGGCGCGGGCGATGGCGATGCGTTGGCGCTGGCCGCCGGAAAATTCGTGGGGGTAGCGGTGGCGGCTGGCGGGGTCCAGGCCGACCTCTTCGAGCACGCGGATCACTTGCCGCTCGCATTCGCCCGCGCTGCACGGGCTATGTACCTCCAGGCCTTCGCTGATGATCTGCGCCACCGACATGCGTGGGCTGAGGCTGCCGAAGGGGTCTTGGAAGACCACTTGCATCTGCTTGCGCCAGGGTCGCATCTGTTTGTGGTTGAGGCGGTCCAGGGCCTGGCCCTGGAAGCGGATGGCGCCGCTGGAGTCGATCAGGCGCAAAATCGCCTGGCCCAGGGTGGACTTGCCCGAGCCCGATTCGCCGACGATGCCCAAGGTCTTGCCCCGCTGCACGCTCAGGCTGATGCCGTCCACGGCGTGCAGGTGCTGCTTGGGCCGCAGCAAGCCGCCGCCGCTGCTGAATACCACGCGCAAGTCATCCACCTGCAACACCGCCTCGCGTTCGTCCCGGGGCAGGGCCTGGCCGTCGGGTTCGGCGTTGAGCAATTCGCGGCTGTAGGGGTGGCGCGGCTGGCTGAACAGTTGCTCGCAGTCGGCCTGTTCGACGATCTCCCCGGCGCGCATCACGCACACCCGTTGGGCGATGCTGCGCACCAGGTTGAGGTCATGGCTGATAAGCAGCAGGGCCATGCCCAAGCGCTGTTGCAGGGACTTGAGCAGGGCCAGGATCTTGCGCTGCACGGTCACGTCCAGGGCGGTGGTGGGTTCGTCGGCGATCAGCAATTGCGGCTCGCAGGCCAGGGCCATGGCGATCATCACCCGTTGCCGCTGGCCGCCGGAGAGTTGGTGCGGGTAGCTCTTGAGGCGCTGCTCGGGGTGGCGGATGCCCACCAGCTCCAGCAGTTCCACGGTGCGCCGTTGCGCGGCCTTGCCGCCCAGGCCCTTGTGCAGCAGCAGGGTTTCGCCGATCTGCTTTTCCACGCTGTGCAGCGGGTTCAGGGACGTCATGGGCTCCTGGAAGATCATCGCGATGCGGTTGCCGCGCACTTGGCGCAGCACGCTGGCGCCGACGCCCAGCAGTTCCTGGCCCTGGTAGCGGGTGCTGCCCGTGGTCTGGGTGCCGGCTTGGGGCAGCAGTTGCAGGATCGAATGGGCGGTCACCGACTTGCCCGAGCCGGACTCGCCCACCAGCGCCAGGCACTCGCCGGGGCGGATGTCCAGGCTCAGGTGGCGCACCACGCACTGGCCGCTGAAGGCGACGCTCAGGTCGCGGATTTCAATCAGGTTGTCAGTCATGGGTTGCGCTCAGGATCGCGGGTCAAAGGCATCGCGCAAGGCCTCGCCAATGAACACCAATAGGGAAAGGATCAGCGCCAGGGTGAAAAACGCTGTCAGCCCCAGCCACGGCGCTTGCAGGTTTTGTTTGCCCTGGGCAATCAACTCGCCCAGGGAGGCGCTGCCGGCGGGCATGCCGAAGCCGAGAAAATCCAGGGCGGTGAGGGTGGAAATCGCCCCGGTGAGGATGAACGGCAGGTAGCTCAGGGTGGCGTTCATGGCGTTGGGCAGGATGTGCCGCACGATCACCTTGCGGTCGCTCAGGCCCAGGGCACGGGCGGCCTTGACGTACTCCAGGTTACGCCCGCGCAAAAACTCGGCGCGCACCACGTCCACCAGGGCCAGCCAGGAAAACAGCGCCATGATGCCCAGCAGCCACCAGAAATTGGGCTCCACGAACCCCGACAGGATGATGAGCAGGTACAACACCGGCAGCCCGGACCAGACCTCCAGCAAACGCTGGCCCAGCAGGTCGACCCAGCCGCCGTAGTAGCCTTGCAAGGCGCCGGCGGCGATGCCGATCAGGGCGCTCAGGGCGGTCAGCGCCAAGGCGAAGAGGATCGACACCCGGGCGCCGAAAATCACCCGCGCCAGCACGTCCCGGGCTTGGTCGTCGGTGCCCAGCCAGTTTTGCGCGCTGGGCGGGCTCGGCGCCGGTTGGGTGAGGTCGTAGTTGGGCGTGTCGTGGCTGAATGGGATGGGCGGGAACAGCAGCCAGCCGCCGCCGTCGCGGATCAGGTGCTGCACGTAGCTGCTGCGGTAATCGGCCTGGAACGGCAGTTGGCCGCCGAAATCCTGCTCGGTGTAGCGCTTGAACACGGGGAAGTGCAAGGCACCCTGGTAGCTGACCACCAGGGGTTTGTCGTTGGCGATCAACTCGCCCCCCAGGGTCAGGGCGAACAGGCCGATAAACAGCCATAGTGACCACCAGCCGCGGCGGTTTTGCTTGAACCGCTCCAGGCGTCGGCGGCCCACGGGAGAGAGGCTGAACATCAGGCGTTCCTCCCGGCGAAGTCGATGCGTGGGTCGAGCAGGGTGTAGCACAGGTCGCCGATGAGTTTTATCAGCAGGCCGAACAGGGTGAAGATGAACAACGAGCCGAATACCACCGGGTAGTCCCGGGACACGGCCGCTTCATAGCTCATGCGCCCCAGGCCATCGAGGGAGAAAATCACTTCGATCAACAGGGAGCCGGCAAAAAACACGCTGATAAACGCCTGGGGAATGCCCGCCACCACCAGCAGCATCGCGTTGCGCAGCACGTGGCCGTAGAGCACGCGGCGTTCGCTCAGGCCCTTGGCGCGGGCGGTGACCACGTACTGGCGGGTGATTTCGTTGAGGAAGGCGTTTTTGGTGAGGATGGTCAGGCTGGCGAACCCGCCGATCACCAGGGCCGTGACCGGCAGCACCAGGTGCCAGAAGTAATCGGCGATTTTGCCCAAGGTGCTCAGTTGCTCGAAGTTCTCCGACACCAGGCCGCGCACCGGGAACCAGTTCCACGACGTGCCGCCGGCAAACAGCACGATCAGCAGCATGGCGAAGAGGAACGCGGGCATGGCGTAGCCGAGGATGATCGCGGTGCTGCTCCAGATATCGAACGCGCTGCCATGGCGCACGGCTTTGCGGATGCCCAGGGGGATCGACACCAGGTAGGTGATGAGGGTGGCCCACAGGCCCAGGGAAAGGGTCACGGGCATTTTTTCCAGGATCAGGTCGGTGACGCTGGCGCCGCGAAAGAAGCTGTTGCCCAGGTCGAAGCGGGCGTAGTGGCTGAGCATCAGCCACAGGCGTTCGTGGGCCGGTTTATCGAAGCCGTATTGCTTTTCGATGTCCTGGATCAGCTTGGGGTCCAGGCCACGGCTGGCCCGCGAACTGCTGCTGACGCCATCGCCGGAGGCCCCCGCGCCGCCGCCGATGCCTTGCAGGTGGGCGATGGCCTGTTCCACCGGCCCGCCGGGGGCGGCTTGGACGATGACGAAATTGACCAACAGGATCAGCAGCAGCGTGGGGATTATCAGCAGCAGGCGCCGCACGACGTAGGCGAGCATCAGCGTGGCCCCCCGGGCTGGCCACGGCGGATGCGCTCGGCGGCCATCTGTTGGTTGGTCAGGGGCACGCGGCTCACCTCCCACCAGGTTTCGATGGCTTCTTCATTGCTGGCGGGGGTGGCGGGCATGCCGAAGCGGTTCCACCACACGGTGGAAGTGCCGGGCGGGTAATAGTTGGGAATCCAGTAGTAGTTCCATTGCAGCACCCGGTCCAGGGCATGGGCGTAACGCAACATCTGCGCTTGGCTGGTGGCCTTGACCAGGCCGGTTATCAGGCTGTCGACGGCGGGGTCTTGCAGGGCCATGGTGTTGCTGGAACCGGGGTCCAGGGCGGCCGCCGAACCGAAGTAGTTGTACAGCTCCAGCCCCGGCGAAGGGCTGGCGGGGTAGCCGGTGACGATCATGTCGTAGTCCCGGGCCATGATCCGGTTCAGGTACTGGGAAGCGTCGATGCGCCGTATGTTCAGGGTGATGCCGATCTGCGCCAGGGTGCGCTTGTAGGGCAGCAGCAGGCGTTCGATGCCGCCCTGGGTGTTGAGGAAGGTGAAGCTCAACGGCTCGCCGGCGGCATTGACCAGGCGATCGCCGTCGGGTTTCCAGCCTGCCGCTTCGAGCAGGGCCAGGGCTTGCAGTTGCTTGTCGCGGATCACCCCGCTGCCATCGGTTTTCGGCGCCTCGAAGACCTGGGTGAACACCTCGTCGGGGATCTGCCCGCGCAAGGGTTCGAGGATCGCCAGTTCTTCGGCATCGGGCAGGGCCCGGGCCGCCAGGGCGGTGTTGGAAAACACGCTTTGCTGGCGGATGTACTGGTTGCGCATCATCTGCCGGTTGCTCCACTCGAAATCCCACAGCAGCGCCAGGGCCTGGCGCACGCGGCGGTCCTTGAACAGCGGTTTTTGCAGGTTGAACACGTAGCCCTGGGCCGGTTGCGGCATGTCCTTGGCCAGGTGGGCCTTTTGCAGGCGCCCATCGTCCAGGGCCGGGCCGTTGTAGCCCACGGCGAAGGCGGAGGCGAGGAATTCGCGGTTGTAGTCGTAGGCGCCGCCGCGCAGCACCTGGCGGGCGACGTCGGTGTCGCCGAAGTATTCGATGCTGAACCGGTCGAAGTTGTACAAGCCACGGCTCACGGGCAGGTCCTTGCCCCACCAGTCGGGGTTGCGGGCGAAGGTGATGCTGCGCCCCGAATCGATGCTGCTCACCCGGTATGGGCCGCTGCCCAGCGGCGCCTCGTAGCCGCCGCCGTTGGCGAAGTCGCGGGTTTTCCACCAGTGCTGGGGAAACACCGGCAGGGTCGCCAGGTCCAGGGGCAGGGTGCGGTTTTCGTTGCTCTTGAAGTCGAAGCGGATCACCCGCGCCGATTCCACCGCCACGCCTTGAACGTCGGCGAACTGGGTGCGAAAACGCAGGCTGCCCTGGGTCATCAGCAGGTCGTAGCTGTAGCGCACGTCCTCGGCGGTGATCGGCGTGCCATCGGCAAAGCGGGCCTTGGGGTTGAGGTAGAAGCGCAGCCACAGGCCATCGTCGGCGCGCTCCATTTGCTGGGCCACCAGGCCGTACACGGTGTAGGGCTCGTCGAGGGAGCGCTGGGCCAGGGGCGAGTAGATCAGGCCGTCGATCTGCGACACGCCGATGCCTTTGTCGCCATAGGGCAGCACATGGTCGAAGCGGCCGATTTCCAGGGCCGAGCGGCGCATGCTGCCGCCCTTGGGGGCCTGGGGGTTGGCGTAGGCGAAGTGGCTGAAGCCGGCGCGGTACTTGGCCGGTTCACCGTAAACCGTCATGGCGTGGCTGGGGGTGGCCTGGGCGGCAGTGGCACCGAGCACTATCGCCAGGGCGGCGAACAACAATGAGGGAAGAGCCAGTCGCATGGTCAGCCTTACAGCCTTGGGGTCGAAACAGCCTTTTTACGCGAGCGGCCCATGGCTCGCCAGCCCCGGTGCCGCGCCCAAACACAACGGCCCGCGAAAGGCGGGCCGTTGTGGGGAGCGTATGTGCCGGATCAGTCCTGGCGGCTGGTCACTTCCAGCAGGTGGTAGCCGAACTGGGTTTTCACCGGGCCCTGGACCACGTTGACCGGGGCGCTGAAGACCACGGTGTCGAATTCCTTGACCATCTGGCCTGGGCCGAAGGAACCGAGGTTGCCGCCGTCGCGGCTCGATGGGCAGGAGGAGTTAGCTTTGGCGATTTCAGCGAAATCGGCGCCGCCTTCGATTTGTGTCTTGAGTTCGTTGCACTTGTCTTCGGTGGCAACGAGGATGTGGCGGGCAGTGGCTTTGGCCATGGGGAGGTACTCCGTTCAACTGTCAATAAAACGCCGAGCCTACCGGATTGCGCGACGGATTTCTCGTCAAAGTGCCGGGTGGAGCGTTGGGCTTACAGGCCCAGGGCCTGCAATCGCTGCGCATGCTCGACATACAGCTCAATAGCGTCCTGTTCGCCGCTCGCCGTCGGGGCGAGGCTTTGCAGGTGGTCCAGGGCGTAGTCGGAACGGATCACCGTGCCCAGGTGGGAGCTGTAGCGCCCGACCACGCCGTCGTTCTGGTCGGCTTCGGTGGTGAAGTAGTCGCAAAACGCCTGGCACACTTGGCGCAGAGGCTCGTTGCCACGCACACCGGGGCGCAGGGTGCCGCTCCAGGAAAAGTAGCGCACACCGTTGATTAGTTCCTGGCCCGCGCCGCCCCAGGTGGCGGGCAGGCCCTGGGGGTATTTGTCGTTGAACGCGCCGACGCCTTCGGTGGACAGCGCATTGAGTGCCGCGATGGTGGCGGTGGGCAGTTGGGAGTGGCCGCTGAGCAGGGTGATGAAGTCGGCGAACAGGTGGGTAACGGCTGCCGCCACTGGTTCGGGTAGGCGCCCGGGAATCAGGGCCTTGTGTAGGTAGTCGGCCAGTTCGGAGCCATGGTTGGGGCCGCTGACCGAGGTGATCGAGGCCACCAGCGCCGGGTGGGTGGCAGCCACATAGCGCGCCGCCAGAGCCCCTTGGCTGTGGCCAATGAGGTTGACTTTGCTGGCCTGGGTGCCGGCCAGCACCCGTTGGATTTGCAGCAGCAATTGTTCGCCACGGGCTTCGTTGCAATGGGTGGCGGACAGGTAAGGGATGAACACCCGTGCACCGGCCTGGCGCAAGGCGTGTTTGACGGCCTGGAAGAGGGGAACGTTGTCGATACTCTCGAAACCGAACAGCCCATGAACCAAGAGGATGGGGTGCTGGGTGGTTGCATTCCGTTGCATGGTCTTTCCTTTTTGCGGTGAGGGAAGCAGTCGAGGTTTTCCCCACTCTAGTGCAGGCGCCGGGTGGGAATGTGTAGGAAAGAGCCTCTGTATGGCGTCGAAGTTGGACAAAAAACTGTGGTTTTTTTAAACCTATTGGGATGCACTGTCATGGCGCATCGCCCTACAGGCCATGGCCTGCTTGGGCTCTCATAGGGCTCGTGGTTTTACCTTCGTGGAAGAAGGTAAATATCTGATAGGTAACCCGGAGCCTGGCGGGTGCAGGCTCCTGAGTGGTTTTACACGATCGCCGGGTGCGGGCGGCGGGCATCGCGCAACTGGCGGGCGGCGTCGCTCAGCAACGCTTCGGTGGCGGCCCAGCCGAGGCAACCATCGGTGATCGAAACACCGTAGCGCAGGTTCCCGGTCAGGGGCTGGCAACCCTCGAACAGATGGCTTTCGAGCATCACTCCCATCAACTGATGGTTGCCGTGCAGGCGTTGCTCTAGCACTTGGGCGAACACCTGGGGTTGGCGCAACGGGTCTTTGCCGCTGTTGGCATGGCTGCAATCGACCATCAGCCTTGGGGTGATGGCCAGTTGTTCCAGGTTGCGCTGCACCTGGGCGACGTGTTCGCGGCTGTAGTTGGGGCCTTGATGGCCGCCGCGCAACACCAGGTGGGTGTCGGGGTTGCCCGGGGTCTGGATGATGGCCGGGTGGCCCTGGCTGTCGACGCCGAAATGGCGGTGCGGGTGGCTGGCCGAGCGCATCGCGTCGCAGGCAATGGCCACGCCGCCATCAGTGCCGTTCTTGAAGCCCACGGGCAGGCCCAGGCCGCTGGCCATTTCCCGGTGGATCTGCGATTCAGTGGTGCGCGCGCCGATGGCAACCCAGCTGAGCAGGTCATCGAAGTAACCGGCGGCCATGGGTTGCAGCAGCTCGGTGGCGATTGGCAGGCCCATGCCGAGCATTTCGCGCATCAGGTGGCGCGACAGCTCCAGGCCGGCGGCCATGTCGTCGCTGCCATCGAGGTGCGGGTCATACGCCAGGCCTTTCCAGCCCACGGTGGTGCGGGGTTTTTCGACGTAGGCGCGCATCACCAGCAGCAGGTCGTCGCTGAGTTGATGGGCAAGGTGGGCGAGTTTGTCGGCGTATTCGAGGGCCGATTGTGGGTCGTGGATCGAGCAGGGCCCCACGACGACCAGCAGGCGCGAGTCCTGGCCATTGAGGATGGCACGCACCGCTTGGCGGTGGTCGGCGACCTGGCGGCTCAAGGCGGCGGCCAGAGGCAGTTGCTGCTTGAGTTGCAGCGCGCTGGGCAGGCGTTGGGTCAAGGCCTGGTTGGCGCAATTCAACAGTGGTACAGCGCAAATGGACGAGTTCATATTCGGGCTTCCTGGGCTGGCGGCGGGTTCGTGCCCGCGCGTCGGCCCTAGTGGGGTGTTCGACAATGGGCCGGGTTGGCAGTGGGTTCGGCGATGCCACCTGTGGGTGACCGGTCGGAGGCGGCAGGCTGGCCCGAACGGAGGTTGGTAAATCGCCAGGCGCAAGCATTGTCGTGACGGTAATAAGCGGTGCGGTTCATGTGTATTTCCTTAAATTGAATGGGGCGTGAGGCAAAAATGGACAGCTTGAAAAAACAAAACCCCCGGTCGGGAAGCCGACCGGGGGTTGAGAAAACTCAAGTGGGCGACCCGTGAAAGTGGGCGCCGGAAGTGGGTATCAGGCGCGCCAGTGGCTAAACCAATACCCAAAATAAAAGTTGACCGGAGTATTCACCCAGGCAGCGGCAACCGGGCGCGAGGCGCTGGCGGTGTGACGAGGCTGTGGGAGGGTGTGTTGCATGGTGTTTCTCCGATGAAGTGGGCCGAGCTTACTAGAGGCCGGCCCCGGGGTTCAATGGGAAATTGCTATCAGTGTGCTCACCCTTGGCTATCGCGTGGCACACTCAGGGCGTTTGACCACCGATCCCCTCTATTGCCAAGGAAGAATGCAATGCCCGATACCCCCGTTGTCATCGAACGCCTGACCACCGCCCACATCGACGGCATCACTGCGCTTTACAACGAGCCGGCGGTGACCCGCCAAGTGCTGCAAATGCCGTTTCAATCCCCCGAACTGTGGCGCACGCGCCTGGCCACGGCGGATGAGCGGCACCTGCGCCTGGTGGCGCTGTATCAGGGCGCGGTGGTGGGCAATTGTGGCCTGGAGCAGTTCTCTCGGGTGCGGCGCAGCCATTGCGGCGCCATTGGCATGGGTGTCTCGGTGGCGTGGCAGGGCAAGGGCATCGGTTCGCTGTTGCTGGCCACGGCGTTGGAGGTGGCAGACAACTGGATGAACCTGCAACGAGTGGAACTCACGGTGTTCGCCGACAACGAGGCGGCCATCGGCCTGTACCGCAAGTTCGGTTTTGTCGAGGAAGGCCGGTTGTGCGATTACGCGGTGCGTGATGGCGCCCTGGTGGATGTGCTGAGCATGGCGCGCTTGCGGCGCACGCGCTGAGCCCGGTGGCGCCGGCGGTATTAGTCATACGCCGGCGTCGCGCATCTGCCATGATCCAGGCTTTGCAGCCACGGCTGACCCAGGGAACACCGCGATGAATGACGTACAGCAATTGGGCGAGATGCTGCGCCACTACGCACAGAGCGAAGCGCACAAAAAGCAGGTGTTTGAAACCCAGTCGGCGCAGTGGGCGGTGCGGATCGGCCAGTTGTTCGACCAGATCGAGCAATGGCTGGCACCGGTACAGGTGCCGGAGTTGCTGCGCGTCAGCCGCGAAGCCTATGTGGCCTCGGGGCCTGCGGTGCCGGTAGAAAGTTCGCCGTTCAAGACCGAGAAACTGACCATCCTGATCGCCGGCAAACCGGTGGAGTTCGTGCCCCAGGTGATGGGCGCCGGTGGGGCCATTGCCCTGGCGGTGGCGGGCCTGACCGCCGCGCGCTACGGCAGCATTTCCCTGGTCTGCCAGCCACCGGCCGGCGAGTGGCAATGGTGCAAGACCAACGGCCTCAAAGACCCCGACACCTTCGCCTTCGATGCCAATTTCCTGGCCCAACAATTACAGGGGCTGATCCCGCGCGAGCGGGGGTAGCCCACCCGGTAAAACCTGTGGGAGCGGGCGAACCCGCTCTCTCAAGTCAGATCTCGATGTTGCCCCAACCCTTTTTCGCTTCCGGTGGCGCCACGGCATCGATGCGCTTGCCGGTGGCCAGTTCCACGCGCCGGGCGACTTCGGGGTCGTCGGCGAAGGGGATCAGGCTGGCGTCGTCCAGGCTTTTGGCCGACTGGTTGCGCAAGCAATACTCGACCGCCAGGTACAGGCACGCCACCGCGCCCACGTTCAGTGCTAGCTCGATCATCACGCAGCTCCTTGGAAAAAAAATGAGGCGCACGCCGCGAAGGCGTGCGCCGCAGGTCAGGCGATCCGGGCGTCGGCTTCGGCGACCTTGAGGTCCGCCACACGCACTGTGCGCCAGGTGTTGTAGGCCATCAGCAGCATGCCGGCGAGGAAGAACGCGCCACCGACGAAGCGCACCACAAACCCCGGGTGGCTGGCCTGCAAGGCCTCGACGAACGAGTAGGTGAGGGTGCCGTCGTCGTTGATCGCGCGCCACATCAGGCCCTGGGTGATGCCGTTGACCCACATCGAGGCGATGTACAGCACGGTGCCGATGGTCGCCAGCCAGAAGTGCAGGTTGATAAGCGGCGTGCTGTACATCTGCTCGCGGCCGAACACCTTGGGAATCATGTGGTACAGCGAGCCGAAGGTAATCATCGCCACCCAACCCAACGCGCCGGCATGGACGTGGCCGATGGTCCAGTCGGTGTAGTGGGACAGGGCGTTGACCGTCTTGATCGCCATCATCGGCCCCTCGAACGTCGACATCCCGTAGAACGCCAGCGACAGCACCAGAAAGCGCAGGATCGGGTCGGTGCGTAACTTATGCCAGGCGCCGGAGAGGGTCATCATGCCGTTAATCATCCCGCCCCAGCTCGGCGCCAGGAGGATCAGCGACATCGCCATGCCCAGCGACTGCGCCCAGTCCGGCAGTGCGGTGTAGTGCAAATGGTGGGGGCCGGCCCAGATGTACAGGGTAATCAGCGCCCAGAAGTGCACGATGGACAGGCGATAGGAATACACCGGCCGCCCGACCTGCTTGGGCACGAAGTAATACATCATCCCCAGGAACCCCGTGGTGAGGAAAAAGCCCACCGCGTTATGCCCGTACCACCACTGCACCATGGCGTCGGTGGCGCCGGAATACACCGGGTAGGACTTGAACCAGTCCACCGGGATCGCCAAGTGGTTGACCACGTGCAACATGGCGATCACCAGGATGAACGCGCCGAAAAACCAGTTGCCCACGTAGATGTGCTTGGTCTGGCGACGTACCACGGTGGTGAAGAACACCACGGCATAGGCCACCCACACCACCGCCATCCACACCGCGCCGGTGAACTCGATCTCGGCGTATTCCTTGGTGGTGGTGTAGCCCAGCGGCAGGCTCACCAACATGATGACGATCACCGCTTGCCAGCCCCAGAAGGTGAACGCCGCCAGGGTGTCGGAGTACAGCCGCACCTGGCAGGTGCGCTGCACCGCGTAGTAACTGGCGGCGAACTGGGCGCTGCCAGCGAAGCCGAAAATCACCAGGCTGGTGTGCAAAGGGCGCAGGCGCCCGAACGTGGTCCAGGGCAGGTCCAGGTTCATGTCCGGCCACACCAGTTGCGAGGCGATCCACACGCCCATGGCCATTCCGATGACGCCCCATACCACGGTCGCCACGACAAATTGGCGGACAACCTTGTAGTTATAGGCTTGCCCGATTGCTGCTGTGCTCATGGTCAATTCTTCCACGGTTGCAAACAAAGTCTTGCCAGGCCACCCGGTCTGGCAGGGGGACTTACTGTAGAAACCGTGGGCGAAACAAAACAGACTCAGAAAAACTGCATTAATACGGATCAGATTTAGAGCAAGCTGGTTAAGGGTTTTGCATCGCTGATATGGTTTTTATGGCTGTACCTGAATCTTTAAGCGACTGAGCTGCTGGGCCATAGTGGCAACCCCGTGAAGCCCGCCGACAGAGCGCGGCCAGTGCTGATTGATGAGGTGGCCACATGTACCAGTACGACGATTACGACCGGGCCCTGGTGCTGGAGCGGGTGGCGCAGTTTCGCGACCAGGTCCGGCGTTTTGCGGCCGGCGAGTTGAGCGAAGAAGAGTTTCTGCCCCTGCGCCTGCAAAACGGCCTGTACCTGCAAAAGCACGCCTACATGCTGCGCGTGGCGATCCCCTACGGCACCCTGGGCGCGGCGCAGTTGCGTACCCTGGCCGGCATCGCCCGGGATTTCGACCGTGGCTACGGCCACTTCACCACGCGCCAGAACATGCAGTTCAACTGGATCGAACTGGCCCAGGTGCCGGACATCCTCGAACGCTTGGCCGCCGTCGACATGCACGCCATCCAGACCTCCGGCAACTGCGTGCGCAACATCACCACCGAGGCTTTCGCCGGGGTGGCCGCCGACGAGTTGATCGACCCGCGGCCGCTGGCCGAGATCCTGCGCCAATGGTCCACCATCAACCCGGAATTCCTGTTCCTGCCGCGCAAATTCAAGATCGCCATCTGCTCGGCCGAACAGGACCGCGCGGCGATCATGATGCACGACATCGGCCTCTACCTTTACCGCGACGGCGCCGCGCAAATGCGCCTGCGGGTGATGGTCGGCGGGGGGCTGGGGCGCACGCCGATCCTCAGCCAGCCGATCCGCGAAGGCCTGGAGTGGCAGCACCTGCTGTCGTACGTCGAGGCGGTGCTGCGGGTGTACAACCGCCACGGGCGGCGCGACAACAAGTACAAGGCGCGCATCAAGATCCTGGTCAAGGCCCTGGGCATCGAGGCCTTCGCCCGGGAAGTCGAAGAGGAATGGCAGCACCTCAAGGACGGCCCGGCGCAACTCACCGAGGCCGAATACCAGCGGGTGGCCGACGCCTTCGTCAGGCCGTGCTATCAGAGCCTGGCCGACACCGACCTGAACTTTGGCACGCACCTGAGCGACAGCCCGGCCTTCGCCCGCTGGGTGGCGCGCAACGTGCAGCCGCACAAAGTGGCGGGCTACACCAGCGTGGTGCTATCGACCAAGCCGGGCCCGGGCGCGCCACCGGGCGACGTCACCGCCGCGCAGATGGACGCCGTCGCCGATTGGTCCGAGCAGTTTGGTTTTGGCGAAATCCGCATCGCCCACGAACAGAACATCATCCTCCCGGACGTGCCTAAGGCGGCCCTACATGCCCTGTGGCAGCAGGCATGTGCGCACGGTTTGGGCAGCGCCAACGTCGGCCTGCTGACCGACATCATCGCCTGCCCGGGCGGCGATTTCTGCGCCCTGGCCAATGCCCGCTCGATCCCCATTGCCCAGTCGATCCAGGGCCGTTTCCAGCAGTTGGATTTTCTCCACGACCTGGGGGACATCAGCCTGAACATCTCTGGCTGCATAAACGCCTGCGGCCACCACCACATCGGCAACATCGGCATCCTGGGGGTGGATAAAAACGGCAGCGAGTGGTTCCAGATCACCCTCGGCGGCGCCCAGGGCAACAACAGTGCGCTGGGCAAAGTCATCGGCCCGTCCTTCAGTGCCGAGGAAGTGCCAAGCGTGATCGAACACATCATCGCCACCTTCGTGCGCTACCGCGAAAGCGAGGAACTGTTCATCGACACCGTGCAACGCATTGGCCTGGAGCCGTTCAAGGAGCGGGTGTACGGCGCGGCCCTGGAGGTGTCGGCATGAACAACCTGCTGCGCCTGTATGGCGCCGAGGCGCGGATCGTCGGCGACGACCCCTGGACCTTGCTGCGCGACCCCCAAGCGCCACTGCCCGCCGGGCTGGCGATCCTGCCGCTGGCGCTGTGGCTGCTCTATCACCGCGGCGAAGACGGCGTGTGGCTGGGGCCGGACGATGAGGTACAAAGCCTGGCGCCGTGGCTGGCGCAACTGCCGCTGATTGCCCTGGACTTCCCCAGTTTTCGCGACGGCCGCGCCTACAGCCAGGCCTACCTGCTGCGCACGCGCCTGGGCTGGCAAGGGCAACTGCGCGCCATTGGCGATGTGCTGCGCGACCAGCTCAGCCACATGCGCCAATGCGGTTTCGACGCCTTCGCCGTGCGTGAAGACAAATGCGCCGAAGACGCCCTCAAAGGCCTGGCCGGCATGAGCGTGCACTACGGCCGCAGCGCCATCGAACCGCGCCCGCTGTTTCGCCGGCGCTGACCTCCAAGAGCACCGTGCATGGCCTGTATGGGGTGGGAGGCCGGCCATTGTGGGGAGCAACTGTCTTACCCCTAGCCTTCGTCACCGCTACACAGTGCTGCCATCGCGAGCAGGCTCGCTCCCACAGAGGAAAATGAAAATCCCACCCACACCGCAGTTCAACTGTGTGGCGGGTCACCCATGATGGATGGGCCGTTCCTGGCCTTCTCTGTGGGAGCGGGCCCGCCCGCGATAGCCATGACCCACAACGCTTGGCCCTGGCGAAAGAACCGGGTGGTTTCGTTTTCGCCCTTGAACGTCACGCTAGCCACCTTGCCCAGCACCGTTTGCGCGTCGGCCACCTGCATCGCCATCGATGGTGGGAGCCTTGCCAGGCCTGTGCCTGCGTGCTGTGGCAGGTTTGGCATTGGGTTTCATCGACATGCTTTGCCGGCGCGGGTTGGCTGGCGAGCAGAAACCCGCCCATGGCCGCGATCAGCAGCACCCGCACGGGGCAGTGACGGGGAACAGGTAGCGGTTAGTGGCGGGGGCGGGCGAATCAGGACGTGGCGCAGCAGCATTATTTTTAGGTTTGGGCATTGCGACTTCCGTAGTCCAGAGGCTTCGACCTGTCGGGGCGGGCGAGGCTGGGTGCAGCTTTGACGCCCAGCGGCGGTCTGTCAAATGAGGGGTGTGAAATACCCCACAGCGCTAAATGAATATTCGCTGTGCGCCTCACTAAAAGTCTGAAGCTTGGCTATACCTAAGGTTCCTTTATTCCCGTACCGTTGCCGGTCATCTGACAGGAGCTACAGCATGAAGCTTGGACTAATGGTTAGCGCGCTATGCGTCGCTTGCGTCGCAGTGGTGGGCTGTTCCAGCAAGGTGACCCAGCCTGAGGACTACTCCGGGTTCCTCAAGGACTACAGCCGCCTCAAGGAAGCCAAGTCGCCCTCGGGCGTGGACGTGATGCGCTGGGTCGACCCCAGCCTGAAGGTGGGCCAGTACACCAGTGTCTACGTCGAACCGACCCAGCTCTACCCGCAACCCCAGCCCACGGTGAAAATCCCTCAAAGCACCCTGTCAGGCATCACCAGCTACTACGACCAGGCCCTCAAGCGGGAAATCAGTAAATCCCTGCCCCTGGCCAATGCCCCAGGCCCGGGTGTGATCGTGGTGCGCGCGGCCATCACCGCCGTCAGCAGCAAGACCGAAGGCCTCAAGGCCTATGAAGTGATCCCGATTGCCCTGGTGGCCGCAGCCGTAAGCACCGCCAGTGGCATCCGCGACCAGGAAACCGACCTGGCCACCGAAGCGGTGTTCCTCGACGGCGGCACCCACAAAGTACTGGCCCAAGTGGTGCGCAAAGGCACCGGCAAGCCGCTGGAAAACGATTCCCAAGTGATGAAAGCCACTGACGTGAAAAACGTCATCGACGGCTGGGCGGCGGATCTGCACCAGTCCTACCTCAAGCTCAAGGCCCAGTAACTTCCCCCCCCACCCTTGCTACGCCCATCCCTGTGGGCGCTGGCAAGCCAGGCGCCTGCGGGGGCGGGGTGAGCGCCCAGTGGCGCGCGCCACCTTTTTTGTAGCAAGCGGGTTTACCCGCGCTCGGCTGCGCAGCGGCCGTAAACGGTGCCCGGCGCAATGCCGTGTTGGGGCTGCTGTCGGTGCGTTGTAGCCAATCGACTGGCGATGGTGTCTGATGCCGCACCCGAGTGTCAGGAGCAAAACCGTGTTCGAAGGCGAGGTGTGCAAGGTCAGGGGTTTTTTGGTGGTGCGTCAGCCCGACGGCACCTTGCTGCCGTTATACAGCCCCGCCAGGAAGGTGAAGGAGGGCGACTGGGTGCGCTTTAACGTGGTCAACGGCCCGGTCGGCCTGGTGGCGCACATTCTTTGAACGGCCGTTTCATTGCCCGATAAACCAACGGTAATAGGGGTTGGCGCTGTCGCCGGCCATCACTTCGCGGATGTCCCGCGCCCAGGCTGCGCGATCACCGGCGTAGGCGTGCAGGCTGGCGCGGTAGAACTGCATCAGGCGCCGCTGGTGGCGGTCCATGCGCGCGCCGAACGCGGCGTCGGCATTGTGCAATACCGGCGCCTGACGCAGGTCGAGCAGCGCCGGCAGCACCCGGGTGATCTCCTGGCTGCGCACCCAGGGCGCGTACTCGATGCGCGGCTGGTCATCGGTCACCGCCAGGGCCCCGGCGGTGAAGCGCTCCAGGCCGGCACGGTCGGTGACCCACGTGGCCAGCAGCGCCGCAGTGGAGCCCACGCCCACCTCTTGCAGGGCACTACGCCCGTGCCGACCAGGCTCAATGGCAGAGCATCGTGCAGCAGGCCAGCAGCACCGAGGAGCGCTACCGGGCGCAGTTGGCGGCGATCAACCTCCAGCGTCAGCAGTGGGGGGCTCAGCTATCGCAAGTGCTTGAGCGCGCGCAACGGCAACTGGTGGCGCAACGCATACAGCAGGGCAGCTGGCCGGGCCAGGCGCCTTGCCAACTGTCGACGGCTGTGAGGGATGTCCCGGCGCGCCCCTGCGTTCGGCGGTAGCGGAACTCACCTGGCAGGTCGCCTCCAGCGAGGAGGCGGGCAGTGGGCCGTGGTGTTGCGTTTTGGCTATCGCAGCCGTGCTGAAACCCAGATGTATGGCGTCAGCCTACCGCTGGCTGAACTGATGCCCGTCGAGGGAGCCGACTGGCACGCGTTGGCCACGGCTCAGGGTGAGGTTGAACTGCCCCTGAGGCTGTTCAGTGGCCGCTACGCGGTGGCCCACGGCACGCCGTCGCGGGGTTTGAGCCCGGTGCTGGAGTTGTTGCAGGTGGCCATTGCTGCAACCCCCGGCAGGGTCGGGGTGCGGGCGGCCCATTGGGACGCGCCGCGCAACCCATTGCGTTTCACCGCCGATGGTGTAGGCGGCGACACCCTCAGTTGGGCAGAGGCGACAACACAGGGGGACGCCACCGGGCAGGCGCCGCGCACCGAGCGTAGGTTGGGCTTCGTCGAAACGCCCTCGGTACCGTTATTGGAAGCCCTGGGCGGTGAGGCGCAGGTGGCGTTTGATGATTACGTGGTGGTTTTTCCTGCCGATTCAGGTGTGGCGACGTTGTACGTGATGCTGAGGGATCGCCACGAGTTTTCCATCGCGGCATCAGGGCAAAGCTCCTCCATGGCTTAAGGCACTTGCCTCAGGCAATTGAAGAAATGTCTGTCGACAGGTTGGGATAGGCCGAGCAGAGGGTTTCGTGGTTAACTTCGGCCTCCCTGACACACCCAAAATCATCCATATAAGGAATGCGTGCATGGCTCAAGTCACCCTCAAAGGCAACCCTGTCCAGGTCAACGGCCAGTTGCCACAAGTCGGCACCCAGGCACCTGCGTTTTCCCTGGTGGCGGGCAACCTGGCCGACACCCCCCTGGCCAGCTTCGCCGGCAAGCGCAAAGTGCTGAACATTTTCCCAAGCGTCGATACGCCAACCTGCGCCACCTCTGTGCGTAAGTTCAACGAACAGGCAAGCCAACTGGAAAACACCGTGGTGCTGTGCATCTCGGCTGACCTGCCGTTCGCCCAAGCCCGTTTCTGCGGCGCCGAAGGCCTGGAAAACGTGCAGAACCTGTCGACCCTGCGCGGCCGCGAGTTCATCGAAAACTACGGCGTAGCCATCGCCGACGGCCCGTTGGCCGGCCTGACTGCCCGTGCGGTGGTGGTGCTGGATGAAAACGACCGTGTGCTGCACAGCGAACTGGTGGGTGAAATCGCCGAGGAGCCTAATTACGACGCGGCCCTGGCCGTATTGAAGTAACAGGCATTAAACTTTTGCGCGGCCTGGCTCTGTCCAGGCCGTTTTCATTTGTGCTCAATGGTTTAGCAAACACCGTAAACGAGCGCCCAAGGTAAATTGCCGGTAAAGGCGCTTTGCTAATTCCCCGCCAGTGCTTATCTTTCAGCCTCCCGTAAAGATGCCTACGCGCCCAATGGTTGATCTCTCCATGCAATCCTTTGCTTCCCGTAATTCCCGCCGCTGGCTGTTTGGCCTGCTCATCATGTTGGTTGTCGCGCTGTTGTGCTGGAAGTTCTGGCCGGCCGGTGCCGAGCAGGGCGACAGCGCCGGGCAGAAACCGGCCGGGAAAATGGGCAAGTCCGGCATGATGCGCCCCGGTTTCGGTGGTTCCACGGCGGCGGTGCCGGTGCGCGTGGCGCCCGCCACCCGTGGGGATTTCCCGCTGTACTACAAGGCCTTGGGCACGGTCACGGCGTTGAACACGATTAATGTGCGCAGCCGCGTGGCGGGGGAGCTGGTGAAGATCCACTTCCAGGAGGGGCAGATGGTCAAGGCCGGTGACCTGTTGGCCGAGATCGACCCACGCCCGTACCAGAACGCCTTGCTCCAGGCCCAGGGCACGTTGCTGCAAAACCAGGCGCAATTGAAGAACGCCCAAGTGGACCTGGAGCGCTATCGCGGCCTGTATGCCGAAGACAGCATCGCCAAGCAGACCCTGGACACCGCCGCCGCGCTGGTGGGCCAGTACCAGGGCACGGTCAAAACCAACCAGGCAGCGGTCAATGACGCCCAGTTGAACCTGGACTTCACCCGCATCCGCGCCCCGATCGCCGGGCGCCTGGGCCTGCGCCAACTGGACGTGGGTAACCTGGTGGCGGCCAACGACACCACGGCGCTGGTGGTCATCACCCAGACCCAGCCGATCAATGTCGCCTTCACCCTGCCGGAAAACAGCTTGAGCACCGTGCTGGAGCGTTATCGCGCCGGCGCCAAGTTGCCAGTGGAGGCGTGGGACCGCGGCGACCTCAAGTTGCAGGCCAGCGGCGTGCTGCAAAGCCTGGACAACCAGATCGACGTCGCCACCGGCACCCTGAAATTCAAGGCCCGCTACGAGAACCGCGACAGCGCGCTGTTCCCCAACCAGTTCGTCAATGTGCGCCTGCTGGCCGACACCCTTAAAGAGGTGGTGCTGGCCCCGGCGGCGGCGATTCAATTCGGCAACGACGGCACTTTTGTCTATGTGGTCGGTGCCGAGAACAAGGTTCAGGTACGGGTGCTCAAGGTCGGTATCAGCGACGGCGAGCACACCGTGGTCAGCGAAGGCCTGGCGCCGGGCGAGCGGGTGGTGCTCGAAGGCACCGACCGCCTCAAGGCCGACACCCTGGTGGAAGTGGTCAACGACCCACAGCAGGTGCCGGCCGGCCCCAGCGAGCAGCTCAAGGGCGCGCCGGGCAGTGCGGTGGTTGATCCGGCCAAGGCGCAAAAGGGCGGCGCATGAACCTCTCGCGGCTGTTTATCCTTCGCCCGGTCGCCACCACGCTGAGCATGCTGGCCATTGTCCTGGCCGGCTTGATCGCCTACCGCATGCTGCCGGTTTCGGCCTTGCCCCAGGTGGATTACCCGACCATCCGCGTCATGACCCTGTACCCCGGCGCCAGCCCGGACGTGATGACCAGCGCGGTCACCGCGCCGCTGGAACGCCAGTTCGGGCAGATGCCGGGCCTGACCCAGATGGCCTCCACCAGCAGCGGCGGCGCTTCGGTGCTGACCCTGCGCTTTAACCTCGACATCAATATGGACGTGGCCGAGCAAGAGGTGCAGGCCGCGATCAACGCCGCCAGCAACCTGCTGCCCAATGACCTGCCGGCGCCGCCGGTGTACAACAAGGTCAACCCGGCGGACACCCCGGTGCTGACCCTGGCCATCACGTCCAAGACCCTGCCGCTGCCCAAGCTCAATGACCTGGTCGACACCCGCATGGCCCAGCGCATTGCGCAGATCAGCGGCGTGGGCATGGTCAGCATCGCCGGTGGCCAGCGCCAGGCTGTGCGGATCAAGGTCAACCCCCAGGCCCTGGCCGCCAATGGCCTGAACCTGGCGGATGTGCGCAGCCTCATCGGCGCCTCCAACGTCAACCAGCCCAAGGGCAACTTCGACGGCCCGACCCGGGTGTCGATGCTCGATGCCAACGACCAGTTGACCTCGCCCAAGGACTACGCCGAACTGATCCTCGCCTACAAGGACGGCGCGCCCCTGCGCTTGAAGGATGTTGCCGAGATCGTCGATGGCGCCGAGAACGAACGCCTGGCGGCCTGGGCCAACCAGAACCAAGCGGTGTTGCTCAATATCCAGCGCCAACCCGGGGCCAACGTGATCGAGGTGGTGGACCGGATCAAGGCCATGCTGCCGGGCATCACCGACAACCTGCCCGCCGGCCTCGAGGTGGCAGTGCTCACCGACCGCACCCAGACCATCCGCGCCTCGGTCACCGATGTGCAGCATGAATTGCTGATCGCCATTGCCCTGGTGGTGATGGTCACGTTCCTGTTCCTGCGCCGCGCCAGCGCCACCCTGATTCCTTCGATCGCCGTGCCGTTGTCGCTGATCGGCACCTTCGGCGTGATGTACCTGGCCGGGTTCTCCATCAACAACCTGACGCTGATGGCCCTGACCATCGCCACCGGGTTTGTGGTGGACGACGCCATCGTCATGCTGGAGAACATCTCGCGCTACATCGAGGAGGGCGAAAGCCCGATGCAGGCCGCGCTCAAGGGGGCCAAGCAGATCGGTTTCACCTTGGTGTCGCTGACCCTGTCGCTGATCGCGGTGCTGATCCCGCTGCTGTTCATGGCCGACGTGGTGGGGCGGCTGTTTCGCGAGTTCGCCATCACCCTGGCGGTGGCGATCCTGATTTCCCTGGTGGTGTCCCTGACCCTCACGCCGATGATGTGCGCGCGCCTGCTCAAGCGCGAGCCCAAGGCCGAGGAGCAGGGCCGCTTCTACCGCGCCAGCGGGGCTTGCCTGGAGTGGATGGTGGCCGCCTACGGGCGCAAATTGCAGTGGGTGCTCAAGCATCAACCGCTGACCCTGCTGGTGGCCGTCGCCACCCTGGGGCTGACCGTGGTGCTGTACCTGATGGTGCCCAAGGGCTTTTTCCCGGTGCAGGACACTGGGGTGATCCAGGGCATTTCCGAGGCGCCGCAATCGGTGTCCTTCACCGCCATGAGCCAGCGCCAGCAAGCGTTGGCCGCCATTGTCCTGCAAGACCCGGCGGTGCAGAGCCTGTCGTCCTACATCGGTGTGGACGGCGACAACGCCACCCTCAACAGCGGGCGCCTGCTGATTAACCTCAAGCCCCACGGCGAGCGCGACCTGAGCGCCGCCGAGGTGATCGCGCGGTTGCAACCCAAGGTCAACCAATTGGTGGGCATTCGCTTGTTCATGCAACCGGTGCAGGACTTGACCATCGAAGACCGGGTCAGCCGCACCCAGTACCAGTTCAGCATGTCGTCGCCGGACGCCGACCTGCTTAGCCTGTGGAGCGCACGGCTGGTGCAGGCCCTGGTGGACCGCCCGGAACTCACCGATGTGGCCAGCGACCTGCAGGACAAAGGCTTGCAGGTGTACCTGGTGATCGACCGCGATGCCGCCTCGCGCGTGGGGGTGTCGGTGGCCAACATCACCGACGCGTTGTACGACGCCTTCGGCCAGCGGCAGATTTCCACCATCTACACCCAAGCCAGCCAGTACCGTGTGGTGCTCCAGGCCCAGGCCGGGGAAAAAATCGGGCCCCAGGCCCTGGACCAGGTTCACGTCAAAACCACCGACGGCGCCCAGGTGCGCCTCTCCAGCCTGGCCCGCGTCGAAGAACGCCAGGCGCAACTGGCCATTACTCACATCGGCCAGTTCCCGGCGGTGATGATGTCGTTCAACCTGGCCCCCGGCGTGGCGCTGGGCCAAGCCGTGGAGCTGATTAACCAGGTGCAGCGCGACATCGGCATGCCCCTGGGTGTGCAAACCCAGTTCCAGGGCGCGGCCCAGGCGTTCGAGGCGTCGCTGTCGAGTACCTTGCTGCTGATCCTGGCGGCGGTGGTGACCATGTACATCGTGCTCGGCGTGCTCTACGAGAGCTACATCCACCCGATCACCATTCTCTCCACCTTGCCCTCGGCGGCGGTGGGCGCCTTGCTGGCTTTGCTGCTCAGCGGCAATGACCTGGGGATGATCGCCATCATCGGCATCATCCTGCTGATCGGCATCGTCAAGAAGAACGCGATCATGATGATCGACTTCGCCCTCGACGCCGAACGCCACCAGGGCCTGGACCCGCAAACGGCGATCTACCAGGCCGCGCTGCTGCGGTTCCGGCCCATCCTGATGACCACCCTGGCGGCGTTGTTCGGCGCCGTGCCGCTGATGCTCGCCACCGGTTCCGGCGCCGAACTGCGCCAACCTCTGGGCCTGGTGATGGTGGGCGGGCTGCTGGTGAGCCAGGTGCTGACCCTGTTCACCACACCGGTGATCTACCTGTATTTCGACCGTTTGGGCCGCCGCTGGCGCCCCGCGCCGGATCGCCTGGAGCCGGTTGAGCCATGAACCTGTCCGGCCCCTTCATCAAGCGCCCCGTGGCGACCATGCTCCTGAGCCTGGCCATCATGCTGCTGGGCGGCTTGAGCTTCGGCCTGCTGCCGGTGGCGCCGCTGCCGCAGATGGATTTCCCGGTGATCGTGGTGCAGGCCAGCCTGCCGGGGGCCAGCCCCGAGGTGATGGCGTCCACGGTGGCCACGCCTTTGGAGCGTTCCTTCGGTGCCATCGCCGGCATCAACAGCATGAGCAGCCGCTCCAGCCAGGGCTCGACCCGGGTCATCCTGGAGTTCGAGATGGGCCGCGACATCAACGGCGCGGCGCGGGAGGTGCAAGCGGCCATCAACGCCTCGCGCAACCTGCTGCCCAGCGGCATGCGCAGCATGCCCACCTACAAGAAGGTCAACCCGTCCCAGGCGCCGATCATGGTGCTGTCGCTGACTTCCGACGTGCTGGAAAAGGGCCAGCTCTACGACCTGGCGTCCACCATCCTGTCCCAGAGCCTGGCCCAGGTGCCGGGCGTGGGCGAAGTGCAGATCGGCGGCAGTTCCCTGCCGGCGGTGCGCATTGAGTTGGAGCCGCAACTGCTCAACCAGTACGGCGTGGCCCTGGACGAAGTGCGCGACACCATCGCCAACGCCAACGTGCGCCGGCCCAAGGGCTCGGTGGCGGACGCCGAGCGCATGTGGCAGATCCAGGCCAACGACCAATTGGAAAAGGCCAAGGACTACAGCTCGCTGATAATCCGCTACCAGAACGGCTCGGCCCTGCGCCTCAGGGACGTGGCCAGCGTGCGCGACGGCGTCGAGGACCGCTACAACAGCGGTTTTTTCAACGACGACGCGGCGGTGCTGCTGGTAGTCAACCGCCAGAGCGGCGCCAACATCATCGAAACCGTGGCGCAGATCAAGGACCAGCTCCCGGCGTTGCAGGCGTTGCTGCCGGCCAGCGTGCAACTGAACGTGGCCATGGACCGCTCGCCCGTCATCAAGGCCACCCTGCACGAAGCGGAAATGACCCTGCTGATCGCCGTGGCCTTGGTGATCCTGGTGGTGTACCTGTTTCTCGGCAATTTCCGCGCCTCGCTGATCCCCACCCTGGCGGTGCCAGTGTCGCTGGTGGGCACGTTCGCGATCATGTACCTGTACGGGTTTTCCCTGAACAACCTGAGCCTGATGGCGCTGATCCTCGCCACCGGCCTGGTGGTGGACGACGCCATCGTGGTGCTGGAGAACATCTCCCGGCATATCGACGAAGGCGTCGCGCCGCTCAAGGCCGCGTACCTGGGCACCAAGGAAGTGGGTTTTACCCTGTTGTCGATGAACGTCTCGCTGGTGGTGGTGTTCCTGTCGATCCTGTTCATGGGCGGGATTATTGAAAGCCTGTTCCGCGAATTCTCCATCACCTTGGCGGCGGCGATCCTGGTCTCGCTGCTGGTGTCTTTGACCCTCACCCCCATGCTCTGCGCGCGCTGGCTCAAACCCCATGTGCCGGGCCGCGAAAACCGCCTGCAACGGGCCAGCCAACGGGCCAACGAATGGATGGTCAGCCGCTACGCCACCAGCCTGGACTGGGTGCTGCGCCATCGGCGCCTGACCCTGCTGAGCCTGCTGCTGACCATCGGCGTCAACGTCGCCCTGTATGTGGTGGTGCCCAAGACCTTCATGCCCCAGCAGGACACCGGGCAACTGATCGGTTTTGTGCGCGGCGACGATGGCCTGTCGTTCAACGTGATGCAGCCGAAGATGGAAACCTACCGCCGTGCCGTCCTGCGCGACCCGGCGGTGCAGAGCGTGGCGGGCTTTATCGGCGGCAGCAACGGCATCAACAACGCCTTTATGCTGGTGCGCCTCAAACCCATCGAAGAGCGGCGCATTTCCGCGCAAAAAGTCATCGAGCGCCTGCGCAAGGACATGCCCAAGGTGCCGGGCGGGCAACTGTTCCTCATGGCCGACCAGGACTTGCAATTCGGCGGTGGCGGTGGAGGCGGGCAGAACAGCTCGCAGTACACCTACATCGTCCAGAGCGGCGACCTCAGTGCGTTGCGCCAGTGGTACCCGAAAGTGTCGGCGGCCCTCAAGGCCCTGCCCGAGCTGACGGCGGTGGATGCCCACGACGGCGACGGCGCGCAGCAGATCACCCTGATCGTCGACCGTGACCAGGCTAAGCGCCTGGGCATCGACATGGCCATGGTCACCTCGGTGCTCAACAACGCCTACAGCCAGCGGCAGATCTCCACCATCTATGACAGCCTCAACCAGTACCGCGTGGTGATGGAGGTCAACCCCAAGTACGCCCAAGACCCCAGCACCCTCAACCAGGTGCAGGTGATTACCGCCGACGGCGCCCGCGTGCCACTGTCCACCTTCGCCCACTACGAAAGCAGCCTGGAAAACGACCGTGTCACCCACGAAGAACAGTTCGCCGCCGAGAACATCTCCTTCGACATGGCCGAAGGCGTGACCCTGGAGCAGGGTTCGGCGGCTATCGAGCGGGCCGTGGCGAAAATCGGCCTGCCCGAAGGCGTCACCGCGAAAATGGCCGGCAACGCCGACGCCTTCGCCGAAACGCAAAAGAGCCAGCCGCTGATGATCCTCGGTGCGCTGCTGGCGGTGTATCTGGTGCTGGGGGTGCTGTATGAAAGCTACATTCACCCGCTGACCATCCTCTCCACCTTGCCCTCGGCCGGCGTGGGTGCGCTGCTGTCGATCTACGCGTTGGGCGGTGAGTTCAGCCTGATCTCCCTGTTGGGGCTGTTCCTGCTCATCGGCGTGGTGAAGAAGAACGCCATTTTGATGATCGACCTGGCGCTGCAACTGGAGCGCCACCAGGGCCTGAGCCCGCTGGAATCGATCCGCAGCGCCTGCCTGCTGCGCTTGCGGCCGATCCTGATGACCACCCTGGCGGCCATCCTCGGCGCCGTGCCGTTGCTGCTGAGCAGCGCCGAAGGCGCGGAAATGCGCCAACCCCTGGGCCTGACCATCATTGGCGGGCTGGTGTTCAGCCAAGTGCTGACCCTTTACACCACTCCGGTGGTCTACCTCTATCTCGATCGCCTGCGCCACGGTTTCAACCGCTGGCGCGGGGTGCGTACCGATGCCGCTCTGGAAACTCCGCTATGACTGATTGCCTGCTGCCCAACGCCGCCGTGCCTGGCGCCCGACGCCTGCCCCTGGCCCGCGGTTCGCGCCTGCTGGGCCTGAGCCTGTGCGCGCTGATGCTCGGCGCCTGCGCCATCGGCCCGGACTACCAGCGCCCGGCACTGGACACGCCCCTGGAGTACAAACAGGCCGAGGGCTGGCGCCAGGCCAACCCCAGCGATTCCCTGGCCCGCGGTGCCTGGTGGGAGCTGTACGGCGACCGCCAGCTCAACGAACTGATCGAAAAACTCAACAGCGCCAACCAGACCGTGGCCCAGTCCGAAGCCCAGTACCGCCAGGCTCAGGCCCTGGTGCGCAGCGCCCGTGGCTCGCTGTTCCCCAAACTCGACCTGAGCGCCGGCAAGACCCGTTCCAGCCAGGGCACCGGCAGCAGCAGTTCCAGCCTGAGCAATTCCAGCAGCGGCATCCGCGACACCTACGACGCGCAGTTGGGCGTCAGTTGGGAGGCCGATATCTGGGGCAAGTTGCGCCGGGGGCTGGAGGCTAACGAGGCGAGCGCCGAGGCGAGCTTCGCCGACCTCGCCGCGATGCGCCTGAGCCAGCAGTCGGAACTGGTGCAGAACTACCTGCAACTGCGGGTCATCGACCAGCAAAAACGCCTGCTGGAGGCCACGGTCCAGGCGTACCAGCGTTCCCTGACCATGACCCAGAACCAGTACCGTGCCGGGGTTTCCGGCAAGGACGCCGTGGCCCAGGCGCAAACCCAGCTCAAAAGCACCCAGGCCGACCTGATCGACCTGATCTGGCAACGGACGCAACTGGAAAACGCCATCGCCGTGCTCACCGGCGTGCCCCCGGCTCAGTTCAGCCTGGCCGAAACCCCGGACATTCCTGGCCTGCCGGCCATTCCCCTGGCCCTGCCGTCGCAATTGCTGGAGCGGCGTCCCGACATCGCCTCAGCCGAACGCGCGGTGATCGCCGCCAACGCCAACATTGGCGTGGCCAAGACCGCCTATTTCCCGGACCTGACCCTGAGCCTGGCCGGCGGCTACAGCAGCAGTACCTTCAGCGACTGGATCAGCCTGCCCAACCGCTTCTGGTCGGTGGGGCCGAAACTGGCCATGACCCTGTTCGACGCCGGCCAGCGCTCGGCTGAAGTCGACCGCAGCGAGGCCGCTTACGACCAGACCGTGGCCAAATACCGGCAAACCGTGCTCGACGGCTTTCGCGAAGTGGAAAACTACCTGGTGCAGCTCAAGGTCCTGGAAGACGAAGCGGCAGTACGCCAGGAAGCCCTGGACGCGGCCCGCGAATCCCTGCGCCTGACCCAGAACCAGTACAAGGCCGGGCTTATTGCCTACCTCGACGTCGTCTCCGTCCAGGCCACTGCCCTGAGCAACGAACGCAGCGTGCTCAACCTGCTGCAAAGCCGGCTGGTGGCCAGCGTGCAATTGATCGCCGCCCTGGGCGGCGGCTGGGACGGGCAGTTGCAGGCACCTGAGGCGGATTGAGCACAGGGCACTCCCTGGGTGAGAGCGGGCCCGCCCGCGACGGCGGCCGCAAGATCGCCACGCTGGCCAGCCAGGCCCCCACAGGGGGGGGCATCGCAAATACAGCGCCAGGCCGATCCTCTGTGAGAGCGGGCCCGCCCGCGATGACGGCCGCAAGATCGCCATCGCTGGCCAGCCAGGCTCCCACAGCGGTGGGGCACCGCAAATACAGCGCCAGGCCCATCCTCTGTGAGAGCGGGCCCGCCCGCGACGGCGGCCGCAAGATCGCCATCGCTGGCCAGCCAGGCCCCCACAGGGGGGGCATCGCAAATACAGTGCCAGGCTTCCATCTGAATAGTGGCCTATTGATAACATTTGTCAGCACCTTCCCCCAGGCAATCGGTACAATCGTGCTCTTTGCCCCGGATCATGGACGCCGATGGGGTCATCGTTTACGAGAAGTCCCATGCTCATCGGCAGTTATTCCCCCGCGCTGGTCCTGATCTCCCTGTGTGTGGCGATCCTGGCTTCCTACACCGCCCTCGACCTCACCGGCCGTATCGCCACGGCCCGTGGCCGCGCCGTGTACCTGTGGATGGGCGGCGGGGCCTTTGCCATGGGCGTGGGCATCTGGTCGATGCACTTTATCGGCATGTTGGCCGTGCGCCTGCCCATCGATTTGGGCTATGACATCGGCATCACCTTGCTGTCCCTGTTGATCGCCATCCTCTCCAGCGGCTTTGCCCTGTGGTTGGTCAGCCAGCCGCGCCTGCCGGCCTGGCAATGGGGGTTCGGCGCGTTGGTGATGGGCGCCGGGATCGCCGCTATGCACTACACCGGCATGGCGGCCCTGCGCATGCAACCGGGCATCGACTACGACCCAACGCTGTTCGGCGCCTCGCTGCTGATTGCGGTCGGCGCCTCGGCGGCGGCGCTGTGGATCGCCTTCCACCTGCGCCGCAACACACCCTACGTGCGCCTGGCCCGGGGTGGGGCCTCGGTGGTGATGGGCATGGCCATTGTTGGCATGCATTACACCGGCATGGCCGCCGCCCGTTTCGCCGATGGCAGTTTTTGCGGCGCGGCGCTGGACGGTTTGAGCGGCAAGGGCCTGGACAACCTGGTGCTGGTCACCACCCTGGCGGTGCTGTGTATCGCGCTGCTGACCTCGGTCCTCGACGCCCGCCTGGAATCACGCACCGCGGGCCTGGCCCGTTCCCTGACCCTGGCCAACGAAGAACTGATCCAACTGGCCCTGCACGACACCCTCACCGGCCTGCCCAACCGCGTGCTGCTGGCCGACCGCATCGACCAGGCCATGCACGTGGTGCAGGAGCAGGGCGGCTGTTTTGCCCTGATGTTCATCGACCTGGATGGCTTCAAACCGGTCAACGACGCCTTCGGCCACCACATGGGCGACCAGTTGCTGCGCGAGGTGGGCCTGCGCCTGCGCGAAGACCTGCGCAGCCAGGACACCCTGGCGCGCATCGGCGGCGATGAGTTCGTGCTGCTGGTGCACCTCGGTGCCCCGGACGATGCCCTGCGCCTGGCTGCGCGCCAAGTGGGGCTGATCTCCCGCGCGTTCCGGGTGGCCGAGCATGACCTGCACATCTCCGCCAGTGTTGGCATCGCGGTCTACCCCGGCAACGGCCAGACGCCCCAGGAACTGCTGATGAACGCCGACGCGGCGATGTACAACGCCAAGGGCACCGGCAAGAACGGCTACCGCTTTTTCGACGCGTCGATGAACTCCAACGCGCGCAAGCAGCTGCAATTGCTCCAAGACCTGCGCGCCGCCGTCGAGCTCAACCAGTTGCGCCTGCACTACCAGCCCAAGTTCGATGCCAGCAACGGCCGCCCGGTGGGCGCCGAGGCGCTGCTGCGCTGGGAGCACCCCGTACATGGCCTGATGCCGCCGGACACCTTTATCGAACTGGCGGAAAAAACCGGCCTGATTATCGCCATCGGCGACTGGGTGCTGAACGAGGCCTGCCGGCAGATGCGCCAGTGGTACCTGCTGGGCTACACCGATTGGCGCATCGCGGTGAACCTCTCGGCGTTGCAGTTCTGCCACGCCGGGCTGGTCAAGAGCGTTGCCAGTGCGCTGCTTCGCCATCAGTTGCCGGCCAACAGCCTGACCCTGGAAATCACCGAAACCACCGCCATGAGCGACGCCGACGCGAGCATGACGGTGCTCAACGAGCTGTCGCAGATGGGCGTGGACCTGTCCATCGACGACTTCGGCACCGGCTATTCGAGCCTGATGTACTTAAAGCGCCTGCCGGCCAACGAGTTGAAGATCGACCGCGGCTTTGTCCGCGACCTGGAACACGACAGCGACGATGCCGCCATCGTCTCGGCCATTGTCGCCCTGGGCCGGGCCCTGGGCCTGCGCATCGTCGCCGAAGGGGTGGAAACCAACCTGCAGCAGGACTTTCTCACCCAATTGGGCTGCGACTCGCTGCAAGGCTACCTGCTGGGCCGTCCGCTGCCGGCCGAGGGTTTTATGGCCGAGATTGTCCGCGCCGAACAGTGAGATACTGGCCCGGCGCCATGCAAAAGCCAGCGCCGGCAGGTATCCTTGCCGCGCAACGCTTGAGGTTAGAGGGGAGAGGACCCGCATGGACAAAGTTATCGTCATCACCGGCGCCAGCCGCGGTATAGGCGCCGCCACCGCGCTGCTGGCCGCGCAGCAGGGCTACCGGATCTGCATCAACTACCAGGCCGACGACGAGGCCGCCCACCGCGTCCTTGAACAGGTGCGCGCCTTGGGTGCCCAGGCCATCACGGTGCGCGCCGATGTGAGCATCGAGGATGAGGTCATCACGCTGTTCCAGCGCGTTGACCATGAACTGGGCCGCGTCACCGCCCTGGTCAACAATGCCGGCACCGTGGGGCACAAAGCGCGGGTCGAGCAGATGTCCGAGTTCCGCATCCTGAGCACCCTCAAGACCAACGTGCTGGGGCCGATTTTGTGCGCCAAGCACGCGTTGCTGCGCATGTCACCCAAGCACGGCGGGCAGGGCGGCAGCATCGTCAACGTCTCGTCGGTGGCGGCGCGCCTCGGTTCGCCGGGGGAGTACGTTGACTACGCCGCCTCCAAGGGCGCGCTGGACACGTTCACCATCGGGTTGTCCAAGGAAGTGGCGGGCGAGGGCATTCGCGTCAACGGCGTGCGCCCGGGCTACATCTTCACCGACTTCCACGCCCTGAGCGGCGACCCGGACCGGGTCAGCAAGTTGGAATCGGGCATCCCCATGGCGCGCGGCGGGCGCCCCGAAGAAGTGGCCGAGGCGATTATCTGGCTGTTGTCGGACAAGGCTTCCTACGCCACCGGTACCTTCGTCGATCTGGGCGGCGGCCGCTGACCCCCTCTGCGCGCCATGCCTTGTAGCAGCGGGCTCGCCCGCTGGCTACAACCACCCCTGTTCAGAACGAACGCACGATCCGCCCTAGGGTTTCCATGGCCTGTTCCGCCGCTTCGTCCCAGGGGCTGCCGTAGTTCAGGCGGATGCAGTTGCCAAAGCGCTGGGTCGGCGAAAAGATCGGCCCCGGCGCGATGCTGATGCCTTGGGCCAGGGCCATCTGGAACAACTTCAGCGAGTCGGTCTGCTGCGGCAACTCCAGCCACAGGAAATAGCCACCGGCCGGTTGGCTGACCCGGGTCTGCGCCGGGAAGTAGCGGGCGATGGCGGCGAGCATGGCGCTTTGCTGTTCTTCCAGGGCGTAGCGCAACTTGCGTAGGTGGCGGTCGTAGCCGCCGTGTTGCAGGTAGTCAGCGATGGCGGCTTGGGCCGGCATCGAGGCGCACAGCGACGTCATCAACTTCAGCCGTTCGATTCTCTGCGCGTAGCGCCCAGCGGCGACCCAGCCGATGCGGTAGCCGGGGGCCAGGCTCTTGGCGAACGAGCCGCAGTGCATCACCAACCCTTCGGTGTCGAACGCCTTGGCGGGCTTGGGTGCCTGCTGGCCGTAGTACAGTTCGGCGTAAACGTCGTCTTCGATCAACGGCACCTGGTGCACCCGCAGCAGCTCCACCAGTTCCTGCTTCTTGGCTTCGGGCATGGTTGCGCCCATGGGGTTCTGGAAACTGGTCATGCACCAGCAGGCCTTGATCGGGTGGCGTTCCAGGGTTTGCGCCAGCACTCCCAGGTCGATGCCGTCACGCGGGTGCACGGGGATTTCCACGGCCTTGAGCTTGAGCCGCTCCAGCACTTGCAGGCTGGCGTAAAAGGCCGGGGCCTCTATGGCCACCAGGTCGCCCGGTTCGGTGACGGCTTGCAGGCACAGGTTCAGCGCCTCCAGGGCGCCGTTGGTAATCAGCAACTCCTCCATGGGCAACATCAGCCCGCCGACCATGTAGCGCAGGGCGATCTGGCGGCGCAGTTGCGGGTTGCCCGGGGACATGTCGGTGACCACCATGCGCGGGTCCATCTCACGGCTGGCGCTGGCCATGGAGCGGGCCAGGCGTGGCAACGGGAACAGGGTGGGGCTGGGGAACGCCGAGCCAAAGGGCACGGTGGTGGGGTCCTTGATGGAATCGAGAACCGAGAACACCAGTTCACTCACATCCACCTCGGTGGACTCGTTCACCTGGCTGCTGATGACCGGCTCGCAGAACGGGCTCGGCGCATGGGTGTTGACGAAATAGCCCGAGCGCGGCCGGGCGCGGATCAGGCCCCGGCGCTCAAGCAGGTAGTAGGCCTGGAACACCGTCGAGGGGCTCACGCCGTAGGTCTGGCTGGCGTAGCGCACTGAGGGCACACGCTGGCCGGGGCCCAGGACCCCGGAGCGGATCAGTTCGGCAATGTCGTCGGCGAATTTTTCGTAGCGTTTCATCGGGGACTCAGCATTGACGGTGGGCGGTGGAGGGGAAAAGCCAGTATGAGAACAGATCCCTGTGGGAGCGGGCCTGCCCGCGATAGGGCCGGTACAGCCGATACATCTCTATCGTCTGTACTGCCGCCATCGCGGGCAGGCCCGCTCCTACACACGTTCGCTGGCGCAGTCTAACGGTTCAACGGCGCCACGAAGCGGCTATGGGCCACGCTGTGGATGTGCGGCTCGTCGCTGTCGCTGACCTTGAAGCTGATCTGCTGGGAGCTGCTGCTCGGGCGGTCGGCGATCATCGCCACCGACACCGGCACGTCAACGATCTCCCCCGGCGCCAGGCTCAGCTCGGTCTTGCCGTGCAGCTCGAAGCCTTCGCCATCGACCAGCGACACGGTGTATTGCTGGCGTTCCTGGGTCTTGTTGATGACTTTGAGGCTGTAGATGTTCTCGATCTGGCCCTGGCTGTTCTCGCGGAACAGGCCACGGTCCTTGCTCACGTCCAGGGAGATCATCGGCCGCTCCACCAGCGCCAGCACCAGGGCGCCCATCATGATGACCAGCACCGCACAGTAACCGATCAGGCGTGGCCGCAGCAGGTGGGTCTTGCCGCCCTGCAACTGGTGCTCGGAGGTGTAGCTGACCAAGCCGCGGGCGTAGCCCATCTTGTCCATCACCGAATCACAGGCGTCGATACAGGCCGCGCAACCGATGCACTCCATTTGCAGGCCATCGCGGATGTCGATGCCGGTAGGGCACACCTGCACGCACAGGTAGCAGTCGATGCAATCCCCCAGCCCGGTTTCGGCCGGGGCCACCCCGCGTTTGCGCGGGCCGCGGGTTTCGCCACGGGCGGCATCGTAGGAGATGGTCAGGGTGTCTTTGTCGAACATCACGCTCTGAAAGCGCGCATAGGGGCACATGTGCATGCACACCGCCTCGCGCAGCCAACCGGCGTTGATGTAGGTGGCGCCGGTGAAAAACAGCACCCAAAACAGGCTCACACCGCCGATTTGCAGGGTCAGCAGCTCTTCGGCCAGGGGCCGCACGGGGGTGAAGTAACCGACGAAGGTCAGCCCGGTCAGCAGGCTGATGGCCAGCCACATCGTGTGCTTGGCGCTGCGGCGCAGCAGTTTATTCAGGTTCCAGGGCGCCGCTTGCAGCTTGATGCGTTGGTTGCGTTCGCCCTCGGTGACCTTCTCGCACCACATGAACAGCCAGGTAAACGAGCTTTGCGGGCAGGTGTAGCCGCACCACACGCGGCCGGCGAACACGGTGATCGCGAACAGGCCGAAGGCACAGATAATCAGCAGCGCTGACAACAGGATGAAATCCTGGGGCCAGAACGTGGCGCCAAAGATGTGGAACTTACTTTCCGACAGGTCCCACAAAACGGCCTGGCGGCCGCCCCAGTTCAGCCACACAGTGCCGAAAAAGGCCAGGAACAGAAAACCGGCACCGCTCAAGCGCAAGGTGCGGAACAAACCGGTGAAACTGCGGGTGTGAATCTGGTTGTCGCTGGTTTTGGCCTTCATCTTTGGGCGTGAAGGCTCGAATGTTTCTACTAATCGGACGGGGATTTTTTCGCTCATGGTCTTTCGCTCATCAGCCTCCATCAGGCGGATGCACTATGACCACTCATCTGTTTGCATAACAGACTCAGCTATTGCATTAAAAAGCGGATCAGATGGCCCGGGGCGGCGCCCCTGCGACAACTTGCCGTACCCCGGTACGCGCCGCTACAGCGAGCCGCCGCGCGCTAACGCAAGCGCTGGCGGCTGTCTGTGATCTGGGTCAGTCAAATCACCGAATCACTGTCCGCCGCTTTCAAGTGCTTGCGCCCGTCCACGGCGCCTGCGACGGTCAAGGCGTCGGCTTCTGCTTCGGTGATGTACACGCGAGCGCCGTTGAGGTCGACGAAGGACATGGATTTTTCCTCATCGGTGCCGATCGTCACCTCGGCGGCAGGGCGCTGTTCACGCACCTCTTGGGTGTCAAAAAAACAGGTTTGGTTTTCGATGCGTACGCTCATGGCCGTGGCCCTTTGTGATGGTGTGTAAAGGGGTAGGCAGCCGCCCGGGGCCAGGGTTCTGCGCAACCGACTGGCGGTCGCGGTGCACCTCTAGCGTGCGCCGCTGTCCACCGCTGCACACCCACGGAACAGGACAACAACCATGAACGCCTGGTGGCATGAGGTCTGGATGACCTTGCAAGCTGAATTCGCTGATATCGGCGACGCCAAACAACTGACCCAAATCACCGTACGCCTGCTGATTGCCGCCGTGCTGGGCGGCATCCTCGGGTTTGAGCGCGAGCAAAAAGGCAAGGCCGCGGGCGTGCGCACCCACATGCTCGTGGCCCTGGGCGCGGCGCTGTTCGTGCTGGTGCCGCAAATGGCCGGCGCCGAAGCCGACGCCCTGAGCCGGGTGGTGCAAGGCGTGATCGCCGGCATCGGCTTTCTCGGCGCGGGCACCATCCTGAAAAACACCGAAGGCGACGAAGGCCACGTCAAGGGCCTGACCACCGCCGCCGGCCTCTGGATGACCGCCGCCATCGGCGTCTCGGCGGGCCTGGGCCGTGAAGCCACCGCCGTGCTCAGCACCTTGCTGGCCCTGGCGGTGTTCAGCGTGATGCCACGGGTGGTGCGGTTGTGGGAGAAGGATCAGTGAGCGGCGGCTGCACGGATGAAGGCCTCGTCCAGTGTGCTTGCCTGGTACTGGTTCATAAAACTCTGACCGTTGCTGAAGGGGGTGAACGCACGTTGGCTAATCATGTAAAAACAGCCGCAGTGTTGGGCGATCTCTTCGATGTTGTGGGATGAAACTAGGATGGCGCGGCCCTCCAATGCCGCGCCGTGCAGGCATTGCCAGATGTAGTGCCTGAACTCGGGGTCTACCCCGGCCGTCGGTTCATCGAGAATGACCAGGTCGGCTTCCAGGGCCAGCAGGGACAGGGTGAAGAACCAGCGTTTTTCCCCGTAGCTGCAGATGGAGGATTTCTTCTTCCAGATTTGCTGGTAGCGATCAAAGATATGGGGGCACCACTCATTCAGCTTTGTTAATACATGTTGTTGGTTAACAGGGGCCACGGAGCAGAGCAGCGTGGTCATTTTGAAAATATCAAACATGCGCAGTACCGGGGGCGTCATGAGGGTTTGGGATAAGTAAAGTTGCGTGCGAAAACTGTTGGTAAGGGAACCCGCATGTATTTTCTTCAGCTTGCAAATGATATCGAAAAAGGTGGTCTTTCCCGACCCGTTGGGCCCCAGCAGCCCGGTAATAGAACCTGGCTTGACTTGAAGCGATGCATCGCGAAACAAGACCCTGTGTGCATACTTGAAGTGGATATTGTGGGCTTCTAATGCATTCATCAGTAGCGACTCCAGACGGGATTGATGCGTAAGAAACGCAAGGTCAACAACAGCGTGCAGAAAAATAGTACGATACCTGCCGTTATCAGCAGTAGGTTGCTATCGACGCCGTTGAGCATTATCCGATTACTTAGGGTTAGTGGGTTTGCAAGGTTGATCCGCTCTATAAGTGGGGCAGTTTGGTGGGTGCTTAGTATGCCCAGAACCAATAAGCTCAGTGAGGCAATTGAAAATAACGTGTTGGCAGTCTGGAAATTTATCGGTAGTAGCGTTAGCAATAAAGCCGGGGTGCCGAATATTATGAAGCAGATATAAAAACGCAGTAGAATTTCAAAAAATTGATAAAGGTTGAACGCCCCGAAAGAAAAGAATGTGCCCGCATAGAATACTGCACAGTAAACTAATGCAATGCAGGAGTACGCCAGAAAATGCGCAAATAAAAACAAGCATTTGGCTCGATGGGTATAGATGAATGACCTCATGAATCCACTTTCTCTTCTGCCGATGATGTACAGCGCAAAGCCAAAAAGAGAAACGCTGGAGGCAATGTAGGCGTAAAACCAAGAAGTGCTTTCACGGTAGGGGGTATCGAAAAACGCGCTGCCGGCCCTGGAATAGGCCACCAGATAAAATACCGCCGTGGGAGAGAGCATGACCCAGAATAGCGCAATCGGTTCTTTTAGTTGCTCTTTGATAAAGAGTGCAGAAAGAGCAACCAAGCGGGGTAGGGTGTGTTTATTCATGGGTCACCTCTCAAGGAAATGGAACCATGGTGGCTTGTCTGTCAGGGTGTATATCGCCTGAATTCAACACATAAGTGCAACGCTCACCCCTGCATAAACTTCGTACGGCGTCTTCCAGCCCAGGCGTTTTCGCGGGCGTAAATTGATCTTCGTTACCACGCGACTGACCGCCTCGACGGTCA
>NZ_JCBCUY010000002.1:0-299342 GCF_059862705.1 Pseudomonas sp. MF08817
CAGGCTGAACGCTTGGGCACGAGCGATTTGAATGGTGGCGCGTTCTTCAACGCTGAGTTCGGAATAAGACATAGGGGCAACACCGTACCGGAAAGGTCAGGTGTTGCACTCAGTTTTTGCCGCCGCCCTGATATTCACGGAAGGGTTTTTGGCCGTATAGGTCAAACTTGGCCTCTTCGGCCTCCTGAGTGGTTGTCCATTTTTGAGTGTGTAGGATTAGATCGGTGATGTAACCGCCGAGTTCATCCACACTTTCCCGGCTGAGCCTCATATCTACGTCATCGGGACTTTTAGGCATGACGAGGCTTAACAGCCCGTTTTGCTGGCTCGTCTGGATCATCTGGGAAACGCTAAACGACGTTTCTGGGAGTTGGTCGGGGGTAGGCCCTGCCATGAGCTGCCGGGCTTTCGTAATGGCCTCCTTCCACATGTAGAGGTAGGCCAGCTTTTTCACCTGAGCTTCTGGCTTGCTGCCGGTCCTGAGCGATTCGGTGAACTCGCTTCGGTTCAAGACGTGCCGAACGTCCTTCGGGACGCTTAGACGGACGTACCACGTTCCTGACCGTAAAAGGAGGTTTTCGCTTGCCATTTTCGTCCCTTACCGGGTGGGGTTGGATGACGAAAAAATAGCTGTTTTTGGAACTAATTTGTAGCAAGATTTTGTAGCAAAATCGCCTGATAGCCTTGTAACCATTGATTTTAAAGGGATGCAGGGTTGGATTCGGAAAGTCCCTATCTCTCCGCCATTATTGAATAAGACTAAGCCCCTGAAATGGTTAAACATTTCAGGGGCTTTTTCGTTTCTGTATATCAGTTTTGCATGCCCTAAGGCCCCGCCAGGAATGGACGGGGCTTTTTGGTTTATACGTTGCGCTCAGCGGGCGGCGACCTCTTTTACTGGGGTGTCACGGTGGGTGCTGACGATAAGGGTGATGGCGTGTAGGCAATCGGCCTTGTTGTGGTAGGCCTCGCCGCTGGCGATGGGCTCATGGTTGCCGGCTTTCAAGCGCCAGCGCCATTGGTTCAGGCCGGTCAGGCTTGTGCCAGTGGTCTGTTGGTAGATCTCAAAGTACATGGGGCTGCTCCTTGCAGTTGTTGTGGGGTGACAGGCGCCTGGCCTGTGGGAAAGAACCTTAGCTGCCGACCTCAATACGGCCAGGTCGCACCTGTTAGCAATGGTGAGGGGATATTGCCTATAAAGGTTTGAGGCAGAGGGCATATAGGGGGAAATCTCCGACAACTTCGGCGAAATGAACGCCAGAAGCGAAAAAACTGCGGGCCAATGCCCTTGCCAGCCCCGTTCGCCTGCTGCTTAATACGACGCTCCTTGGGGGTGTAATCGGCGCTGTAGAGCGGCCGGCCAAGGTTCTGATTGATAAAAACTCATATAAAAAAAGAGCAATCAATTGACCCATGCGCACGTAACAGGCCCAACCACGCCGCTGACGCTTTCTCTGGTGGTGCCGGTCTTCAACGAAGTCGAGAGCATCGACCTGTTCATCGCCCGTATCTCTGAGGTTTTTCGCAGCGAGACGCAGGTTGCGGTGGACATCGTGTTCATCAACGACGGCAGCACCGATGGCACCTTGGAGCTGTTGCTGGAACGCCAGCAGCACGACCCGCGCCTGACAATCCTCGACTTGAGCCGTAATTTCGGCAAGGAAGCGGCCCTCACTGCCGGCCTGCAATACGCCGCTGGGCAAGTGGTGGTGCCGATTGATGTCGACTTGCAAGACCCTCCCGAAGTCATCCTGCAAATGATCGCCCTGTGGCGCGAGGGCTTTGAAGTAGTGCTTGGCCACCGTGTCAGCCGCGACAGCGACTCCTGGGCCAAGCAGGTTTCGGCCAATGGTTTCTACCGCCTGCACAACCGCATCGCCGAGCAGAAGCTGCCGGAGAATGTCGGTGATTTCCGCCTGATGGACCGCTGCGTCGTCCAAGCCCTGCAATCGCTGCCCGAATCGCGACGCTTTATGAAAGGCCTGTTCGCCTGGGTCGGGTTTCGCACCACCTACGTGGACTATGTGCGCCCGGCGCGGGCGGCGGGGGCGACCAAGTTCAACGGTTGGCGGCTGTGGAATTTCGCCCTGGAAGGCATCACCAGTTTCAGCACCGAACCGTTGCGTATTTGGACTTACCTGGGCCTGGGGGTGTCGCTGATTTCCTTTGCGTTCGCCATTTTCATCGTGCTGCGGGCGTTGATCCACGGCATTGACCTGCCTGGCTACGCCTCGCTGATGGTGGCGGTGACCTTCCTCGGTGGCCTGCAATTGATCGGCATTGGCGTGCTCGGCGAGTACCTGGGGCGCACTTACATTGAATCCAAGCGGCGCCCGGTGTTCTTGGTGCGGCGTATCTACAGCACTAAGGGTTGACCGATGGACCTCAAGGAAACCGACATCCTCGGTGCGAGCATTAACCAGCACTGGTATTACCGCTCCAAGGCCCGCGCGCTGACGCGGTTTTTGCAAGGCCAACCGGCCCGGACCATTTTGGATGTGGGCGCAGGCTCCGGGTTTTTCTCCCATCACCTGCTGACCCACACCGCGGCCCAAGAGGCCTGGTGCGTGGACATCAGCTACGACGCCGAGTCCGACGCCACGGTCAGTGGCAAACCGGTGCACTACCGCATTGGCGTCGATCAGGTAGAGGCTGACCTGGTGCTGCTGATGGACGTACTCGAACACGTAGACGACGACGTTGGCCTGCTGCGCGCCTATGTGGACAAGGTGCCCTCGGGCAGCCGCTTCCTGATAAGTGTGCCGGCGTTCCAAGCCCTGTGGAGCGACCACGACGACTTCCTCGAACACAAGCGCCGCTACACCCTCAAGCACATGGAGCAGGTGGCCCGCGACGCGGGTTTGCAGGTGCGCCACGGTGCCTACTACTTTGGCTTGGTGCTGCCGATTGCCGCCGCCCTGCGCCTGATGCCCAAAGGCCAGCAACCAGGCCCGGCGCGCTCCCAGCTCAAGGCTCACCACCCGTTGGTCAACGGCATGCTTACAGCGATGTGCAGCTTGGAATTGCCCCTGATGAAAGCCAATCGCCTCGGCGGTTTGACGGTGTTCTGCCTGGCGCAGAAGCCGTGACGGGGCGCCCGGCATGAGCCGGTCGCTGCCGTTGCTGTGGCACCGCGCCCTACGGTTTGGCTTGACCGGGTTACTGGTTACTGGCCTGCATGCCATCACTGCCATCGTATTGATCGAGTGGCTGGCCCTGGCGCCGCCCTTGGCCAATGGCGTGGCCTTCGCAGTGGCGACGGTGGTTTCCTACGTGGTCAATACAACGTGGAGTTTTTCCAGCCAGTTGCATGGGCGCACTTTGCGCCGCTTTGTCTGCGTGTCGGTGGCCGGGTTCCTGCTGGCGATGCTGGTGGCCTGGGTCGCGCAGCGCTGCGGGCTCGATTATTTACTGGGCATTCTGGCCGTGGCGCTGGTGATTCCGGCGTTCACCTTTGTGCTGCATAACTTCTGGACGTACCGATGAAGGCGTTGGCCAAACACTTGGGTTTTGACGCATTGGCGCTGCTGCTGGGGGCGTTGGCGTTTTTCATGGTGGTGGGGCCGCGGGTGCTCGACCCGCAGAACATTGCCTGGCTCGCGTCGGGCGACCCGGCTACCCACTATCTGGGCTGGGAATTTTTCCGGCAGGGGCCGTGGACTTTTCCGTTGGGGCTGAACCCCGGCTATGGCCTGGAGCTGAGCAGCTCGATCATCTTTTCCGACTCCAACCCGCTGCTGGCGTTTGTCTTCAAGCCCTTTGCCAGCCTATTGCCAGCGACGTTCCAGTATTTCGGCCTCTGGCTGCTGCTGTGCTTTGCCCTGCAAGCCTGGTTCGCCTTCAAGTTGTTGGGGCATGTCACTGCCAGCCCCGTGCTGCGCCTGTTGGGGGCGGGGCTGTTCGTGTTGTCGCCGCCATTGATGCTGCGCATTGGCGGGCACTTGTCGCTGGTGGGGCATTTTCTGATCCTGGCGGGGCTGTACCTGGCGTTCCACCCGGCGTTGCGCAGGCGGCGCCTGGCCTGGGGCGCTTTGCTGGTGGTCACCGCGCTGGTGCATTCCTACCTGTTGGCGATGGTCGCGGCGTTGTGGGTCGCCGACCTGCTGGGCAAGGTTGTGCAAAAACAACTGCCACGGACCCAGGCCTGGCGTGAGCTGGCCCTGCTGTTCGCCTGCGTGGCGCTGGCCTGCTGGCAAGCGGGTTACTTCAGTGTCGGTAACGGCACGGTCAGCGGTGGCTTTGGGCTGTATCGCCTGAACTTGCTGTCGATCGTCGATTCCAGCGGTTGGTCTTATGTGCTCAAGGATTTGCCCGAAGGCGCCGGGGATTACGAAGGCTTCAACTACTTGGGGCTGGGGGCGATTTTTCTTGTCCTCTGCGCGCTCGTGCCGATGCTGCGGGGCAAGGCCCGGTTGCGCGAACTGTTCCACGGGCGCCTGATGCTGGGGCTGATGTTGCTGGCCCTGATGCTGTTCGCCATTTCCCACCAGATCGGCCTCGGTCCGTGGGCGCTGCGCCTGCCGATCCCGGGTTTTGTCGAAAACCTGGCCAACGTGTTCCGCGCCTCGGGGCGGATGTTCTGGCCGGTGTTCTACGTAATGATCTTCGCCGCCGTGTTCCTCGTGGTGCGCGGTTGCTCGCGGCGGGTGGCCACCGTGCTGCTGGCCTTGGCGCTGGTGATGCAGGTGCTGGACACCCGCGCCGGTTGGACGGGCCTGCGCCAGACCCTGATGGCCGCGCCGGCCTCGCAATGGCCCAGCCCCCTGATCGACCCGTTCTGGGAGCAGGCCGGCGCGCACTATAAAAAGGTGCGCTGGGTTCAGCCGCAAAACACCCCGCCGGCCTGGTCGGTGCTGGCCAGCTACGCCGCGGCCCATCGCATGGGCACCGACGCCGTGTACCTGGGGCGCATGAGCAAGACCGCTCTCAAGCAGATGAAGCAGAAAACCGCGACCGCCATCGCCAGCGGCCAGTACGAGGCGGATTCGCTCTACGTCCTCGACGAACCAAGCGTGCGCCAAGTGGCCAGCAGCCTGAACCGCAGCACCGACCTGTTGGCCCGCATCGACGGCTATACCGTGCTGGCGCCAGGCTGGAAGCATTGCGCCACCTGCCTGGCGGCCCCGGCCGACCTCGACCCCCACGCCCTGATGCCCACCCAGGAGGCGGCGAGCGACATCCTCGGTTTTGCCCAGGGCAACCCCGGCACCGCTTACCTGCTCAGCGGTTGGTCCGGGCCTGAAGCCTGGGGCACCTGGTCCGATGGCGACAGCGCGCAACTGCTGTTCAAACCCGCCGGCCCGGTGCGCGCCCTGCGCCTGGAAACCCGGGCACTGGTGATCCCCAGCCATCCGCACCAGGACGTGCAGTTCAGCGTCAACGACGTGCCGGTGCGCACGGTGCGGCTGATTAAATTCGACGGTAACCAGATCGACCTCGACCTGCCCGCCGCCGCCCAGCAAGCCATCGCCCGCGAAGGCGTGGTGCGCCTGGCCATGACCTTCCTCAACGCGGTCAGCCCGCAGGAGCTGGGCCTGGGCGCCGATGACCGGCGCTTGGTGCTGGGGATCAAGACACTGGCGGTGCAGTAATGGCCATCGATGCCTAGCGTTCACATAGCTGGGCGCCAGCATCGCGCTGTTTCTACACTGGGTTTTCCGGGGGCGTGGGGCTGGCGATGAACCGCAACGAACTGCGCAAAACCGACGCCTGCGCAGCCTGTTCAACGACCCGCTGTTTAACTGTGTCGGCCACCGCATGGAACCCACGGCGCGGGCCGAAGCGATCAACCAGCACCTGGCGCCGGCGCTGGATTGCGCTAAGGGGCCTTCCACCGTTGCCACAGAGTGGGAGCGAGCCTGCTCGTAATGGCGTCCTGCGCTTGCCTGCCACCGCCCCACCCCGTATACCTGTGCTCTTTCGCCACGCACCTGAAGGAGCCGCGCCATGCCTCACTTGCACCTGGAATACACCCCCAACCTGCCTCAGCTGGAGGTCGATAAGGCCTTGTTGCGCCTCAACCACACGCTGGTGGCGTCCGGGCAGTTCGGCGCGGAGTTCGATATCAAGAGCCGCGCCGTGCCGGTGGGGGCCTTTCGCGTCGGCACAGGGCTTGGCGAGCGCGGGTTTGTCGCGGTGAAACTGGCGCTGCTCAGCGGCCGCTCGCCGCAGATCAAGAAACAACTGTCCGAAAGCCTGTTGGCGGTGTTGCAGGACCTGTGCGAATGGCCGGCCCAGGTGCAGGTGCAGTTGAGCGTGGAAATCATCGACATCGACCGCGACGCCTACTCCAAGGTCGCCGTCGGTGTCTGACCTCAGATCAGGCCCCCGTCCGCGCAGGCCTTGACGATCTGCTCGCGCAGCCACTGGTTGGCGCTGCCGGGGTCGCCCCACTGCATGTACAGGTTGAACCCCGGCAAGCCGTGGGGCGCCTCGCGGCTGGCGAAGGCATCGGCGCTGGCCAGGAGGCGGTGGATGCGCCGGGGCATGGTCACCACCAGCGGGCTGTCGGCGATCATTTTCAGGGCCGCGCCGTAGCTGTTGGTTTGCGCCACGAACTGGCGCTTGTGGCCCTGGCGGGCGAGCCAGCCGTCGATCATGTTGGTGTCGGACGTCCAGGGCGTAGGGAACACGTGGCGGCGTTCGAGAAAGCCTTGCAGGCTCAGGCGCGCCTCGGCGGGCGCGGCGGCCTTGGCGAACACGCAGACCAACTCATCCTCCACCAGCACCTGGCACTTGAAATCCGGGTGCGGCGGGTGGAAGTCCGGGCCGAACCCCAGCACCAGGTCGAGGCGGCCATCGGCCAGTTCCTCGCTCGGCGCGTGGCTGTCGAGTTTGCGCACATTGATGGTCACCCTTCGTTGCTCGGCATCGAAATGGCGCAGCAGGCGCGGCAGCACCAACAGCTCGAAGTACTCCGGCGCGCACAGGTTGAAGGTCACGGCCTGCTGGCCCGGGTCATAGGCGGCCAGGCCCGAATGGCACAGGTTGATGCGCTCGATGATCTGGCGTAGCGGTTCGAGCATGGCGCTGGCTTTGAGGGTGGGCAACATGCCCGCGCGGGTACTGATGAACAATTCGTCATCGAACGCCCCGCGCAGTTTCTTCAGGCAGTAGCTGACGGTGGACTGGCTGACGTGCAGGGCCTCGGCTACGGCGGTGACGTTCTGCTGCTCATGCACGGCGATGAACACCATCAGGTCCTGCATGTCGAGTTTGCGGAGGGCGTTGCTAGTGAGCATCCATGGCTTCCCGGGCGGCACTTGCGCCCTGATGGCGCGACAGTGGCCAGAGGGTAGCGCAGCCCGGGGCGCTACGAGAATGCCTTTTTATAGGCTCACCGCAACGTTACGCCGGCTGGCCATCACCAGCGCCAGCATGCCGGCGCCCACCAGCACGGCGCCCAGCCACTCCAGCGGTAGCGGCGCCTGCTGCAACCGCAGCCAATTGAACAACGTCAGCAGCAGGGTGCTCAGGTAGATGTAGGAAATCACTGTGGCCGGGGCGATCACGCCGATGGCGCGGTGCAACAACCAGAACGTGCCGAGGGTGGCGAACAACGCCAGGTACAGCAGCCACAGGCCATCGCCCAGGGTCAGTTGGGTGGCACTGCGCCAACCTCCGTTTTGCAGGCACAGGGCGAACAGGAACAGCGCACCGAACAGCATGTTCCAGAACGTCATCGCCACCGGCCCACGGCCCTGGAGTGCACCCGCCTTGAAGCGTTGGCTCAGGGGCGAATACAGCGCCATCGCCAGGCAACCGGCGCCGTATACCAGCACCGGGTACAGCGACGGCCACTGCCCGGGGCCGCCGCCCTTGAGGATCAGCAGCACCGCCCCCAACGCCGCCACCAGCATCGGCACCAGGCGCCTCCTCGCGTGGGTGCCCGGAATCAACAGCACCTCGCACAGCAGCGTCAACAAGGGCACCAGGGTGAACAAGGTGCCGGTATTGGCCGCCGAGGCATACCGCAGCGCCTCGAACAACGTGCCGAAATACACCGCCAGCAACAGCCCCAGCACCCCGTGGCTGGCCGTGGCGCGCCACGTCAGGCGCGCGGCGCCTTGCCACAGCAGCATCGGCAGGAACAACAACGCCGACAGCAACAGGCGCAATGCGGTGAGGAGGATAGGGTCCACGCTTTGCCCGACCTGCGCTGCGGCAAAAAACGACGCGGCGATCAATACGGACCAGGCCAGCATGCCGACATGGGCCGAAGTGAAACTGATGTGCTTCATGAAGTAAGCCTTGAATGAGAAGGCGCCGATTAGGCGACGCCCCGCAGCGCCGGGCAAATCAGAAAGTCTGGGGTGCTATCGAGAAAATGGGTTGCGGTGTATTCCTTGGTCTGAATGTTTAGTCCAGACATCAGCAAAGTTCTTCAAGTATGAATTTAACGAACTATCGCCCCGTGTGACGCTGCGGGCCTTCTGTTGCCCTTGGTTGCTCCCATGGACGCTTGGTTCGTCGCACTGCAATCCCCGGCCCCTGGCGCGTGTTCGCCTGGGGCGGTGCCTGCGTCGTGCCTGTGCGCCTTGCCCTCGCAATTGGCTTTTTGGGCGCTGTGGCATTGCCGCCATGCGCGCCCGCCGGATGCCTGCCGTTCCCGTTGACCTGCGGCCAGCCCCTCGTGCTGGCCAGACGCGAACCCATGAGAGCCTCCCAATGAGCGTTGCCCCCACCCTGTTTGCTAGCCGCGAAGAAGCCCAGTCATTCCTCGACCACAACCCCGATATCGAACTGTTCGAGCTGTTCATCCTCGACAGCAACGGCGTGCCCCGGGGCAAGCTGCTGCATCGCGATGAACTGCTGGCGGTGTACGACAGCGGCCGGCCGTTGCCCAGCACCATCCTGGGCCTGACGATTAATGGCGATGACGTAGAGGATTCCGGCCTGGTGTGGGACGTGGGCGATATCGACTGCCGCGCCTATCCGCTACCGGGCAGCTTGCAGCGCCTGCCGTGGCGCCTGCTGCCGACGGCGGCGGTGCAGGTCAGCATGCATCCCCGGGAGGGGCTGCCGGCGGCCGTGGCTGACCCGCGCCATGTGCTGGCGCGGGTGATCGATGGCCTCAAGGCCGATGGCTATTACCCGGTGATGGCGGCGGAACTGGAGTTCTACCTGCTCGATAGCCAGCGCGATGCCCAGGGCCGCCCGCAACCGGCGCTGGATGCCGACGGCGGGCGCCCCCGAGCGACCCAGGTGTATGGCCTGCGGGAGTTGGAGCAGATCGAACCCTTCCTCGCCGACCTCTACACCGCCTGCAAACTGCAAGGCATTCCGGCGCGCACGGCGATCTCCGAATACGCCCCAGGCCAGGTCGAGATCACCCTGCAGCACCGCGACGACGCCCTGCAAGCCATGGACGACGCGGTGCGCTACAAACGCCTGGTCAAAGGCGTGGCCCACAAGCACGGAATGACCGCGTGTTTTATGGCCAAGCCGTTCGATGACCTGGCCGGCACGGGCATGCACCTGCACGTGAGCCTGGCGGATGAACACGGCCACAACCTGTTCGCCAGCGAAGCCCTCGATGGCACGCCGCTGCTGCGCCACGCGGTGGGCGGCATGCTCGCCACCTTGCTCGACTCCTTGCTGCTGTTCTGCCCCAACGCCAACTCCTACCGGCGCTTCCAGAGCAACAGCTACGCGCCGCTGGCCGCCACCTGGGGCGTGGACAACCGCACCGTCAGCCTGCGGGTACCTGGTGGGCCGGCGTTTTCCCGGCACATCGAACACCGCATCTGCGGTGCCGACGCCAACCCCTACCTGGCGGCAGCGGCGATCCTCGCCGGCATCCATCACGGCATCCGCCAGCGCCTCGACCCTGGCGCGCCGGTGGAAGGCAACGGCTACGCCCAGGCCAAAGAGCTGCTGCCCACCGATTGGCTGACCACCCTGCGCGCCCTCGAAGGTTCGGCCTGGGCCCGGGAAGCCTTGGGCGCGGAGTTTTTGCGGGTGTACCTGGCGGTCAAACGGGCCGAGTACCGCCAGTTCATGGGGCAAGTGGGCGAGCAGGATTGGCGCTGGTACCTGCACCAGGCCTGAGGCGCCAAACCTTCGTTAAAAAGCCGCCAGGGCAAAATACTGGCGGCTTAATTATTCCTTACTATCTTTTTCACGAAACATTGATGATTGCCTGCTTAAAGTTCGTGCTGTCGTAGCCCGTGATTATGTTTGTTGCGCGCAGGCGGCACTTCTTTCAAGGAATAAGCAGATCATCATGTCAACGACTAAAGCCGTGCGCCCGGAATGGGTGACGTTGGTTGCCAGTGCCTTTTTATTAGTGGCCTTCAACATTACGTTATGGCAGCACCTGTTCGCGATTACCGCCACGGGCGGCCAGGGTTTTGGCCTGCGCGTGGCGTTCGGGGTGATGATCGTATTTGCGTTTAACCTGGTGCTGACGTTGTTGGCGTTTCGTTATGTATTTAAGCCGCTGTTGATTCTGTTATTCATGATTAGCGCTGGCGTGGCCTATTTTATGGCGCAATACGGGGTGTTGATCGATACCGGCATGGTACGTAACTTTGCCCAGACCAATGCCACGGAAGTGCGTGACTTACTGTCCTGGAAGTGGCTGGCTTATATAGTGGGCTTGGGTGTAATACCGTCGCTGATCGTGTGGAAACTTCCAATTAGTTATCGCCCCTGGCCCCGCGAGTTGTTGTTTAAGTTGCTGGCAGGTGTCGTGTCGATGGCAGTGATTGGTGGCGTGGCGTTGGTCAACTATCAGGGCCTGTCGTCGCTGTTTCGCAACCACCACGAACTGCGCCTGATGCTGGTGCCGAGCAACTACATAGGCGCTGCGGCGGGGCTGCTGCGCGAGCAAGCGGCGGCGGCCGGCCGGCCTTTTGTGGCCATCGGCGAAGACGCGCTAAAGAACCCCACCTGGCAAACCCACGGCCGTAAATCGCTGACGGTGTTGGTGGTGGGCGAGAGCGCCCGGGCGCAGAACTTCGGCATCCTCGGCTACGAGCGCGATACCACCCCGCAACTGAACAAGGAGAGTGGGTTGATCGCCTTTACCGACGTGCGCTCCTGTGGCACCGAGACAGCGGTGTCGGTGCCGTGCATGTTCTCCAACATGGGCCGCAAGGGCTACGACGCCAGCCAGGCGAAAAACCAGGAAGGCCTGCTGGACGTGCTCAAGCGCGCCGGGCTGGAGGTGATCTGGCGCGACAACCAGTCCGGCTGCAAGGGCACGTGCGACCGGGTCACCCTGCAAGATGTCAGCAACCTCAAGGACCCGCAGTTGTGCGCCAACAGCGAGTGCAGCGACGAAATCCTCCTGCAAGGCTTGCAGCAACTGATCGACAGCCTGGCCAAGGACACCGTGCTGGTGCTGCACCAAATGGGCAGCCACGGCCCGGAATACTTCAAGCGCTACCCCAAGGCCTACGAGCGTTTCACCCCGGTGTGCGAAAGCAATGCGCTGAACAATTGCAGCCGCGAAAGCATCGTCAATGGCTACGACAACACCCTGGTCTACACCGACCACGTGCTGGCGACCCTGATCGACCTGCTGCGGCGCAACCAGGACAAGGTCGATACCGCCATGCTGTACCTCTCCGACCACGGTGAGTCGCTGGGCGAGTACAACCTGTTCCTCCATGGCACGCCCTACATGCTGGCGCCGGACCAGCAAAAACACGTGGCGATGCTGGCTTGGTTCTCCGACAGCTACCAAAAGAGCTTTGCGCTGGACACCCACTGCCTGCAGTTGAGCCGCGACAAACCTTTGAGCCAGGACAACCTGTTCCATTCCATGCTGGGCCTTTTGGAGGTCAGCACCCAGGTGTACGACGGCAAGCTCGACCTGTTCGCCGGGTGCCGCACGCCGGTGCTCGATGGCGTGCTGGCCGGCGCAGGGTTGCGCAGCGACCCCAAAGCATCCGGCAACACCGCGTACTCAGGCCCTGAGAAGCCTGGGAGTGCTGCGCGGGCAAGCCCTCTTGTTACGACAAAGCACATGCGCTCACCTTTTTTTCACCTGCCAGCGGCTAACCTGCCGCTTCCATGACCCTTACCTTCGAGTGTTGGCTTGATGTCATCGCAGTCACCTTCCACCGTTGAGCATGAATTCGCCGAGCGTTACGAGCGCGAGCACGCCAGCACCTGCCTGGAGGCCCGGCCGCTGGGCCTGGGCCAGCGCCTGGCGCAATGGCGTGACGAACAACGGGTGCGTGGCGCACTCAAGGCTGCCGGGGAGCCGGGGTTGATCCTGGACGTGGCCTGTGGCGCGGGGCTGTTCTGGCCGGTGCTGGCCGAGCACGGCAACCGGGTGATCCTGGCGGCCGACAACTCCCCGCAGATGCTCGACCACGCGCCCATCCACCACCCGCGTGAAGTGCTGGCGCGGGTCAAGACCTTCCACAGTTCGGCCTTCAGCCTCGGCCTATCGGCCAATGCCGTCGATTGCATCTTCTGCATGCGCCTCTACGCCCACATGCTCAACGGCGAGCATCGCCTGGCCTTGCTGCGCGAATTCCACCGGGTCAGCCGTGACACGGTGATTGTTTGCGTGCGCCTGCTGGGGGGCCTTGACCTGGGCCGCGTACGCGATGAAAACCCCTTGCAGGGCAGCAAAAACCACATCGAAAAGGAATTCAGACAAGCGGGATTCGACATCGTCAGTCATCAGGATTTTTTCCCCGGCCTCGCCTTGTCGCGGGTTTATGTCCTGAGGAAGGCCAGTTAGGGCTGGCTTGTAGGTCTATTCTTCAGCTCTTGAAGGTTTTTTCCTTTGCGCACAGCTGTAGTTCAGGCGCGGAAATCCCCGGGGGCGATATATACTGCGCGCCATTCTTCAAGGGAGAGCCGTGTGGCCATCGATATTCACTGGATTCGCGACAACGATAGCCTCGGTCGTTTCTGTACACAGTGGCAGGCACTGCCCTTCGTCGCCCTCGACACCGAATTCATGCGGGTCGACACCTTCTACCCCATCGCCGGCCTGTTGCAGATCGGCGACGGCGAGCGCGCCTACCTGATCGACCCGTTGACCATCGACAACTGGCAGCCCCTGGCGGCATTGCTGGAAAACCCGGCGGTGACCAAGGTGCTGCACGCCTGCAGCGAAGACCTGGAAGTGCTGTTGCGCCTGACCGGCAGCCTGCCGGCGCCGCTATTCGACACCCAATTGGCCGCCGCTTACCTCAACCTGGGCTTCTCCATGGGTTACTCGCGCCTGGTCCAGGAAGTGCTGGGCATTGAGCTGCCCAAGGGCGAAACCCGCTCTGACTGGTTGCGCCGGCCGTTGTCGGAGACGCAAATCAGCTACGCCGCCGAAGATGCCGTGCATCTGGCCGAGGTTTACAACCACCTGCGGCCCAAGCTGTCGGACGACAAGCACGCCTGGGTCCTGGAGGATGGCGCCGAACTGGTGGCCAACCTGCGCCGCGAAACCGACCCCTACGAGGTCTATCGCGAGGCCAAGCTGGCCTGGAAGCTGTCCCGCGCCCAATTGGCGGTGTTGCGTGAGCTGTGCGCCTGGCGCGAGCAAGAGGCCCGCGCCCGGGACCTGCCGCGCAACCGCATCATCCGCGAGCACGCCCTGTGGCCATTGGCGCGCACCCAGCCCGACAACCTCTCGGCGCTGGCGAAAATCGACGACATGCACCCGCGCACCGTGCGCCAGGACGGCCAGTTCCTGCTCGACCTCATCCAGCGCTTCGCCAACCTGCCGCCCGAGCAATGGCCACCGGCCGTGCCCGAGCCGCTGCCGGTGGAAGCCGCCGCCTTGGTCAAGCGCCTGCGCGCCTTGGGCCAGAGCGAGGCCGAGCGCCTGGATATCGCCCCGGAGCTGATGCTGCGCAAGAAAACCCTCGAAGCGCTGATTAAAAGCGGCTTCCCCCAGGGCCCTTATCAATTGCCCGATTCCCTGCGTGGCTGGCGCCGCGAATTGATGGGCCAGGCCCTGCTCGACAGCCTGGCCACCGCCGGAGAACAGCCTTGAAACGTATTTGCTCCATCTACCGCAGCCTGAAGAAAAACGAGATGTACCTTTACGTGCTCAAAAGCGATGCCCTGGAGCGTGTGCCGGAAAACCTCTTGGCCGCGTTCGGCAAGCCGCACCACGCCTTCGACCTGGTGCTGAGCCCGCAGCGCGCGCTGTCGCGCGAAGACATCCATGTGGTGCTGGCGAACCTGGAATCCCAGGGTTACCACCTGCAAATGCCGCCCGCCGAAGACGAGTACATCGAGCACTTGCCCGAAGAGCTGCTGCGGCGCAATGACCCGGTGTGATCGCTAAGTGCCCTGCCAGGGGCGCTGTTATCCGTTGGATGCACATTTTTGCCAGGGGGGCGGGGCTGTCGGGAATCGACGGCCGCGGCCCCGAGCCCTGTTTTTGAAAGGTTTGAACCATGCGCGTTCTGATTGCTGAACACGACCACGCCCTCTACGCCCAACTGCTGCGCGCCGCCGCGCCCGACCTTGAGGTGCTGACCAGCGGCGATTCCGCCGAACTGGCCAGCCTGGCGGCCGACTGCCCGGTGTGGTTGGGCCAGCCCGACCTGTTGGCGACCCTGCTGCGCCAGGGCCACCACCCACAATGGCTGCAATCGACCTGGGCGGGCATCACGCCGCTGCTGGCCGACGGCTTGCCGCGCGACTATCGCCTAACCCGGGCGGTGGGGATTTTCGGCCAGGTCATGGCCGAATACGTGCTCACCTACATGCTCGGCCACGAGCGCGAAGTGCTGGCGCGCCTGGTCAGCCAGGTGGAGCGCAAGTGGGACGGGCGCCTGGGCCAGAGCCTGGCCGGGCGCAAGGCGTTGATCGTCGGCACCGGCGACATCGGCAGTTGTGTGGCGCAGTTTTTGGTGCCTTTTGGCGTGCAGTTGTACGGCATCGCCAGCAGCGCCCGCGAGCAGGCGCCGTTTATTGAAGTGGCGGCGCTGGAAGATTTGCCGCGGCTGGTGGGGCAGGTGGATTACGTGATTAACCTGCTGCCCAACACTCCCCACACCCACGACCTGTACAACGCCGCGCTGTTCAAGCAGTTCAAGCCCACGGCGCTGTTCATCAACGCCGGGCGCGGCGTGGCGGTGGTGGACGCCGACCTGGTCGAGGCCCTCAAGGAAGGGCACCTGGCCGGTGCAGTGATCGACGTCTGCCGCCAGGAACCGCTGCCCCAGCGCCATCCCTTCTGGACAGCCTGGGGCCTGCTGCTGACCGGCCACAGCTCCGCGCCCACTTCACCGCCGTTGCTGGTGCAGTTGTTCGTCGAAAACCTGCGTGCCTATCAGGCCCAGCAAGCCTTGCGCGGGGAAGTGGATTTCGCCCGGGGCTATTGAGCGGGCGTTGTCGCGGGTGGCTCCCACAGGTCTGTCAGCCTTAAAGGCTGAAATCCCCTTCCGCCGCCAACTCGCTCAGCGGGCGGCGGGGGCTTGGGGTTTCCTGGGCCTGTAGGTAGTCGGCCAGGGTGGCCTTGTCGCCGAGTTTGCCGATGGCCACGGCGGCGTGCAGGGCGTAGCCCTCGGGGATGTTCAGCTCCTTACGGGTCAAGTCTTGGTCGAACCCGGCCATGCCGTGGGTGTGCCAGCCGCTCAGGCTTGCTTGCAACGCCAGGTGGCCCCAGGCCGAGCCGGTGTCGAAGGTGTGCCACAGGGCCGGGGTTTCTTCGCTGGCGCCGGGGGCGGTGAAGGTGGTTTTCGAGATCACGATCACCAGGGCCGAGGCGTGTTGCGCCCAACTGCGGTTGAATTCGTTGAGCAGGCCCAGGTAGCGCTCCCAGTTCGGCGTGTCGCGGCGTGCATACAAAAAGCGCCACGGCTGCGAGTTGTAGGCCGAAGGCGCCCAGCGCGCGGCTTCAAAGAAGCTCAGCAGGTTTTCTTGGGGAATGCTCTCGCCGGTAAAGGCCCGGGGCGACCAGCGTTCGATGAATTGCGGGTGGATGGCGTAGTCGGCAACGCGAGGGTTAGCGCTCATGCAGGGTTCCTGGCTAGGTCAATGAATACGGATAAAAACCGGCGGGCGCAGATAGGCTGGGCGATGGGTTTTTGGCGGGGTTTACAGCGCGGCGCAGGCAACGCGGTCGAGCGTTAATGGCCTGCGGCCAGCGCCTAAAGCTACTGGGCGAGGGGCAAACTGACAAGCCTGGCGCTACCAGCAGTCGCCCGCCCTTGGCCCACCGCCCCCTTGGCACTAGACTGGCGGCCTTTTCACTGCGCTGATGTTGAACTGCGAACCATGGCTGCCAACGTAGAACCCTTCTGGACCCGCAAAACCCTCGAACAACTCGACCCGCAGGAGTGGGAATCGTTGTGCGACGGCTGTGGCCTGTGCTGCCTGCAAAAGCTCGAGGATGAAGAGGACAACAGCGTCTATTACACGCGAATTGCCTGCAAGTTGTTGGACCTGAACACCTGCCAGTGCAGTGACTACCCCAACCGCCGCGACACGGTGCCCGATTGCATCCAGCTCACCCCGGGCAAGGCCGACCAGTTCACCTGGCTGCCGCCGACCTGCGGCTACCGCTTGGTCAGCGAGGGCAAGGACCTGCCGCGCTGGCATCACCTGGTGTGCGGTGACCGCGACGCGGTGCACCACGAACGTATTTCCCAGTCCGGGCGCATGCTGGCCGAAGGCAGCGTGGCCGAGGACGATTGGGAAGACCACCTGATTTTTCGCGCAGGCTGAGGCCCCACGGCCCGGCGGCGCAATTGTTGAACCACGAGGGACTGTGTATGGCTGTAGGAACCCGGCTGGCGGCGGCCTGCTTGCTGCTGGCGCTGAGTGCGCCGCTGTGGGCGGCGAAGAAAGTCGACCTGGATTACCAGGTCAAGTTGTTGCCCAAGGGCGACCAGGCCTGGGTCACCCTGACCCTGGGCGAAGGCTCGGCGGTGCGCAGCCTGGATTTCGACCTGGGCGCGGGCGACGACTACAGCGACTTTAAAGCCGACGGCCAATGGCAGGCCCAGGACCGGCGCGGCATCTGGCGCCCGGCCAGCGGCAAGGCCAGCCTGAGCTACCGCGTACGCATCAACCAGGCCCGTGACAATGGCAGTTTCGACAGCCGCGTGACGCCCAAGTGGGCACTGTTGCGCGGCGATTTGCTGGTGCCGGCGGCGCGGCTCGATCAGCAGGATGGTGTCGAATTGGTGGCGCGCCTGGGCTTTGAGCTGCCGCCGGGCTGGAAAAGCGTCGAGACGGCGTGGCCGCGCATCGGCAAGCAGCGTTTTCGCATCGACAACCCTTCGCGCCTGTTCGACCGCCCCACGGGGTGGATGCTCGCCGGCACCCTGGGCAGCCGCCGCACGTTGCTGGGGGAAACCCAGGTCACCGTGGCCTCGCCCCAGGGCCAGGGCATGCGCCGCATGGACGTGCTGACCCTGCTGACGTTCGTTTGGCCCCAGGTGCAAGCGGTGTTCCCGCGCCACCCGGGCAAGCTGCTGATTGTCGGCGCCGGCGACCCGATGTGGCGCGCCAGCCTGGCCGGGCACGACTCCATTTACCTGAGCAGCCGCTTGCCGCTGGTCAGCGAGAGCGGCAGCAGCCCTTTGGTGCGCGAGTTGGTGCAGGTGTTCGGGCGGATCAACGACAGCCACGGCAGTGACTGGATCAGCGAAGGTTTTGCCGAGTACTACGCCATCGAACTGCTGCGCCGCGCCGGCGGCCTGAGCGACGAGCGCTACCAGAGCCTGCACGCCCGCTTGGCCAAGCAGGCCCACGAGGTCACTAGCCTGCGCGGCGAGCACATCGCCGGGGCGCAATTGGCCCGGGCGGTGCTGCTGTTGCAGGAGTTGGACAGTGAAATCCGCATCAAGACCCGCAACAAACGCTCCCTTGACGACGTGCTGCGGGCGGTGATGCGCCTGGAAAGCGTTAGCACCGCCGAGTTCGTGCAGCTTAGCGAGAGCATCCTGGGTGGCGGCTCAAAGGTGCTCGACAGCGAGTTGTTGAAGGGCGTGTAGACGCAGCCAGGTGCGCGCTTAGAGGTCGGGCTTGGCCTTGGGCGCAGCGGCGGCGTCGGCCTTGGCTTGCAGGTTGTTGAGGTCACGGGCGGCGCGTTCGATCTTGCCGCGCACGTTGTCCATGTCGCGGCGGCCTTTTTCCAGCAGGCTCTTGGCCGAACTGTGGCCGGTGATGCCACGGGCCAAGGCCACGCCGCCAATCGCCACTTGAATCAGGCCGAACACGCCGCCACGGCGCAGGCCTTTGCCCATCATCACCACACCGCCGGCCAGGGAGCCGATGCGTTCCCAGCCCTGCACGTTCTGTTCGGCGGGGCCGCGGGGCGTGGTGGATTCGATGCGTTGTACGAGTTTGCTGTCGCTCATGATCTGTCTCCTGGGGGCGGGTTGCTCTTAAGGCTGACTACGCGGGGGCGGCGCTTGTTCCATCGGATCGCTCAGAACTTAGGCCCGGAACGGGTGTTATTGCCCTTGGCCAAGCGGTCGTAGAGCACCACGTTGACCGTGGCCGCCAGGTTCATGCAACCGGTGGTGGGGATGTACACCACGTCTTCGCACCAGTCGCGGATCTCTTTGTCCAGGGAGCCGTCCTCGGGGCCGAAGATATACAGCGCGCGGTCCGGGTGAGTGTATTCGGGCAGCGAACGGGCGCCCTCGACCAACTCCACTGCCACCGGGATGCAGCCTAGGGGCAGGATTTTTTTCAGGTCGTCGATGCCGATCAGCGGGATGTCCTGGTGGACTTTTTTGGTGTCGGTCACGAAGTCGCGGGCCCGTTCATAGCGCTTGCCGGTGTAGAACACCGAAGCCACGCCATAGCAACCCGCCGCACGCATCACCGAGCCGACGTTTTCCGGTGATTTGGGGTTGTACAAACCAATGCAGCTGTATCGTTTGTTGGCCACGGGAGGGGGAGCCTTCGGGGAAAAGGCGCGATTATACGGCGATTGCGGTGTTTAGCCGATGGCTATCGCCAGCCTCTGTGGGAGCAGTTCCCCCGGCTTTTGTGGGAGCGAGCCTGCTCGCGATAGCAATCTGTCAGCAGGCAGGGGTGTTGGCGGTACCGCTGCTATCGCGGGCAGGCCCGCTCCCACAGTGGAGCGGACTCCAAGGCCCAGGTTGCAGGCGCAGTCACTCGTCCTTTTTCATCAACCCCGCCAGGGCGGCGAACGGGTTGTGGGTGGCCTTGGCGATGGTGGGGGTACTCAGGGAGCCCTCGCCGAAGTACTGCTGGTCGGTGTAGCGCGAGTGTTCGTTGTCGTGGCAGTACAGGCACAACAGTTCCCAGTTGGAGCCGTCCTGGGGGTTGTTGTCGTGGTTGTGGTCGCGGTGGTGCACGGTCAGTTCGCTCAGGCGCTTGCCGGCAAATTCACGGGCGCAGCGGCCGCACACGTGGGGGTACATTTTCAGCGCTTTGTCGCGGTAACCCATCTCGCGGTCGCGTTGGGCGTCGGCGAGGATACGGTCCAGTTTGGAGGTATTGGTCGAACTCATGGGTTCACCTGTGTAGAAGACGAATGACGGGAGTGCTGGCAGTTTAGCTCAGCCCTTGAGTTTCTCGGCAATCCAGATGGTGTGCCGGGTGCCCTTGTTGCCGTGGGCGAAGACTTGCACTTCTTCGGCCTTGAACCCGGCCTTTTTCAGTTTGTCGCTGAACTGGCGGTCGGCGCTGGCCGACCACACTGCCAGCACGCCCTTGGGCCGCAGGGCCTTGGCGCAGGCGCTGAGGCCGCCGGCCGAGTACAGCCAACTGTTGGCTTTCTGGGTCAGGCCTTCGGGGCCGTTGTCGACGTCCAGCATGATGGCGTCAAAGCCCTGGGGTTCGGCTTGCAGCACCTTGGCCACGTCTTCCAGGCGGATCACGGTGCGCGGGTCGAGCAGCGGGCGCCCGGATTTTTCCCCCAGCGGCCCGCGGTTCCACTCCACCACGCCTGGCACCAGCTCGGCGACCACCACTTCGGCGCTCTTGCCCAGGTGCTTGAGGGCCGAGGCCAGGGTAAAGCCCATGCCCAGGCCGCCGATCAGCACCCGCGAGCCGGGCCGGCCGGCCACTTTGCGGCAGGGGATCTCGGCCAAGGCATCCTCGGAGCCGTGCATGCGGGTATTCATCAATTGCCCGCCGTCGCCACCCTGGATCTTGATGACGAAATCCTCGCCGTACTCGAACAGGCACAAGGCACCGCCGTTGTCGGGGATCGGGGTGGTGTCCAGCAGAACGAAACGTTTCATGGGGTGCTCATGTAAGAAGGAGGAAAAACCGCGAGGGAGCAGGGCAAACCGGCGCGGTTGGGAGTAGCCTGAGGCTCACCACCAGGGCCAGGGAGCCAACGATGAAGCGCACCATTCTAACGGTCATTGCTGGGGCCGCGCTCTGGATAAGTGCGGCGCAGGCCCAGGAGTTGCAGACGGTGCCGGTGGCGCCGCCGCCCGTGCCGGGTTCGCCGGGCACCGCCACGCCCACGCCTTACCCGCAAGTCACCCCGCCCGGCGTGCCCCGGGCCACGGGCAGCCGCAACGGCGCGCCGCTGCTGCCGCCCATCGACAAGCCCGGGCCGCCGAAAGACCAGCCGTTGCCCGTAGACCCGGCCCCGGACAAGCTCAAGCCCGGCAGCTAGACCTGCTGCGACAGCAGTTTGCCATCGGCCATGCGCAGGCGTTTGGACAGGGCGATGGCCAGGGCGCGGATGATTTTGGCGGCGACTTTCGGCGCGTCGTTGAGCATGCGCTCCAGGGAATCCTTGCCCAGGGTCAGCAACTGGCAGTCCTCGGCGGCCACGCAACTGGCCGAGCGCCGCTCGCCGTCGAGCACCGCCATTTCGCCAAAGGCGCGGCCGGCGCGCAGGGTGGCGATGGTCACCGCGTGGCCGTCGCCATTGGTTTTTTGCACCGCCACCTGGCCGCTGTGGAGGATGCACATGAAGCTGCCGGCGTCGCCCTCGTGGAAAATGGCTTCGCCCTGGGCAATGGTGGCGATGCTGAAATAGCCCGCCGCCGCCGCGAAGTCCGCAGGCAGCAGTTGATCGAACAGGCCGCAGTCCATCAGCCAGTCGCGGATTTCGTTGTTCAGTAGGGTCGGTTCGGACATGGTCGTGCGTCTTTGGTCTTTGAAAATGAGTGCGTGTGGTTCAGACACGCACGCGGCCTACAGTTCCTCAGGCGATGCCCAGCACCTTGAACACAAAGGCGTATTCGAGAGCTACGTCACGTAATCCCTGATAGCGCCCGCTCATGCCGCCGTGGCCGGCCTCCAGTTCCGTCTTGAGCAGCAACGGGTTGGTGTCGGTCTTGGTGGCGCGCAATTTGGCCACCCACTTGGCCGCTTCCCAATACTGCACGCGGCTGTCGTTGTAGCCGGCGATCACCAGCAGCGCCGGGTAGGCCTGGGCGCGCACGTTTTCGTAGGGCGCGTAGGCCTTGATCCGCGCATACACCTGCGGGTCCTGGGGGTTGCCCCATTCGTCGTACTCGGTGACGGTCAGCGGCAACTCGGGGTCGAGCATGGTGTTGAGCACATCGACGAACGGCACTTCGGCAATGGCCGCAGCGAACAGCTGCGGGCGCTGGTTGAGCACCGCGCCAATCAACAGGCCGCCAGCGCTGCCGCCACTGATGACCAGTTGCTCGGGGCGGGTGTAGCCCTGGGCGATCAGGTGTTCGGCGCAGGCGATGAAGTCATTGAAGGTGTTCTGTTTGTGCTCCTGCTTGCCGGCGCGGTACCAGGCTTCGCCCAACTCGCCGCCGCCACGCACATGGGCGATGGCGAAGGCCACGCCCCGGTCCAGCAGGCTCAGGCGCGCGTGGGAGAACCAGGGGTCGAGGCTTTCGCCATAGGCACCGTAGCCGTAGAGGTAGAGCGGTGTCGGCTGGCCCAGGCATTGGCGCTTGACCACCAGGCTGATGGGCACCTGCGTGCCGTCCGGCGCGGTGGCCCACAGGCGTTGGCTGACGTAGGCGTCGGCGTCGAATGGGCCGAGCACCGGGGTTTGCTTGAGCACCACTTGCTCGCCGGTGGCCAGGTGCAGTTGGCGGATTTGCGCCGGACGGTTCAGGGCTTCGTAGCGCAGGCGGATGTGTTCGCTGGCAAATTCCAGGGTGTTTTGCACATAGAGGCTGTAGGCCGCGTCGGGCAACTCTACGCGGTAGGCCGGCAGGCCCTGGGGCCGCACTTCGATGACCGGCAGGCCACCGATGCGCAGGCTCAGGGTCAGGCCCCCAGCGTTGAGGCTCAAGCCGTCGAGCATCACCGTATCGCTGTGGGGGATCAGGGTTTGCCAGTCGCCGGCGGTGGGCGCCTGGCCCTGGTCAGCGGCTTGGTACAGGGCGAAGTTGATGCCGTCGCGGTTGCTGCGGATCAGCCAGGTCCACTGGCCGTCGAGCTGGCCGTGATCGACCTCGTATTCATGGCCTTCGACCCGCGGCGCCAGGCAAGTGAAGGGCTGTTGCGGCTGGCTGGCGTCCAGGGCCCAGACTTCGCTGGTGGTCTTGCTGCCCAGCGACAGCAGCAACTGGCGCTCGGAACTTGAGCGGTAGCAGTGCAGGAAAAAACGCCCGTCCGGCTCGTGGAACACTTCTTGTGCGGCGGTGCCGTCGAGGCGATAGCGAAAGAGTTTGTGCGGGCGATGGGTGTCGTCCAGTTCGCCGAAAAACAGGGTCAGGCTGTCGTTGGCCCAGGTCATGCTGCCGTCGCAGTCCTGGAAGGGCAGTTCGCTAAGTTTGTCGTTGCTCAGTTCCTTGACGAACAGGGTGTAGGTTTCTTCGCCGCTGGTGTCCAGGCTGTAGGCCAGGCGCTGGTGGTCGGGGCTGATGCTGAAGGCGCCGAGGGAGAAAAACCCGCCGTTGGCCAGCACGTTGGGGTCCAGCAGCAGTTGTTCGCGGCTTTCGTCCAGGGTCAGGCTGTCGTCCGCTGGGCGCGGGCAGCGGTAGTGGCGCGCGTACTCATCGCCCGCCGTGGTGCGGGTGTAATACAGATACGGGCCCCAGGGCGAGGGCAGGGACAGGTCGGTTTCCAGGATGCGGCCCTTGATCTCTTCGAACAGCGCCTCGCGCAGCGGCGCTTGATCGGCCAATTGCGCCTGCACGTAGCTGTTTTCGGCCTCGAGGTAGTCGAGCACCGGGGCGCTGTCGCGCTCCTGCAGCCAGGCGTAGGGGTCGGCACCGTCGGCCTTGTGGGCAACGGGCGCGGCGAGAACGGAAGAAGAAACGGGCATTTTGAGCTCTCGGGCAATTGACAAAACGGGCGACGCGCAAGGCGTACAAGCCTGATGGGCGAAAAGCCGTTATCATAGCGCCTCTTTGCCTGCCAGCCATGGACACCATGACCGAGAACGACTTTCTGATCGCCTGGGGCCTTTACGCCGTTGCCGCTTTGGGCTGCCTGTTGGTGTGGATGCGCATGACCCGCTGGATGTGGCGCTGGCTGCGCGAGCCCTTGCGGGTGTTGATGGCGGTGGTGTTGTTCACGCCCACCATCATCGACCCGGTCAAGGAGCAGTTCGCCCCCGCCGTGGCGATCACCGTGATGGACCTGCTGCTCAAGGTCGGCAACAACGTCCTGCGTGCAGTCTCGGACCTGGTGATGTACGGCATCATCGCCCTGGGCCTGTACCTGGTGTTCGCGCTGATCCGCTGGCCCATCGAGCGCAGCATCAACGAACGCAAGGCGCGCAACGAGGCCGCCAAGGCTGCCGCGGCCGCGGCTGACGCGCAGCTCGACGAACAACCTTTCGGGCATGCCGGAGACGACCGCTATGGCCGTGCGCCACTGCCCAGCAACCCCCAACGGTCGCGCGTCGAACCGCGTTTGTAACCTGGCCCCGGCATTGAAGCGAGAGTCCGAGCATGTGTGAGTTACTGGGCATGAGCGCCAATGTACCGACCGATATTGTGTTCAGCTTCACCGGGCTGATGCAGCGCGGCGGGCGCACCGGCCCGCACCGCGACGGTTGGGGCATCGCGTTTTATGAAGGGCGCGGCTTGCGCCTGTTCCAGGACCCGGGCGCCAGTTGCGACTCGGAAGTGGCGTTGCTGGTGCAGCGCTACCCGATCAAGAGCGAAGTGGTTATTGGCCACATCCGCCAGGCCAACGTCGGCAAGGTCTGCCTGTCCAACACTCACCCCTTCGTGCGCGAGCTGTGGGGGCGCAACTGGTGCTTTGCGCACAACGGCCAGCTCGCCGGTTTCGCCCCCACGGCCACCTTCTATAGGCCCATCGGCGATACCGACAGCGAAGCGGCGTTCTGCGACTTGCTCAACCGCGTGCGCGACGCCTTCCCGGAGCCGGTGGACATCGAGCAACTGCTGCCCTCGTTGCTGCAAGCCTGCGCCGAGTACCGCAGCCTGGGCGTATTCAACTGCTTGCTCAGCGACGGTGATTGGCTGTTTTGCTATTGCTCCACCAAACTGGCGCAGATCACCCGGCGTGCGCCCTTCGGCCCGGCGCGCTTGAAGGACGTGGACGTGATCGTCGACTTCCAGGCCGAAACCACGCCCAATGACGTGGTCACCGTGATCGCCACCGAACCCTTGACCGAAAACGAAACCTGGACCCGCTACCAGCCCGGCCAATGGAGCCTGTGGCGCGGTGGCGAATGCGTGGCCCAAGGCCAAACCGAATCATAAGGACGTCCACGATGTTGCTCAGTTATCTGCGCCTGGTGTTGTTTGCGGCGGGCCTGTTGATCGGGGTTCAGGTGCCGGGGTTTGTCAGCGATTACGGCAAGCGCGTCGAGGCGCACCTGATCGAAGCGCAGACCGGCCTGCAAGGCTTCCAGCGCACCGCCGAACAGTTCTTCAAGGGCGATTTGCAAGCCCTGGTCGCCCATTACCGTGCCAGCGACGACCCGGTGTTTCGCAGCGACGCCGACAGCCTGAGCACCTTGCTCACCCGCCAGCAGGCGTTAGACAAGCAGTTCCAGGCCATGCAAGGCCCGTGGTACATCCGCGTGCTGCAAGTGGCGCTGGCCGCCGACCCGGCAATCCGCGAGGAAACCTGGAACGGCTACAGCTACCAGATCCTCCTCACCCCCGAAGCCATGGGCTGGGCCATGGGCGGCGCGTTGGCCTTGTCGTTTGGCATCGAATGCCTGTTCCGCCTGATCGACTGGGTGGTGCTGGGCGGGCGGCGTCTGCGCCAGAGCCGGCCCATCGAAGACCGCAACCTGCGCGGCTTGTAATCCCCATAGGGTAGGAAGCGGGCAAGCCTGCTTGCTACGTCTTATTTGAGGGCGATGTAAGTCTCGCCCATCTTCTGCGCATAGGCGCTCACCGTGCTCTGGCACAGGGCCACGATGTCTTCGGCCAGGTCCACGCCCACGCGCCAGCACACCACCACTTGCAGGTTCGGTGGGCGCTGGTCGATGGGCAGCAGGGTCAATTCGCCCCGGGCCAGTTCTTCGCTCACCAGCACCGGCGGCAGCGCGGCGATGCCGAAGCCGTCACGCAGCAGGCGGGTGATGGCCGACACCGAATTCACGCAACTCAGGCGCGGCGACATTACGCCATGGGCCTGCATCAGCCCGAGGATTTCCTGGTGTGGGTGGGAGTTTTTCGAGTAGGTGATGATGCGCTCGTTGGCCAGGTCGGCCAGGCCTGAGTAATCGCGGTTGTAGATCGAATTGCTGGCCACGATCCACGCCACCGGGTGGCTGGCCAGTTCCAGGCTGCGCAGGCTTTCCTGGCGCAGCAGGTCGGTTTGCAGAATCAGATCGAGAAAGCCTTTTTGCAACTGATCGCAGAGGTTGAGCGAGGTATCGGCCACCAATTCGATTTCCACCTGCGGGTAGACGTCCGCCATCTGCGCCACCAGGGAGCTGAGCCAGGTGTGGATCACCGTGTCCATCGCGCCGATGCGGATGCGCCCCACCTTGCTGCTGCGGGTGGAGATCGACTGCTTGAGCGCCTGCATGGTGTCCATCATCTGCTCGGCGTAATCGAGCACCTTCAAGCCCTCGGGGGTCAGGCTCACGCCGCGCGAATCACGCAAAAACAGTTTGGCCCCCAACTCGCTTTCCAGCACCGCGATGCGGCTGGAAATCGAGGCCTGGGTGGTGAACAGCTTCTCTGCGGTCAGGCGAAAGCTCTTGAGGCGCGCGACCCAGACGAAGGTTTCGAGGAACTTGAGATTCATGGGATCAACTTTTACTTATGCCTTGAAGCGGTTTTTATTGGTTGGACGGGCAGGGCGCCAGCATCGAAAAATGCCTGCACCCACCATAGGCGTCGGGTTCGCACAATACCAATAAGAATCAGCTAGGCGCCCGGCTCGCCACTCGCGGTGGCCCGCCACGCAACGGACACTAACTGATAATCTGCGGAAGATTGAAGAAATTTCCCGCATAAAAATATTCAAAAGCCTACGGGAGTGTTCACGTGAGCCGCCTGCTATTGAACTGCGACATCGGCGAAAGCTTTGGCAACTGGACCCTGGGTCTGGACGCCGAGGTCATGCCCTTCATTGACTGCGCCAACGTTGCCTGCGGGTTCCACGCCGGCGACCCGAGCATCATGCGCAAGACCGTTGCCCTAGCCCTGAAGAGCGCGGTGCGCATCGGCGCGCACCCGGCGTACCAGGACCTGGCCGGGTTCGGGCGCCGCTCGATGGCGTATTCGGCCCAGGAAATCCAGGACCTGCTGCACTACCAGATCGGCGCGCTGGACGGCATCTGCCGCGCCCAGGGCACCCGCGTCAGCTACGTCAAACCCCACGGCGCGATGTACAACGACATGATGGCCAACCCCGCCCAGTTGCGGGCGGTCATCCAGGCCGTGGCCGCCTACGACCGGCAGCTGCCGCTGATGCTCATGGCCACCCGCGACAACAGCGCGGCCCAGGCCCTGGGCGATGAATTCGGCCTGACGTTATGGTTCGAGGCCTTTGCCGACCGCGCCTACGACGCCGCCGGCCATCTGGTTTCGCGGCAGTTGCCGGGGGCGGTGCACCACGACGCCGACACCATCATCGACCAGGCCCTGCGCATCGCCCGCGGCGAGCCGCTGGTGGCCAGTGATGGCAGCGCCTTGGTGCTGCACGCCAACACCCTGTGTGTTCACGGCGACAACGCCAGCTCGGTGGCTGCGGTACAGCGTATCCGCGAAGCCCTGGACCGGCAGGCCAACCCATGAAGCCACGGATTGAAACGGTCGCCATCGACTGCCTGATGGTGCGCCTGTTCGACGCCATCGCCGAAGAGAACATGCCGTGGATGCTCGCCGCGTGCGAGCGCGTACGCGAAGGCTTCGCCGCGCACCTGATCGACCTGGTGCCGTCCTACACCACGTTGATGGTGCATTACGACCTGCTGGCGCTGACCCCGGCCCAGGCCCGCGAACTGATCGCCGAGGCCTTGCACAACCTGGCGCCTAACGCCCAGGCCAGCGGCCAGCGCCATGTGTTGCCGGTGTGGTACGACCTTAGCGTCGGCCCGGAACTGAGCCTGTTGGCCCAGCGCAGTGGCCTGGCCATCCCCGAGGTGATCCGCCGCCACAGCGAGCGCGACTACCAGGTGTTTGCCCTGGGCTTTGCGCCGGGGTTCGCCTTTATGGGCCTGGTGGAAGAAACCCTCGCCGCGCCGCGCTTAGGCACCCCGCGCAAGCGGGTGGCGGCCGGCAGCGTGGGCATCGCCGAACGCCAGACCGCCGCTTACCCGGTGGTGTCCCCCGGTGGCTGGAACCTGATCGGGCGCACCCCCAGCAAACTGTTCGACCGCGAGCGCGACGGCTACAGCCTGATGCAACCGGGCGACACCGTGCGTTTCGAGGCGGTGAGCCATGCCGAATTCATCAACCTGGGCGGTGACGACACGCCGTTGGAGGCGCTGCCATGAGCCGTTTTTCGATCGAGGCCAGCACGCCGCTGTGCCTGTTGCAGGATGCCGGGCGCTTTGGCGTGCGCCATTTGGGCGTGACCCAGGGCGGCGCGGCGGACTGGGTGTCGATGGCCTGGGCCAACTGGCTGCTGGGTAATGCGTTGGACGCGGCGGTGGTGGAAGTTACCCTCGGCGGCTTTGCCCTGGTGGCCCAGGCCGACGGTTGCCTGGCCCTGGCCGGCGCCGACCTGGGCGCGCAACTCGACGGCCAGCCATTGCTGCCGTGGCGCAGTTTCAGCATCCGCCAGGGCCAGCGCTTGAGTTTCACCCAACCGGTGTTGGGCGCACGCGCCTACCTGGCGGCCCCGGGCGGTTTTGCCGCGCCAAGGGTGCTGGGCAGTTGCGCCACCGTGGTGCGCGAGGCGTTGGGCGGGCCGGACGGTTTTGGCCGGGCCCTGGCCAAGGGGGGCGAACTGACTTGCAGCGGCACGGCTGCGCCGGTGCGGGCGTTGGCGGCGGGGCAGGCCCCGGATTTCACCTCCCAGGCACCGCTGGACCTGGTGCTGGGGGCGCAGATCGGCCAGTTCAGCGGCCAGAGCCTGTTCGATGCCTTCAATAGCACCTGGACCCTGGACAGCCGCGCCGACCGCATGGGCATTCGCCTGTTGGGCACGGCGTTGCAGTATCAGGGCGCGCCGATGATTTCCGAGGGCATCCCGTTGGGCGCGGTGCAGGTGCCGCCGGACGGCCAGCCGATTGTGCTGCTCAACGACCGCCAAACCATCGGCGGCTACCCGCGCCTCGGTGCCCTGACGCCCCTGGCCCTGGCCCGGTTGGCGCAATGCCTGCCGGGGCAAGAAGTGCGGCTGGCGCCGGTGGTACAGGACCTGGCCCATGAGCAGCAGGTGCGGTATGTGCGGCGGTTTCTCGACTGCTGACGGCCTCGCGAGCCGGCCCGCTCCCATAGATGTTTTTCTGTGGGAGCGGGCCCGCGATCGCGTCTACTTGGACAAAAACCGCATCCCTTCCTCCAACCCCCGCAACGTCAGCGGGTACATCTGGTCGTCGATCAGGTCGCGTACCAGGTTGGTGGAGGCGGTGTAGTTCCAGGCGTCTTTGGGGTAGGGGTTGATCCAGATGAGCTTCTTGTACTTTTCCTTGAAGCGCTGCATCCACACATAGCCCGCCTCTTCGTTCCAGTGCTCGACGCTGCCGCCCGGTTGGGTGATTTCGTAGGGCGCCATGGCGGCGTCGCCGATGAAGATCACTTTGTAGTCGGCGCCGTACTTGTGCAGCAGGTCCTGGGTGGACGTGCGCTCGGAGGTGCGGCGCAGGTTGTTCTTCCACACCGACTCATAAACGAAGTTGTGGAAGTAGAAGTACTCCAGGTGTTTGAACTCGGTCTTGCACGCCGAGAACAGCTCTTCGCAGATTTTTACGTGGGCGTCCATCGAGCCGCCGATGTCGAACAACAACAGCAACTTGATGGTGTTGCGCCGTTCCGGGCGCATCTGAATGTTGAGCAGGCCGGCATCACGGGCGGTGTGGTCGATGGTGCCGTCGATGTCCAGTTCTTCGGCCGCGCCCTGGCGGGCAAATTTGCGCAGGCGGCGCAGGGCGATCTTGATGTTGCGGGTGCCCAGTTCCACCTGGTCGTCGAGGTTCTTGTACTCGCGTTGGTCCCAGACCTTGACGGCTTTGCCCTGGCGCTTGCCGGCCTCGCCCACGCGGATGCCCTCGGGGTTGAAACCGCCGGAGCCGAAGGGGCTGGTGCCACCGGTGCCGATCCATTTGTTGCCGCCGGCGTGGCGTTCCTTTTGCTCTTCCAGGCGTTTCTTGAATTCTTCGATCAGTTTGTCGAGGCCGCCTAAAGACTGGATCTGCGCCCGCTCTTCATCGCTCAGGGAACGTTCGAATTCCTTGCGCAACCAGTCTTCAGGGATCAGGGCCTGGAGGTGGTCGTCGAGTTTTTCCAGGCCATTGAAGTAGGCGCCGAAGGCCCGGTCGAACTTGTCGAAATGCCGTTCATCCTTGACCAGGATCGCCCGGGCCAAGTAGTAGAACTCGTCCATGTCGGCGAAGGTCACGCGCTGTTTAAGCGCGTTGATGAGGTCCAGCAGCTCGCGCACCGAGACCGGTACCTTGGCGGCGCGCATTTCATTGAACAGGTTAAGCAGCATGGCATTCGCCCTTATCGAGTGCCGCGACGGCTCATGAACGCCAGGCGTTCGAGCAACTGCACGTCCTGCTCGTTTTTCACCAGGGCGCCGGCCAGGGGCGGGATGGCTTTGGTCGGGTCGCGTTCGCGCAGCACCGCTTCACCGATGTTGTCGGCCATCAGCAGCTTGAGCCAGTCCACCAGTTCGGAGGTGGAGGGTTTTTTCTTCAGGCCTGGCACTTTGCGCACATCGAAGAACACGTCCAGGGCTTCGCTGACCAGGTCTTTCTTGATATCGGGGTAATGCACGTCGACGATTTTCTGCAGGGTGGTGCGGTCCGGGAAGGCGATGTAGTGGAAGAAGCAGCGGCGCAGGAAGGCGTCCGGCAGCTCTTTTTCGTTGTTGGAGGTAATGATGATGATCGGGCGCTTCTTGGCCTTGATGGTTTCGTCGATCTCGTAGACATAGAACTCCATCTTGTCGAGTTCTTGCAGCAAGTCGTTGGGAAACTCGATGTCGGCCTTGTCGATTTCGTCGATCAGCAGGATCACCCGCTCCTCGGCCTCGAAGGCTTCCCACAACTTGCCTTTTTTCAGGTAGTTGCGCACGTCGTGGACTTTATCCACGCCCAGTTGCGAGTCACGCAGGCGGCTGACCGCGTCGTACTCGTACAGGCCCTGGTGGGCCTTGGTGGTGGACTTGATGTGCCAGGTAATCAACTTGGCGCCGAAAGACTCGGCCAGTTGTTCGGCGAGCATGGTCTTGCCGGTGCCCGGCTCGCCCTTGACCAGCAGGGGCCGTTCCAGGGTGATGGCGGCGTTGACGGCCAGTTTCAGGTCATCGGTGGCGACATAGGCCTGGGTGCCTTCGAATTTCATCGGTAACTCCTTGAACGGTAACGCCGGCCTGCGCTGGGGCAGGGCGGACACAAATTGCAAACGTGCCCGACTATAGCGCGAGGCCCGGGCGACTGTGAACGCAGACGCCCCATTCAGTCTCTGAATGAGGCGTCACGCCGTGACTCAGTCAGCCTCGGGCTTGGGTTGCTCGTAGCGGGCATTGAAGGCCTGGACGAAGCCGTTGCGCAGAATCTGCAGGAAGGCCTGCAAGGCGCTGATGTTTTGCTGGTGCACGTTGCCGCTGAGTTCCACGCGGGTGGCGAACTGGTTCTTGCGCTGGTTTTTCAGCACGGTTTCGCTGGTGCCCACCAGGGCTTCCCAGATCGAACGGAAAATCCCCTTGTTGCGGTTTTCCACGTCCTGCTGCCAGTTGAACACCTCCACGTCGCGCAGCAGCGGCTTGATGTAACCGCTTAATTGACCTTTTTCGGCCTGGGCCTCGATCACCACATCGCCGGAGCCGGCGTTGAAGTCGAACTTGCCGTAGGCCGAGGCGAAGTCGTTCAGGCGTTTGAGCTCGATATCCCGGGCGCGCAGGCGGAACTGGAAGTCCTCGAAGTTGCTCAGCGGGTCGAAGGTGGCGGTGGTTTCCAGCGGCGCGTGGCCCAACAGCAGGGCCTTGCCCTCGAAACGGGCGTCGCGCTTGCCTTTGACGTCCACCACGTTGGTCAGGTTGTAGAAGCTGGCGTTGACCGCCGTGGCGTCCATCTTCACCGCCGGTTTGGAGTTGAAGTTGTGGAAGCTGACCTGGCCGTCGTCGATGCGCACTTCGTCCAGGGTGATCGGCAGCAGTTTGCCCAGTTGCGCCCGCCAGTCGGTGCCGGCACCGGTCTGGGACGCCTGGCGGTTGGCACCGCCATCGACGAAGTTGATCTGCGGTTTGACGAAGCGCACCCGGGCCACCACCGCGCGGTCGTACCACAATGCGTGCCAACTGACGGCGAGGTCGATCAGCGGCGCGTTGACGAACGGCACCGGCACCTTGGCGTCAGTTTTGACGATCTCCAGGCCATTGATCCGGTACGCGCCGCGCCACAGGGCCAGGTCCACGTCGCTGACCTGGCCGCGGTAGTCGCCCATGTCGGCGAGTTTTTCATTGAGGTAGTCGCGTACCAGGTAGGGCAGGGCGATGTGCAGGGCCAGCAGGAGCAGCGCGATGGCGGCCAGGCTCCAGAGTGGCCAACGGTAGCGGCGTTTCATGGGGTGGGTCTCCGGTGTAGGTAAGGGGTTGACCGCGCGGGCCGCTGGCCGTTCGCCTCGACTGGACGCCTCGCGGCACGAGGCATACCCTTGAACGCTTCTTCTTCGCTGCATAAGGACCCAGCCATGAGCCGCATTTTTGCTGACAACGCCCATTCCATCGGCAACACGCCCCTGGTGCAGATCAACCGCATCGCGCCGCGCGGCGTGACCATCCTGGCCAAGATCGAAGGGCGCAACCCTGGGTATTCGGTCAAGTGCCGGATCGGCGCCAACATGATCTGGGACGCCGAAAGCAGCGGCAAACTCAAGCCGGGCATGACCATCGTCGAACCCACCTCGGGCAACACCGGCATCGGCCTGGCGTTCGTCGCCGCCGCCCGTGGCTACAAGCTGATGTTGACCATGCCGGCGTCCATGAGCATCGAGCGGCGCAAGGTGCTCAAGGCCCTGGGCGCGGAACTGGTGCTCACCGAGCCGGCCAAGGGCATGAAGGGCGCCATCGAGAAGGCCGCCGAAATCCTGGCCAGCGACCCGGCCACCTATTACATGCCCCAGCAGTTCGATAACCCGGCCAACCCGGCGATCCACGAAAAAACCACCGGCCCGGAAATCTGGAACGACACCGATGGCGCCGTGGACGTGCTGGTGGCCGGCGTAGGCACCGGCGGCACCATCAGCGGCGTGTCGCGCTACATCAAGCACACCCAGGGCAAGCCGATTCTCTCGGTGGCCGTGGAGCCGATCACCTCGCCAGTCATCACCCAGGCCCTGGCCGGTGAGGAAATCAAGCCTAGCCCGCACAAGATCCAGGGCATCGGCGCCGGTTTCGTGCCCAAGAACCTGGACCTGTCCATCGTCGACCGGGTCGAGTTGGTGAGCGATGAAGAGTCCAAGGCCATGGCCCTGCGCCTGATGCAGGAAGAGGGGATTTTGTGCGGGATCTCCTGCGGCGCCGCGATGGCGGTGGCCGTGCGCCTGGCGCAAACCCCGGAAATGCAGGGCAAGACCATTGTGGTGATCCTGCCGGACTCCGGTGAGCGCTACCTGTCGAGCATGCTGTTCAGCGACCTGTTCACCGAGCAGGAAAACCAGCAGTAACCCCCCCACGGCGCCGGTTGACCCACATCAGCCGGCGCCGCGCCGCCTTATGGTAATAAGGGCTTTGTTGCGGATTTCTTAATACTGAATGTTGCCTCGCGCGGGTTTTGCCCAGGGGCCGTAGTGTTTATGATGGCCGCCTGCCGCGTCGGGTAAAGGACGCGCAGCGTTGCTTATTACCAAGGAGTTGTTGGATGACCTTTTCATTTGCCGCCAAGGCGTCGGTGTTGCTGCTGTTTTTGGGCAGCACGCTCTATGTGCATTTGCGTGGCAAGGCGCGCCTGCCGGTATTGCGCCAGTTCGTCAACCATTCGGCGCTGTTCGCCCCTTATAACGCCCTGATGTACCTGTTTTCGGCGGTGCCTTCCAAGCCGTACCTCGACCGCAGCAAGTTCCCCGAACTCGATGTCCTGCGCGACAACTGGGAGGTGATCCGCGACGAAGCCATGCATTTGTTCGACGAGGGCTACATCCGCGCCGCCGAAAAGAACAACGACGCCGGTTTCGGTTCGTTCTTCAAGAAGGGTTGGAAGCGCTTTTATCTCAAGTGGTACGACAAACCGCTGCCATCGGCCGAGGCCCTGTGCCCCAAGACCGTGGCGCTGGTCAGCTCCATTCCCAACGTCAAGGGGGCGATGTTCGCTTTGCTTCCGGGCGGCAGCCACCTTAACCCGCACCGCGACCCGTTCGCCGGCTCCTTGCGTTATCACCTGGGGCTGTCCACGCCCAACTCCGACGATTGCCGGATTTTCGTCGATGGCCAGGTTTACGCCTGGCGTGATGGCGACGATGTGATGTTCGACGAGACCTACGTGCATTGGGTCAAGAACGAAACCGACAAGACCCGGGTGATCCTGTTCTGCGACATCGAACGGCCCCTGAGCAACCGCGCGATGACGGCCATCAACCGTTGGGTCAGCGCCTGGCTGGGCCGCGCCACCGCGCCGCAGAACCTCGACGACGAGCGCGTCGGCGGCATCAACCGCGCCTATGCCTGGAGCAAGAGCTTCAGCGACGGCATCAGCGGCACGGTCAAGCAGTGGAAGCGCCGCAACCCCAAGCTCTACCGCGTCCTGCGCCCGGTTTTGGCGGTGGTGGTGCTGGCATTGCTGGGTTACTGGTTGTTCGGCTAAGCCGTTGCAAATTGTATCGGGCGCTGGTTATAGTCGGCGCTCGGTGTGGCCAAAGGCCTGCCTCTTTCTTCCTTCATAAAAAGATCTGCACCATGCCCGCATCCCTTCTCAACGCGGTAGTCGATTCAGCGCTCAACGCTGGCGTCATGCCGTGCGGGGAACAGCAACCGGCGCAGATCAGTCACTACCCTCCACCTGTCAGTAGCCCCCCGGTGTACGCCTGCGTAGCACCGCCGGGTGTCGGCATGTCGGGCTGATCGGCTTCGCGCTGTTCCCACGCCCGCCAGCACATCACTACTGAACCTTCAGCCTCGGCTGAATTGGCTATTTGCCTGATTACGGGTGGTCTTCATGTTTGTCATTTCCAAGCAATCCGTGGCCGCGGCGGCGTCCACGAGTGTGTTCGTCCTGCTGTGGAGCAGCGGTGCGATTTTCTCCAAATGGGGCCTGGCCCACGCTTCGCCCTTCGCCTTTTTGCTGATGCGTTTTGCCTTAGCGCTGGTGGCCCTGGTGCTGCTGATGCCGCTGCTCAAGCTCAAGCGGCCCAGGGCCGGCAAACCGCTGCTCTTTGCCCTGGCCACCGGGGCGGTGTTGTTGGGGGCTTATCAGATTTTTTACTTGCTGGCCCTGGACTTCAAAATCACTCCCGGCGTGATGGCCACCCTCATGGGTGTGCAACCGATCCTCACCGTGGTGCTGATGGAACGCCAGCGCTCGTGGCACCGCATCTTCGGCCTGCTGCTGGGCCTGGCGGGGTTGGTGATGGTGGTGTACCAGAGCATCGGCCTGGCCGGGGTGTCGCTGGCGGGCATCCTGTTCGGCCTGCTGGCGCTGCTGGCCATGACCCTAGGCTCGATCATGCAAAAACGCATCACCGATAACCCGTTGGGCACATTGCCGGTGCAGTACCTGGCGGGGCTGGTGCTGTGTGCGGTGTTCGTGCCGTTCCAGCCATTCCACTTCGAGTACAGCAGCGGGTTTATCGTGCCGGTGCTGTGGATGGGGCTGGTGGTGTCGGTGCTGGCGACCCTGCTGCTGTACCGCTTGATCGCCCGGGGCAATCTGGTGAACGTCACCAGCCTGTTCTACCTGGTGCCGGCGGTGACCGCGGTGATGGACTACCTGGTGTTCGGCAATCGCCTCGCGGCCCTGAGCGTGCTGGGCATGGGCCTGATTATCGTGGGGTTGGGGCTGGTGTTTCGTAAAAGCGCCTGAGGCTGGCCCCTGGGGGAGCGAGCCTGCTCGCGATAGCGGTTTGCCTGCCAGCATCGCTGCTGATTGTGCTGGCCTCATCGCGAGCAGGCTCGCTTCTACTGGGGGCTTTTCGCGCCCCTTTGCTTAGCGATGGGTGGCAATCCAGATCAACAACCCGGCCTGGAACACGCAGAACGCCACCAGGCAGGTGATGGTGAAGCGCAGGCCGGTGTCTTCGCGTTTGTACTTGCTGACCTTGTCTTCGTGCTGGCGCAACTTGACTTCCTGTTCGGCCAGGTTCTGCTCGGCTTGCTGGAGCATCTGCGCCGCTTCGAGGATTTCCACGAACTGCACCTTCTCGGTGTTCCAGTCCGCCAGCAGGTCTTCGACCTGCACGTCCTTGACGCTGCCCTTCATGTGCTGGGCGTCGGTGTAGACCACGTCGAAACCCTGGATGCGCAGAAAGTGATCGCGGCGCAGGCGCGTGTCTTCGCTCAGGGCGTCTTTGCTGGCCAGGTCTACGCCATCGACCTTGTAGTGGGGCCACTTCTTGCGCGCCCAACTGATGGCCTGGGCCAGCAGGAACCGCCCCAGGCCGCGGTTCAGCGGTTCGATCTGCACGCTGCTTTGCGGGCCGAAACTGACCCGCTTGGTCTCGTGATCGACCCACACATCCAGGCGGTTCTGTTCCTTGCGCACCCGTTGCCCCGGCAACTGGATGACCATGCGCAACAGGCTCTGGCCTTTGTTATTGCGCTCGGCATAGCCGAACTCGACAAAACGCAGCGGCCGCCCGCCAGTGACGCGGTCGGTCTGTTGCGGCGCCAGGCGCAGCATTTTGTGGTGCTCGGTGTGGACATCCGCCCACGGCCGCTCGACCGCTTCTGGGGCGTCTTGCTCTGGCGCGGTGTCAGTCGAATTCTGGGTATCAGTCATAACGGCGAGATCCTGTCCAAGCCCTGCTTGGCGACCGTATGTTGACGGCCGACAAAGGCTTATCGGCCGTTTTTTGCAAGACTGGAGGGTAGTGCCCGTTTAATGGGGCCAGGTGTTGCTTTTGTGTCGCCATCCCGTGGGCGTCGGGCAGCGGTCTCAAGGGCGCTGTCGCGGGCGGGCGGAGCGCCGTCCGGCCCGCTCCCACACTGCTTATGGGGCGGTGAGGGTGGCGATAAAGTGCAGAATCTGCGCGCCCAGTTCCGCCGCTAGGGGCAGTTGCGGGTCTTTGTAGGAGGCCAGTTGCCGCCGGGTGTCGTTGGCCACGATGCGCAGCACGTGGTTCATGCCTTCGATCAGCGCCAGGTGCGCGTCGGGTTTGGCGGCTTTGAGCAGGCGCGCATCCGCCACGCCGACCTGGATATCGTTACTGCCCTGGATGATGAGCGCCGGCATTTTCAGGCGTGCGAAAGCGCCCGCCGGGTCCTGGCGGAACAGGCTTATCAGGTAGGGCTGCACGCTCGGGCGGAAGATCACTTGCAGGGCTGGCGGCACCTCGGCGTCCACCTGGCCGGCCTTGAGGCTGTCGAGCAGTTGATTGCTGCGCAGCATCAGCGCGGGCGGCAGGCGCGTGGCCAATTGCTGGCGCAGCACCTCGTCGATAGGGCGGGCGCTGCCGGACACCGAAATCACCCCAGCGGCCTCCACCGTGGGCGCGGCGAGGCTGGCGATCAGCGCGCCCTCGCTGTGGCCCAGCAGGATCAACGGGCCCATACGCGGGTCGTTCTTGAGTTGCTGGCCCCAGGCCACGGCATCGCTGACATACGCCTCGACGCTCAGGTTGCGCTCGTCCGGGGTGGCCGCCAGGCTTGCCGCCACGCCGCGCTTGTCGTAGCGCAGGCTGGCGATGTTGTGTTTGGCCAGCACCCAGGCCAGGCGCTTGAGGCTGTCGTTGCGCCCGCCATCGGGGTTGTTGCCGTCGCGGTCGGTGGGGCCGGAGCCGGAAATTATCAGTACCACCGGCACCGGCGTGTCGGACTTGGGTAACAGCAACGAACCATGCAGCACGCCGCTGCCGGTGTCCAGGGTCATGGGGCGTTGCAGTACGGTGGCCTGGACCAGGCCGGTAAACAGGGAAAGGGTCAAGGCAAGGACTCGTAGCATCATCACGCCATTATTGGTCAGGTGGCGTTTGGACTCGCCGCCCCTATAAAGGTTCGAGGATGAACTCGTTGCACAGCCTGCGTATACTGGCGCGCGGCTCAATGCCCGCCAGAGCCACGTCTTCCAGCGATTTCACGGAGCGCCCCGCATGTCCGGCAATACCTACGGCAAGCTGTTCACTGTCACCACCGCCGGCGAAAGCCATGGCCCGGCGTTGGTCGCCATTGTCGATGGCTGCCCGCCAGGCCTGGAATTGTCGCTGGACGACCTGCAACACGACCTCGACCGGCGCAAGCCCGGCACCAGCCGCCACACCACCCAGCGCCAGGAAGCCGACGAAGTCGAAATCCTCAGTGGCGTGTTCGAGGGCCGCACCACCGGGTGTGCCATTGGCCTGCTGATCCGCAACACCGACCAGAAGTCCAAGGACTACTCGGCCATCAAAGACCTGTTCCGCCCGGCCCACGCCGACTACACCTACCACCACAAGTACGGCGAGCGCGACTACCGCGGTGGCGGCCGCAGCTCGGCGCGCGAGACGGCGATGCGCGTGGCGGCGGGGGCGATCGCCAAGAAGTACCTGGCCAGCCAGGGCATCGTGATTCGCGGCTACATGAGCCAGCTCGGCCCCATCGAGATTCCGTTCAAGACTTGGGAGGCGGTGGAGCAAAATGCCTTCTTCAGCCCCGACCCGGACAAAGTGCCCGAGCTTGAGGCCTACATGGACCAACTGCGGCGCGACCAGGATTCGGTGGGCGCCAAGATCACAGTGGTTGCCGAAGGCGTGATGCCGGGGCTGGGCGAGCCGATCTTCGACCGCCTCGACGCCGAACTGGCCCACGCGCTGATGAGCATCAACGCGGTCAAGGGCGTGGAAATCGGCGCCGGGTTCGCCTGTGTCGCCCAGCGCGGCACCGAGCATCGCGACGAGATGACCCCCGAAGGCTTCCTCAGCAACAACGCTGGCGGCATTCTCGGCGGCATTTCCTCGGGCCAGCCCATCGTCGCGCACCTGGCGTTGAAGCCGACCTCCAGCATCACCACGCCGGGCCGCTCCATCGACGTCCATGGCAACCCGGTGGACGTGATTACCAAGGGCCGCCACGACCCCTGCGTGGGCATCCGCGCCACGCCTATCGCCGAAGCGATGATGGCCATTGTGTTGATGGACCACTTGCTGCGCCATCGCGGGCAAAACGCCGACGTGCGCGTCAGCACCCCGGTGCTGGGCCAGTTGTGACCCGGCCCCACGCCTGATGGCCGCGCTGCCGTACTGGCGGTTATCCAGTTTCTACCTGTTCTACTTCGCCCTGCTGGGGTCCACGGCGCCATTCCTGGCGCTGTATTTCCACCACTTGGGGTTCAGCGCCGCGCGTATTGGCGAACTGGTGGCCATCCCCATGCTGATGCGCTGCGTGGCGCCCAATATCTGGGGCTGGCTGGGGGACTACACCGGGCGGCGCCTGGCCATCGTGCGTGTTGGCGCGTTGTGTACGGCCCTGACCTTTTCCCTGATCTTCTTCAGCAAGAGCTACGCCTGGCTGGCGGTGGTCATGGCGCTGCATGCGTTCTTCTGGCACGCGGTGCTGCCCCAGTTCGAGGTCATCACCCTGGCCCATTTGAATGGCCAGACCGCGCGCTACAGCCAGATCCGCCTGTGGGGTTCTATCGGTTTCATCATCACCGTGGTCGCCTTGGGGCGCCTGTTCCAGTGGCTGAGCCTGGACATCTACCCGGTGGCGCTGGTGGTCATCATGGCCGGCATCTTCCTCAGCAGCCTGTGGGTGCCCAACGCCCAACCGGTGCAGAGCAGCCGCAGCGCCGGCGGCGGTTTCCTGCAGCAACTGCGCAGCCCTGGGGTACTGGCGTTCTATGCCTGCGTGGGGCTGATGCAGTTGAGCCACGGCCCGTATTACACCTTCCTGACCTTGCACCTGGAGCACCTGGGCTACAGCCGTGGCCTGATTGGCCAGTTATGGGCGGTGGGGGTGGTGGCCGAGGTGCTGATGTTTTTGGCCATGAGCAAGATCCTGGCGCGGTTTTCCGTGCGCCGGGTGCTGCTGGCCAGTTTCCTTTTGGCGGCCCTGCGCTGGGTGCTGCTGGGTGCCTACGCCGAATCGGTGTGGGTGCTGCTGTTCGCCCAGGTGTTGCACGCAGCGACGTTCGGCAGCTTTCACGCCGCTGCCATCCATTTCGTGCAACGTAGCTTCGGCGCGCGCCAGCAAGGCCAGGGCCAGGCACTGTACGCCGCGCTGGCCGGCATCGGCGGCGCCCTGGGCGCGTTGTACGCCGGTTACAGCTGGAATGCCCTGGGTGCCACCTTGACCTTTAGTATTGCCAGCGTCGCGGCCCTGGCCGCAGCCGTTATCATTGCCACCCGCATGCAAGAGGACAGGCCATGAGCCCTACCCGTGAACACCTGGCCCGGCAGATCATCGACGCCGGGCGCTTTCTGTATGGCCGCGGCTGGTCGCCGGCCACCAGCAGCAATTACTCGACGCGCCTGGGCGCGGAGCAGGCGTTGCTGACGGTGTCGGGCAAGCACAAAGGGCAACTTGGCCCGGACGATGTGCTCGCCACCGACCTGGCCGGCAACAGCCTGGAGCCGGGCAAAAAGCCCTCGGCTGAAACCCTGCTGCACACCCAGCTCTATGCCTGGCGCGCCGACATCGGCGCCGTGCTGCACACCCACTCGGTCAATGCCACGGTGCTGTCGCGGGTGACCGCCGGGGCGTTCATCGAGTTTGAAGACTACGAGCTGCAAAAAGCTTTCAGCGGTATCTCGACCCACGAATCGCGGGTGCGGGTGCCGATTTTCGATAACGACCAGGACATCGTGCGCCTCGCCGCCCAGGTCCAGCCGTGGCTTGACGCCCACCCCGAGTGCGTCGGCTACCTGATCCGCGGCCACGGCCTCTACACCTGGGGCCCGCAGATGAGCGACGCGCTGCGCCAGATCGAGGCGTTCGAGTTCCTCTTTGAATGCGAACTCAAGACCCGTTCCGTACTTGCCCGCTAACGCTGACTTCGCCTGAAGTCGCCCACAGCCTGATGAAACCCAGCGCCTGAGCGGTGTGTAAAAACCGCAGGGCCCTGCCAGACCGAGGAGTTGCCGCCATGAGCAGCCTGTCCGTTTACCACGTTTCCAGCCCCGAACTGCCGAACAAGGTTCTCACCCATTTCGAGGACATTGCCGCCACGTTGGCCGATAAAGGCGTGCGTTTCGACCGTTGGCAAGCCAATCGCAAAATCGAACCGGGCGCCAGCCAGGAAGAGGTGATCGCGGCCTACCAGGAGCAGATCGAGCGCTTGATGAGCGAGGGCGGCTACGTCACCGTGGACGTCATCAGCCTCAACAGCGACCACCCGCAAAAAGCCGAACTTCGCGCCAAGTTCCTCGACGAACACCGCCATGGCGAAGACGAAGTGCGCTTTTTCGTCGCCGGCCGCGGGTTGTTCACCCTGCACATCGACGACTACGTGTACGCGGTGCTGTGCGAGAAAAACGACCTGATTTCGGTGCCCGCCGGCACGCCGCACTGGTTCGACATGGGCGAGCACCCGCATTTCGTCGCGATCCGCCTGTTCAACAACCCTGAGGGTTGGGTGGCCAAGTTCACCGGTGAAGACATCGCCAACCGTTTCCCGCGCCTGGAGGATTGAACCGATGCCGATCAAGGCCATTGTCACTGACATCGAAGGCACCACCAGCGCGGTAAGTTTTGTCTTCGACGTGCTCTTCCCCTATGCCGCCCGGCACCTGCCGGACTTCGTGCGGGCTAACGCCGAACGGGCGGACGTGGCCGCGCAACTGCTGGCGGTGTGCCAGGACAGCGGCGAACCCGGGGCGGATGTAGAGCGGGTGATCGCGATCCTGCTGGGTTGGATCGCCGAAGACCGCAAGGCCACGCCGCTCAAGGCCTTGCAGGGCATGGTCTGGGAGCAGGGCTACCAGGCCGGCCAGTTGAAGGGCCATGTCTACCCGGATGCGGTCGAGGCGTTGCAGCGCTGGCATCGCGAGGGCTATCAGCTGTTCGTCTACTCCTCCGGCTCGATCCAGGCCCAGCGCTTGATTTTCGGCTGCTCCGAGGCGGGCGACCTGTCGGGCCTGTTCAGCGGCTACTTCGACACCACCACCGGGCCCAAGCGCGAGGCGCAGTCTTACCAGCGCATCGCCCAAGCCATTGGCCTAGAGGCGCCGGCGATTCTGTTTCTCTCGGACATCGTCCAGGAATTGGATGCGGCGCAGCAGGCTGGCATGGCCACTTGTGGCCTGGTGCGTGATGGCGGCGAATTGGCCGGCCATGTGAACGTGGCCAGTTTTGCCCAGATCGACCTTGCCACCTTCTGACTTTTCCGTTCGCACCCGGTGAATCGCCAATTTCCACGGTGGGATTTGGCGACATACCTCACCGTTCTTTCGGAGGTATCCGGGGTCGCTTCTTAGGATTGGGTAGGACACTGCCTGATACCGAGTAGGGGCCTACTGTTTAGCGGTTTACGCGCTTGTTTAATCCCTCGCCTGTGTAACTCTCAGATCGTCAGGTGCCTGTCAGCTGAAGGTTGGCATGGGCAATTTGGCGGTTCTGGACGAGAAGCGGGAGAGTGCGAATGAACAGTTCACTGCCAAGCGGCCTGGATGGGGCGGATGTTCGCCCCTTGGTAAAACCCAAGGCCAAGCGACCTCGCAAACGCCCGGTGGGCGAGCCACTGAGTGCGAAGGAACTGGAGATTCTGCGCTGGGCCAAAGAGGGGAAAACCGTCTGGGAAATCAGCGTGATCCGCGCCATATCCGAGGCCACGGTCAAGTTCCACCTGCGCAATATCTACATCAAGCTGAGCGTCAGTAACCGCGCCCAAGCCGTAGGCGAGGCGGTCAAGCGCGGCGTGCTGAGTTGAAGGGGTGGAGCCCGCAGGCTCCACGACGCCGCGTCGGGTTCAAGCCGAGTGGTAGGTCGGCAGGGCAAAACGCTGCTGGCTTTGCAGCATGGAGATTTGCGGCAACTCGCTGGCCTGTTCGGCCAGGTCGCGGCGAATGGCGCTGATAACCCAGGACAACTGGTCCCCGGCGTGCAACTGGGCGTAGGAAATCGAGCGTTTGAACTGCTTGCCTTCGCTGTTGCGCAGGGTCAGCAGGATGCCCCCATCCGGACGGGCCTGGGTGGTGACCTCGAAATTGGAAAACAGGGAAGTGAATTTTTCTTGGATCAAGCTCATGTCTATCCGCTCCGTGAGTGCTAAGGGCAATCGTGGAGGGGTAGTTGCAGCGATTGTGCCAGTATCTGATTTATATAAAATCGTTATAAATCAATAGCTTATAAATTTTCTAATTTGGCGGATTCGTGCATTTTGCATGAATGGCCATCGTGCATCCTGCATTTTGCGAGACCGGGCCGTGGTAGGCGTGCTCCTGTGACCCTGCCGGCCGCCGGAAAATTCCATCTCTGGTTTCAGCGTTGCTGCGGCTTTGCAAGAGGGGTGAAAAGGTGAAGAGATACAAAACTTTTCAAATCCTCCATGTACAGCCCGAGAAGGCCTGACGTATTTTCCAGGCTGTCACAAGCACTTGTTAACCGTTTTGTTAGTCGGGCAGCCTCAACGGTTGCCTGATTCCATGCAGGACGCATGGCGCGCCACATCACGACAGGGACTGTTCTGCGTTGCAGCTGGATTGCTCTGTGTTCGCCCGATAATAAGAAAATAGGAATTCACCTATGACCCACGATTTCTGCGTTATCGCCCAAGGCACCCCGCAACTCCAGGCTGTTCCCGCGCTGTTTTCTGCTCCCCAGGCCGGGGCGAACGAACTCTGGCTGATTCCCTGGCCGACCTGAACCTCTTCGCGTCACCGAACCTTCAATCGTTAATTCATTGTTATCGGCTTGCCCTGGCTGAGTCGCCGGTGCGTCGCCGTTTTGTGTTGAGCAGGAGCCACCATGAGCAGCAACTCTAGCGACATGATTACCTGGGGCATGATGATCCGTAAGTTGCCCGCCATCGCCAAAGCCATTCCGCGGGTACTCAAGGGCCTCAAGACCGCCAATATCAAGGATGCGCAGCAGCCCTGCGGCCTGGGTTGGACGTTCGAACAGGCCACCTTGCGCAACCCTCAGGGGCCGGCGCTGATGTACGCCAACGTCGCGTTCAGCTACGAGCAGGTCAACCAGTGGGCCAACCGCATCGCCCATCACCTGATCGCCCAAGGCATTGGCAAGGGGGATGTGGTCGGGATCTTTATCGAAAACCGCCCCGAATTGCTGGTCACGGTACTGGCGGTGGCCAAGGTGGGTGGCATCTGCGCGATGCTCAACACCTCCCAGACCCAACACGTGCTGGTGCACAGCCTGAACCTGGTCAAACCCGTGGCGATTATCGTCGGCGGCGAGTTGACCGAGGCCTATTCGGCGGTCCGCAGCCAGGTAGACATCCCAGACGCCCGCACCTGGTGGGTGGCCGACCAGGACACCTCGCGCCACCACGGCCAGGCGCCCCAGCATTACCTCAACCTGATGGCCGACAGCGCCGACGCCGCGCAGGACAACCCGGTCACCAGCCAGAAGGTGTACCTGGACGACCCTTGCTTTTATATCTACACCTCCGGCACCACCGGGCTGCCCAAGGCCGGGGTGTTCAAGCACGGCCGCTGGATGAAGACGTCGTCTATCTTCGGCGTGATCGCCCTGGACATGACGCCCCAGGACATCCTCTATTGCACCTTGCCGCTGTACCACGCCACCGGCCTGTGCGTGTGCTGGGGCTCGGCCATCAGCGGCGCGTCGGGCTTCGCCATCCGGCGCAAGTTCAGCGCCAGCCAGTTCTGGAGCGATGCGCGCAAGTTCAACGCCACCACCATCGGCTACGTCGGCGAGCTATGCCGTTACCTGATGGACCCGCCGCCCAGCGCCGAAGACCGCGATAACCCAGTGGTGAAAATGATCGGCAACGGCCTGCGCCCGGGCGTTTGGGGGCCGTTCAAGGAGCGCTTCGGCGTCAGCCACATTTGCGAGTTGTATGCCGCCAGCGACGGCAACATCGGCTTCACCAACATCCTCAATTTTGACAACACCATTGGTTTCTCCCTGATGGCCTGGGAGCTGGTGGCCTATGACCATGACAGCGGTGCGCCGGTGCGCGGCGAATCCGGGTTCATGCAGAAAGTGCCCAAGGGCAGCGAAGGCCTGTTGCTGGCGCGGATCGACGACAAGGCCCCGCTGGACGGTTACACCGAGCCGGAAAAAACCGCCAAAGTCATCCTCCACGACGTCTTCGCCAAGGGCGACCGCTACTTCAACACCGGCGACCTGCTGCGCAATATCGGCTTTGGCCACGGCCAGTTCGTCGATCGCCTGGGGGACACCTTCCGCTGGAAAGGCGAGAACGTCTCCACCACCGAGGTGGAGAACATCTTCCTCATGCACCCGCACATCGCCGAGGCGGTGGTGTACGGGGTGGAAATCAACAACACCAACGGCCGCGCGGGCATGGCGGCCATTACCCCGGCCGAATCCCTGGCCACCCTGGATTTCGGCGAGCTGCTGCGCTGGGCCAAGGAACAGATGCCGGCCTACGCCGTGCCGCTGTTTTTGCGGGTGAAGGTGAAAATGGAAACCACCGGCACCTTCAAATACCAGAAAGTGCGCCTACGCGACGAAGCCTTCGACCCGCGCAAGGCCGGCGATGACCCGATCTACGCCTGGCTGCCCGGCTCGGACACCTACGTGCAGGTGACCGAGGACGTATTAGCCGATATCCATGGCGGCAAGTTCCGTTATTGATTGGCGCTATGGTGGTGGATGAGAAAAAAACCGTGACAGCGCGCCGGCCGCTTGAGGACACTAGCGGCCTTTGCGATTGCCGAAAACGGAGCCAGCCATGTCAGACAACAGCCGCCAGATGACCCAGGAAGAAGCCGAAGAATTCGCCGAGCAGGTGTTCAACGTCGCCCGCAGTGGCGACGCGGCCATGCTCGCCGCCCTGGTGACCAAGGGCCTGCCCGTCAACCTGCGCAACCACAAGGGCGACACCCTGTTGATGCTGGCCAGCTACCACGGCCACGTCGATGCGGTGAAGGTGCTGCTCGAACACAAGGCCGACCCGGAACTGCGCAACGACAACGGCCAAAGCCCGATTGCCGGCGCGGCGTTCAAGGGCGACCTGGCGGTGGTCAAGGCCCTGGTGAGCGGCGGGGCGCAAGTCGAGGGTGCGTCTTTCGACGGGCGTACAGCCTTGATGATGGCGGCGATGTTCAATCGCGGCGAAATCGTCGACTACCTCATCAGCCAAGGCGCCGACCCCCGCGCCAAGGACGCCAACGGCGTCACTGCCCTGGACGCGGCCCGCACCATGGGCGCGGTCGATACGGCAGCGCAGCTTGAGAAACTGTTGAACGCTTAAGGCCTCTGTGGGCGGCGGCTTTTTGTGGGGTCGGGCTTGCTGTGGGAGCGGGTTGCCCGCGATGAGGCGGTATCTAGAGCCTCTTCACTGCCTGGCGCGCTCCCACACACACTTCGCACAAGCCACTCTCCCAGTAGGGCCCTCACACAAGCCTGCCCCCACACGGCCACACCCCAATCGGGTATCCTTCGCGCCCTCGAATTTCCCCAGCCACAGGATTGCCCCCATGAAAGCCGCACTCGTCGAACTTATCAGCAAAATCAGCTCCGGCTGCATGGCCGACGATGAGATCCAGCGTGTGGCGGACGAAGCCGCCCAGGCTTACGCCGACGCCGGTGGCTTTCTGGCGGCCAACCCGGACATCAACTACGACGACACCTTCCCGATCCCCCTGGGCGAGTGGGTGGTGGTCGGCAGCCTGCCGCAAACCGTGCTGTTCCAGGCTGATACCTACATGGACCTGTTCGCCCAGATCGTCGCCTCGTTCGGCCCCGGCGTGGCGTTCAACCTCAAGCCCAAGCAATTGGCGAAAACCGAAGCGCTCACCGCCCTGAACCGCATGCAGATCCAACTCGCGGCCATGAACCCGGAAAACGGCGGCTATGTGCTGATGAACTTCAGCCAACTGCTCGATGACGAGCTGCAAATGGTGCTGGTCTACGGCAACGATGTGCAGCGGGTGCTGGCGTTGTGCGCACAAGTGGGCATCAGCGCGGCCCCTGCGCTGGAAGCCTTGAAAGTCGCGATTCACGTCTGAGGCGAATAAAAGGGAACCCTGGCCGGGCGCGTCTATCCTAAGTGGGCATGCCACTTCTTGGGAGCGACACCATGGGTTCCACGTTTAACGGTCTGATTGGTCTGATAATTCTTGCCCTGGACATCTGGGCAATCATCAACGTGCTTAAAAGCGGCGCCGAAACCGGGATGAAAATCCTCTGGGTGCTGCTGATCGTCCTGCTGCCGGTGCTGGGCCTGATTATCTGGGCCATTGCCGGGCCGCGTGGCAACGTGCGGATCTGAGCCTCACAACAACCACGCACCCTCAAGCTGCAACAACGCCTGTTTGCGCTCAAGGCCGCCGGCATAGCCGGTGAGGGTGCCGTTGCTGCCGATCACGCGGTGGCAGGGAATGAGGATCGAGATCGGGTTGGCCCCATTGGCGGTGCCGACGGCGCGGATGGCCTTGGGGTTGTCGATGTGTTGAGCCAACTGGGCATAGCTCCAGGTGTGCCCGAACGGAATGCGCTGCAACGCCTGCCACACCTGCTGCTGGAACGGCGTGCCCCGGGGCGCCAGGGCCAGGTCGAACACCTCGCGCCGGCCTGCAAAATACTCATCCAATTGCCGGCATACGGCATCCAACTCGCTGGTGGCTTCGCGCCATTGCGGTTGCGGTGTCCAGTGCTTGTGGCCGTCCATATAGAGCATGCGCAGGCCTTGCTCGTCGCCCGCCAGGAACAACGGACCGGTGGGGCTGGGGTGATAGCGATAAAACATCTGCTGGCCTCCTGACCAAAATCCGCCACCAAGATAGAGCCAGAAGGTTCGACCTGTCATGTGCAGCAACGTAGAATGCGCGCCTTTCCTTGGTCAGGCGCAACGGCGGCTGGCCATCATGGGCGGGTGACCGTCCGTTGCCACCAGCATTTATCGGGGGTCTTACCCATGAGCACCAACCACACCAGCGATTACCTGGAAACCCTCTACGAAGGCTACGGCCAGCGTTTTCGCATGGAAAAACTGCTGCACGAAGTGCGCACCGAACACCAGCACCTGGTGATTTTCGAGAACCCGCGCATGGGCCGTGTGATGGCACTGGACGGTGTGATCCAAACCACCGAGGCCGATGAGTTCATCTACCACGAGATGCTCACCCACGTGCCGATCCTCGCCCACGGCACCGCCAAGCGCGTGCTCATCATCGGCGGCGGCGACGGCGGCATGCTGCGCGAAGTGGCCAAGCACGGCAGCATCGAGCACATCACCATGGTCGAGATCGACGCCACGGTAGTGGAAATGTGCAAGGAATTTTTGCCCAACCACTCCAAAGGAGCCTTTGAAGACCCGCGCCTGAACCTGGTGATCGACGACGGCATGCGTTTCGTCGCCACCACCACGGAAAAATTCGACGTGATTATCTCTGACTCCACCGACCCCATCGGCCCGGGCGAAGTGCTGTTCTCGGAGAACTTCTACGAAGCCTGCCGCCGCTGCCTCAATGAGGGCGGCATCCTGGTGACCCAAAACGGCACGCCGTTCATGCAACTGGGCGAAGTGCAGACCACCGCTGGGCGCCTGCGCAGCTTGTTTCCGGACTGGCACTTCTACCAGGCTGCGGTGCCGACCTACATTGGCGGGGCCATGACCTTTGCCTGGGGCTCGACCAACACGGCGTACCGCCAGTTGTCCCGCGAGACCCTGTGCCAGCGTTTCGCCGGCAGTGGCATCGTGACCCGCTACTACAACCCCGAGATCCACATCGGCGCCTTCGCCCTGCCGCAATACGTGCTGCAGGCGATCAACAAACCGAGCAACGACTGAGCTGACGTGTAGCCAGCGGGCTTGCAGCGGCCGTCATCGCCGTCAATCCGGCAGGCGTAAGGGGCTGCTGGGCAGCCCAGCGCGGGCGAGCCCGCTTGCTACAACGGTAGGATCAAGGGCCTCACGGCCCTTTTTTTGTATCGAAACATGCGTTAAACGAAATTTTCACAAGCGCTCCAAGACAATCCCCAGCGCTTTTGCTAATGCCAACTACCCTTGACGCTCCGTTCCAGCCCCCTGGAACGCCTTGGCGGGCCTGACGAACACTAATCAATAGCGTTGCCAAAGGCGATCGTGCACTCTGCGCGCACTGCGCATACCCCGTCGCCACTGCGTTTTCGCAGGGATGAAAAGAGGCCAGGGTGCAGCTGTTCTTTGAAACTTCAACTTCCAATGAGTCTTGACACGACATGGCAAACCCGGACGCCCTGAATCAGCAGCGTGCTTCAAGCCGCTTACTGCAACCCACCGTCAAATCCCACCTGGCCTACACCCTGTTGTGTGCCCTGGTCATGATGGTGATGCTTTCCCTGCTGCGCCTGGCGCTGCTGGTTTATAACCGGGACATGATCCTCGACACCCCGGCGGCGACCTTCCTCGAAGCCTTCGCCAATGGCCTGCGTTTCGACCTGCGCCTGGTGGTGTACCTGAGCATTCCGCTGTTGCTGGCGCTGTTCAGCGTGCGCGCCATGGCGGCGCGGGGGTTCTTCCGTTTCTGGTTGACCCTGGCTTCCAGCATTGCGCTGTTGCTGGGCCTGATCGAGATGGACTTCTACCGCGAGTTCCACCAGCGCCTCAACGGCCTGGTGTTCCAGTACATCAGCGAAGACCCGGCCACGGTGTCGAGCATGCTGTGGAACGGTTTCCCGGTGGCCCGCTACCTGGTTGCCTGGGCCATCGGCACCTGGCTGCTGAGCCTGGCGTTCAAGGGCGCCGACCGTGCGACCCGGCCCCGTGGCCCGTTCAGCGGTGGCACCATCGTCAGCCGCCAGGTTGCACCTTGGTACACCCGCACGGCGGTGTTCATGGTCTGCCTGGTGATCTGCGTGATCGCCGCACGCGGCACCCTGCGCCAGGGCCCGCCGATGCGTTGGGGTGACGTCTACACCACCGACTCGATCTTCGCCAACCAATTGGGCCTCAACGCTTCGCTGTCGTTGATCGGCGCGGCCAAGAGCCGTTTCTCCGAGCACCGCGACAACGTCTGGAAGGCCACCCTGCCCGACAGCGAAGCCCAGCAAGTGGTGCGCGACCTGCTGCTGTTGCCGCAGGAAAAACTGGTGGATGCCGATATCGCCGCCGTGCGCCGCGACTACCTGCCGCCGGCCGAGAAGACCCTGCCGATCAAGAACGTGGTGGTCATCCTCATGGAAAGCTTCGCCGGGCACTCGGTGGGCGCTTTGGGGGCTTCGGGCAATGTCACGCCTTACTTCGACAAACTGGCCAAGGAAGGTCTGCTGTTCGACCGCTTCTTCTCCAACGGCACCCATACCCACCAGGGCATGTTCGCCACCATGGGCTGCTTCCCCAACCTGCCGGCGTTCGAGTACCTGATGCAGACCCCCGAAGGCAGCCACAAGCTGTCGGGCCTGCCGCAACTGCTCAGTGCGCGTAATTTCGATGACGTGTACGTCTACAACGGCGATTTCGCCTGGGACAACCAGTCCGGGTTCTTCAGCAACCAGGGCATGACCACCTTCATCGGCCGCAACGACTACGTGAACCCGGTGTTCTCCGACAGCACCTGGGGCGTGTCCGACCAGGACATGTTCAACCGTGGCCTGGAGGAACTCAAAGCCCGCGAAGGCAAGGCGCCGTACTACGCGCTGCTGCAAACCCTGTCCAACCACACGCCGTATGCCTTGCCCACGCCGTTGCCGGTGGAACCGGTGACCAACCGCGGCCGCCTCAACGACCACCTGACCGCCATGCGCTATTCCGACTGGGCGCTGGGGCAATTCTTCGAGAAAGCGCGCAAGGAGCCCTACTTCAAGGAAACCCTGTTCATCGTCGTCGGCGACCACGGCTTTGGCGACGAGCGCCAGATCACCGAAATGGACCTGGGCCGCTTCAACGTGCCGCTGCTGCTGATCGGCCCGGGGGTGCAGGAAAAATTCGGCCAGGTCGCCCACACCGTTGGCACCCAGATCGACATCGTGCCCACCATCATGGGCCGTTTGGGCGGCGAAGTGCGCCACCAGTGCTGGGGCCGCGACCTGCTGAACCTGCCCCAGGGCGACACCGGGTTCGGCATGATTAAGCCCTCGGGCAGCGAGCAAGTGGTGGCGTTCGTCACCACCGACCGCATCCTGGTCCTGCCCAAAGACATGCCACCCAAGGTCTACAGCTACCAGTTGGGCAGCAACCCCACGTCGGCGGTGATCCCCGATGCGCAAGACACCGAACAACAACGTCGCAAACTGGAAGCCTTTATCCAGACTGCGACCAAGAGCCTGCTGGATAACACTGCGGGTGTGGTTAACGGCAAACCGGATTGATGGTTTGACGGCATAAAAAAAGAGGCCCTGAGGGCCTCTTTTTTTATGCGCTGCTAAAGGTTTGCGGCAGTTATATCTTGCCCAGCAACAACAGGATCAACAGCACCACCAGGACAACGCCGATGATGCCCGAGGGGCCATAACCCCAGCTTCTGGAGTGCGGGAAGACAGGCAGGCCGCCCACCAGCAGGAGGATCAGGATGACGATAAGAATGGTGCCCATGTCGATTTCCTTATTAGTGTTTTCTGGAATGACCGTAGCTTTTCAGTTCGCCGCTCAATGGTTAAGGCGTTGAGCGCTTAAAGACTCCGACTGGTCGCCGACACGGAAGATTCCAAGTTTTTTTAGTGTTTTTTCCGTCCCCGCTTATTTCCTTTACGCGTGTCTCCCGTAGGGCGTCGTGCCCAGGGTTTGCCTGGGGCATTCAGCACCCTGATGGTGCGTGGGCGGGCCGATTTCCTTCGCTACACTGCGGCCCAACTTCCCCAGAACAACAAGGCAACTTTTATGCAAAATCGCATGATGATTACCGGCGCCGGTTCCGGCCTGGGTCGCGAAATAGCGCTGCGCTGGGCCCGTGAGGGCTGGCAGTTGGCCTTGTCGGACGTCAGCGAACCGGGCTTGCAGGAAACCCTCAGGCTCGTGCGCCAGGCCGGTGGCGACGGGTTTGTCCAGCGCTGCGACGTGCGTGACTACAGCCAACTGACGGCGTTCGCCCAGGCCTGCGAAGAGAAGCTCGGTGGCATCGATGTGATCGTCAACAACGCCGGCGTGGCCTCGGGTGGCTTTTTTGCCGAGCTGTCCCTGGAGGACTGGGACTGGCAAATCGCGATCAACCTCATGGGTGTGGTCAAGGGCTGCAAGGCGTTCCTGCCTCTGCTGGAAAAAAGCCGCGGCAAGATCATCAACATCGCCTCCATGGCCGCGCTGATGCAGGGCCCGGCCATGAGCAACTACAACGTGGCCAAGGCCGGGGTGGTGGCGTTGTCCGAGAGCCTGCTGATCGAGTTGGCGCAGCAGGAAGTGGCGGTGCATGTGGTGTGCCCCTCGTTCTTCCAGACCAACCTGCTGGACTCTTTCCGTGGCCCGACCCCGGCGATGAAGGCCCAGGTGGGCAAGTTGCTGGAAAGTTCTCCCATCAGCGCCAGCGACATTGCCGACTACATCTACGAGAAAGTCGCGGCCGGCGAGTTCATGATTCTGCCCCACGAGCAGGGGCGCATGGCCTGGGCGTTGAAGCAGAAGAACCCGCAGTTGCTCTACGACGAAATGACCCAGATGGCCGACAAGATGCGTGCCAAGGCCCGTCAAGCGGCCAACTGAACTTGCCCGCCCGCCGCTGCCTCGTTAGGGTTGCCACCTTCGGCACCCCTAACGAGGCGGATTCATGCTCAATTACCTGTGGTTTTTTCTCGCGGCGCTGTTTGAAATCGCCGGGTGCTATGCCTTCTGGATGTGGTTGCGCCAGGGCAAAAGCGCCTGGTGGATCATCCCCGCGCTGCTGAGCCTGACCCTGTTCGCCCTGCTGCTGACCAAGGTCGAAGCCACCTACGCCGGCCGTGCCTACGCGGCTTACGGCGGTATCTACATCATTGCGTCCATTGGCTGGCTGGGGCTGGTGGAGCGCATCCGCCCCTTGAGTTCGGATTGGCTGGGTGTGGCCCTGTGCGTGGTGGGTGCCGGCATCATCCTGTTTGGCCCGCGTTTTTCCAGTGTCTGAAACCTTACCTGCGCACGCGGTGCAAGCGTATTGAGTGCATAGGAATAGCCCTTGAAGGCTGTAGGTGTGTTCAAACCGCTGCGAAAAGCAGCGTTTGAAAGAAATTTCTGTAGGGGTTGGTTCGTCGTGGCGTAGGGGATGACTGTTTTGATGCTGGCGCATTGAAGGCAGTGGATCCAGCGGGCATCTTCAAGGCCCGGTTACCCTAAAGGACTAGTGCCATGCTTGTATTGAGCCGCGTTGTCGGCGAGCTGATTTCCATCGGCGACAACATCACCGTACGCATACTTTCCGTCAACGGCAGCAATGTTCGCTTTGGCGTCGAGGCGCCGAAAAACGTCGAGGTCCATCGGGCCGAGGTGTATGAACGCATCATCGCCCGCCAGGGCGCCAAGAGGACCCAGGGCCAGGGTTAGTCGAACAGGGCCTTGGGCACGTCATGCTTGAGCATCAGTTGACACTGCTGGCTCTCGGGGTCGAACACAATCAACGCCTGCCCCTTGGTCAACGCCTGGCGAACGCGCAGCACGCGGGTTTCCAGCGGCGTGTCGTCACCGTTGTCGGTGCCGTCACGGGTGACGAAGTCTTCGATCAAGCGGGTCAGGGTGTCTACTTCGAGTTGGTCGTGGGGGATCAGCATGGGCGCCTCGGCGGTGCATCCGCGAAAAGTGGTAGATATTAACAGCATTCATCCGGCGCTCCGGCCCTAGCCTCGCTCATGCAGATTGACTGCAATGACGAACTAGGAAACCCCTCAGATGAATGCATGGATTGCACGTTTCACCCCCCGCCACCCGGGCCTCGTCGGCCTGTTGTTGAGTTTTTGCCTGGCGCTGCCACAGGCCCGCGCGGCCACGATTATCACCCTGGACCGTGGGCTGTTCAGCCTGCGTTATGACTGTGATAACCGCACGGCCCTGCGCTTCGCTTACCGGTTGACGGCAGACAAAGGCAACGCGCCGCGCCCCCGTGGCTTTGAACTCGACCCGAGCTTGCCGGGCCATTGCCAGCAGCAGTTGAGCGCCGCGTCCTACGACCGCGTGGCCAAAGGCTGGGACCGCGGCCACCTGGTGACTTCCAATCATTTGGATCACAACCCGCGCAGCATTGCCCTGACGCACCGCATGACCAACATCGTGCCGCAGTGGCGCTCATTCAATCAGGGGGTGTGGCGCCAGACTGAGGAAATCGCCGAGTGCTATCGCGACCTGGCGCCGGTGCAGGTTTACGGCGGGGTGCTTTACAACGACCCGCGCAACGACCACTTCCTGGCCTCCCACGGTATCCGCACCCCGGATTACTTCTGGAAGACCCTGGTCACTAAGGACGCCGCCGGGCGCACCCAGACCCTCAGTTGGCTATTTCCCAACGTGCCGGGCCTGGGGCCGCTGGACAGCTACATCGTCAGTATCCGCGCCCTGGAAAAACGCATAGGCAAACAAGCGGTGGGCATCACCTTGCCCTACGCGCTGAAAACCCGGGTGGCGACGCGCAGTTGGCCGCTCCCGAAAAACTGCCAACCCGGCTAAGCCCCGTCAGCCGTCGCGTTTTGGGCCTACCACGCTGTCCACCGAGGGCACGCGGGTGTCGCTTTCCATTTGCGCGTCGTGCTCCAGTTGATGGCTGAAGCGGTCCAGGGAACCCTGGGCCGGTTGGGCGTCGCTGGCGAACACCGGCGGGCTGAGGATGTAGGCGCCCAACAGGCGGCTGAGGGCCGCGAGGCTGTCGATGTGGGTGCGCTCGTAGCCGTGGGTGGCATCGCAGCCGAAGGCCAGCAGGGCGGTGCGGATATCGTGGCCGGCGGTGACCGCCGAATGGGCGTCGCTGAAGTAGTAGCGGAACAAGTCGCGGCGCACCGGCAACTCGTTGTCGCCGGCCAGGCGCAGCAAATGGCGCGACAGGTGATAGTCGTACGGCCCGCCCGAATCCTGCATGGCCACGCTCACCGCGTGCTCGCTGGAGTGCTGGCCGGGGGCGACCGGGGCGATGTCGATGCCGACGAATTCGCTGACGTCCCAGGGCAGGGCCGAGGCCGCGCCGCTGCCGGTTTCTTCGGTGATGGTGAACAGCGGGTGGCAGTCGATCATCAGGCTCTGGCCGCTGTCGACAATGGCCTTGAGCGCCGCCAGCAGCGCCGCCACCCCGGCCTTGTCGTCCAGATGGCGGGCGCTGATGTGGCCGCTGTCGGTGAATTCGGGCAAGGGGTCGAAGGCGACGAAATCGCCAATGCCGATGCCCAGGGAATCGCAATCGGCGCGGGTGGCGCAGTAGGCGTCCAGGCGCAGCTCCACGTGGTCCCAGCTGATGGGCATTTCATCCACCGCCGTGTTGAACGCATGCCCCGAGGCCATCAGCGGTAACACGCTGCCGCGGATCACGCCGTTGTCGGTGAACAGGCTGACACGGCTGCCTTCGGCAAACCGGCTCGACCAGCACCCCACCGGCGCCAGGCTCAGGCGCCCGTTGTCCTTGATCGCCCGCACGCTGGCGCCGATGGTGTCCAGGTGCGCGCACACCGCTCGGTCGGGGCTGTTTTGCCGGCCCTTGAGCGTGGCGCGAAGGGTGCCCCGGCGAGTCAACTCGAACGGGATGCCCAGCTCCTCCAGGCGCTCGGCGACGTAGCGCACGATGGTGTCGGTAAAACCGGTGGGGCTGGGAATGGCGAGCATTTCCAGCAGGACTTTCTGCAAGTAGGCGAGGTCGGGTTCCGGGATGGTACGGCTCATGGAAACTCCTGGGTGGGGAAGGGGGATCTGTGCGGGGCCATCTGTAGGAGCCGTTCAGTGTGGGAGCGGGCTTGCCCGCGATGGCTGCATAGAAATTCAGTCGAGATGTCGACTGAGCTGCTGTCATCGCGGGCAAGCCCGCTCCCACAAAAAAACCGACAAGCGCAATTTCTGCGCAGGCCCGCTCTTAAAGCCTCAGCGGCTATGGGGAAACAACAAATCCACAAAGCGCTCGGCGGTGGGTTGGGGTTCGTGGTTGGCCAGGCCGGCGCGTTCGTTGGCCTCGATAAACACGTATTCGGGGCGGTTGGCGGCGGGCACCATCAGGTCCAGGCCCACCATCGGGATGTCCAGGGCGCGCGCGGCGCGCAGGGCGGCATCGATCAGGGTGGGGTGCAGCATTGCGGTCACGTCTTCCAGGGTGCCGCCGGTGTGCAGGTTGGCGGTGCGGCGCACGGCCAGGCGTTGGCCGGGGGGCAGGATGCTGTCGTAGTCGTAGCCGGCCGCGTGCAGGGTGCGCTGGGTTTCGGCGTCCAGGGGGATTTTGCTTTCGCCGTCGGTGGCGGCCTGGCGCCGTCGGCTCTGGGCTTCGATCAACGCGCCGATGCTGTGCTGGCCGTCGCCGACGATGTGCGCCGGGTGGCGGATGGCGGCGGCCACCACCTCAAAACCGATCACCAGGATGCGCAGGTCCAGGCCCTCGTGGAAGCTTTCCAGCAACACGCGGCTGTCGAACTGGCGCGCGCTGTCGATGGCCTGCTGCACCTCTTCGATGGTGCACAGGTCCACCGCCACGCCCTGGCCCTGTTCGCCGTCCAAAGGCTTGACCACTACCCGCGTGTGCTCGTCGAGAAACGCCAGGTTGTCGTCGGCATTGCCCACTCGTTGCTGGGCCGGCACGTTCAGGCCCGCAGCCTTGAGCACCTTGTGGGTCAGGCTTTTGTCCTGGCACAGGCTCATGCTGATGGCGCTGGTCAGGTCGCTGAGGGATTCGCGGCAGCGCACCCGGCGCCCGCCGTGGGTGAGGGTGAACAGGCCACTGTCGGCGTCTTCGACTTGCACGTCGATGCCGCGGCGGTGGGCTTCTTCGACAATGATCCGTGCATAGGGGTTGAGCTCGGCGCTTGGCCCCGGCCCGAGGAATAGTGGCTGGTTGATGCCGTTCTTGTGCTTGATGGCGAAGGTGGTGAGGGTGCGAAAGCCCAATTTGGCGTAGAGCTGCTTGGCCTGGCGGTTGTCGTGCAGCACCGAGAGGTCGAGGTAACTCAGGCCCCGGCTCATGAAGTGCTCGATCAAATGCCGTACCAGCACCTCGCCCACCCCGGGCCGCGTGCAGTGCGGGTCCACCGCCAGGCACCAGAGGCTCGAACCGTTCTCCGGGTCGTGGAACGCCTTGTGGTGGTTCAGGCCCATGACGCTGCCGATCACCGCGCCGCTGTCTTCGTCCTCGGCCAGCCAGTACACCGGGCCGCCCTCGTGGCGCGGGGTCAGGCGTTGCGGGTCGACGGGCAGCATGCCGCGCGCCTGGTACAGCGTGTTGATGGCCTGCCAGTCCGCCTCGCTTTGCGCGCGGCGAATGCGAAAACCGCGAAACACTCGGGTGGCCTGGCGGTAGTCGGTGAACCACAGGCGCAGGGTGTCGGAAGGGTCGAGGAACAACTGCGCCGGTTCCAGCCCCAGCACCTGTTGGGGTGCGGCCACGTAGAGGGCGATGTCCCGTTCGCCGGGCGCTTCGTGAAGCAACTCGCAGGCCAGGCTGGCGGGGTCGGGGAAGGTGTGGCCGATGAGCAAGCGGCCCCAGCCGCAATGCACGGCGATGGGGTCGGGGCCGGGTTCGCTGCCGTCTTCGGCAAAACGCGCCTGTAAGCGCTCATAGGACGGCGTCTGGCCGCGCAACAGGCGTTGGCTGTAGGCGGAGGCATGGGGTTTCATCGGTCAGATTCCTTGTTCGCTGAGCCATAGGTTCAGCGCGGCCAGTTGCCACAACTTGGAGCCGCGCAGCGGCGTCAACTGGCCCTGCGGGTCGCTGAGCAAACGGTCGAGCATGGCCGGGTTGAACAGGCCACGATCCTGGCTGGGGTCGAGCAGCAACTCGCGCACCCAGCCCAGGGTGTCGCCTTGCAAATGCTTGAGGCCAGGCACCGGGAAGTAGCCTTTCTTGCGGTCGATCACCGCGCTGGGGATAACCCGCCGCGCCGCTTCCTTGAGCACCTGCTTGCCGCCGTCGGGCAGCTTGAACCGGCCGGGCACCCGTGCCGACAGCTCCACCAGGCGATAGTCGAGGAACGGCGTGCGCGCCTCCAGGCCCCAGGCCATGGTCATGTTGTCGACCCGTTTGACCGGGTCGTCCACCAGCATCACCGTGCTGTCCAGGCGCAGGGCCTTGTCCACGGCGGCCTCGGCGCCGGGCTGGGCGAAGTGCTCGCGCACAAAATCCCCGGCCGCGTCGTTGGCGGTCAGCCACTGCGGCTGCACGGTGGCCGCGTAGTCGTCGTAGCTGCGGTCGAAGAACGCCTCGCGATAGGCCGCGTACGGGTCGCTGGCGCCGTCCACCTGTGGGTACCAGTGATACCCGGCGAACAACTCGTCGGCGCCCTGGCCGCTTTGCACCACTTTGCAGTGCTTGGCCACCTCCCGCGACAGCAGGTAGAAAGCAATGCAGTCGTGGCTGACCATCGGCTCGCTCATGGCGCGGAATGCCGCCGGCAGTTGCTCGATGATTTCTTTTTCGGCGATGCGCAACTGGTGGTGTTCGGTGCCGTAGTGCTGGGCGATCAGGTCCGAGTATTGGAACTCATCGCCCCGTTCGCCGCCGGCATCGGCAAAACCGATGGAGAAAGTCGACAGTTGCTCCACGCCCACCTCGCGCAGCAACCCCACCAGCAGGCTGGAGTCCACGCCGCCGGAGAGCAGCACACCCACCTCCACCGCCGCCCGTTGGCGAATGGCCACGGCCTCGCGGGTGCTGTCCAGCACGCGGTCGGTCCAATCCTCCAGCGTCAGGTGCTGCTCATCGGCACGCGGGCCGTAGGCCAGGCTCCACCAGGTTTTTTGCTCGGTGCGGCCATCGGCGTCGATGCGCAGCCACGTGGCGGGGGGCAGTTTTTCGATGCCCGCCAGCAGGGTGCGCGGCGCCGGCACCACGGCGTGGAAGTTGAGGTAGTGGTTGAGCGCCACCGGGTCCAGCAGCGGGTTGATGTCACCGCCCTTGAGCAGCGCCGGCAACGTGGAAGCAAAGCGCAGGCGCTGGCCGGTGCGCGACAGGTACAACGGCTTGACGCCGAGACGGTCGCGGGCGATGAACAGACGCTGCGCGTCGCGTTCCCAAATGGCGAAGGCGAACATGCCGTTGAGCTTGGGCAGCAGGTCGGCGCCCCAGGCGTGGTAGCCCTTGAGCAGCACTTCGGTGTCGCCGCCGGAATAAAAGGCGTAGCCCAGGCCTTCCAGCTCGGTGCGCAGTTCGGGGAAGTTGTAGATCGCGCCGTTGAAGGCCAGGGACAGGCCCAGTTGCGCGTCCACCATCGGCTGGGCCGAGCCGTCCGAGAGGTCCATGATTTTCAGCCGCCGATGGCCCAGGGCAACCGGCCCCTGGCTATGAAAACCCCAGGCGTCGGGGCCGCGAGGGGCCAGGTGATGGGTGATTCTTTCCACCGCTGCCAGGTCGGCAGGGTGGTGATCGAAACGTAACTCGCCAGCTAATCCGCACATAAATTCCTTACCGGTTTTTCCGTTGGGGAGGGGCATTCGTGCCGGCGCCAAAACAGCGCGGGCAAGGAAACTGACCGGTGTCGAACCTGGGAGTTTTAGATCGATCCGTTATAAGCGGCCGCGGCGCAAGCGCGTGGGCCGGCGCATCGGGTAGTAAATAGTTGCGCCCTGGGCCGGTGCGCCGAGTGTTTTAGTAAGCCGCGCCGTGGGTTCTTCAGCAGGGGCGCGCAAGGTTGCTCGCCAGGGTTCGCGGCTTAATCAGGAGCGAACACAGTGGCAAGGCAAGACCGCGCGGTTAACCCCCCATCGACCGTTTCGCGGGACGAACAATTGGCGGCATTGCTGGACATGACCGGCGATCTGGATAACGCCGGTCCTGCCCGAGAACCTGGCGCCGTGGTTGCTGCACGCCCACGGGCAAGACCTGCAGGAACTGCGAACCAACCTCCACAACCTGCACGATTTTCAGCGGCGCACCGAGGCCGCAATGCGAGGCTTGGTACCTGCGCTTGAGTATTGCCGTTCGCTGTTAAAGGCCACCTGGGTATCTGTAGCATTCCCGAGCGCCGCTGAGCGCGTGGGCCTCAGGCCTTGCCGCGCACTAGGGCGCGCAGGGCGAAGCGGTTGGGGTGGCAGGCCTGGGCCACGTCCTTGGGCACGGGCAGGGGTTCGTCATCCAGCCATGCCGCCAGCAACTGCGCGGCCAGCGGCGCGGTAATCAGGCCGCGCGAGCCGTGGCCGCTGTTGACGAACAACCCGTCAAGCCACGGGCAGGGCACATCGGGCACCTGACGGGCGTCCTTGGCCAATGCGGCGTAGGCCTGGGCGAACGCGGGCAGGTCGGCCAATGGGCCGACGATGGGCAGGTAGTCGGGGCTGGTGCAGCGGAACGCGGCGCGGCCCTGGAGTTGGGCCGGGTCCAGTTGCCCGGCGTGCAGGCGCTGGAAGAGGTCGCTGGAAATGGCCTCCAGCAGTTGCAGGTTGCTGGCGTGGTCGGCGGCAGTGGTGGCGCTGTCCTGGCTCTTGAAATCGAAACTGGCGCCCAGGGTGTGTTCGCCGCCGCGCACCGGTGCCACGTAGCCTTCGGCGCAAACCACCGTGGCCAGGCTTTGGCTGGTAGCGGTGGCGGGCAACCGGGTGATCTGCCCGCGGATGCGCTTGAGGGGCAACCCGGCGCTTTGGCTGAAACCCTTGATCTCGGCGGCCCCGGCCAGCACCACCACGGGCGCCTCGGCCAGTACCTGCTCGCCCGCCAGGGCTTGCCACTGGCCGTCAACCTTGCGCAGCGCCAGGGCTTCATGGTGGGTCAGCAATTCGATCCCCGGTTGGCTGGCCAACCACTGGCACAGGGCCGGCGGATGTACCCAGCCGCCCTCGGGGAAAAACAGCCCGCCGTGGGCCAGTTCCACCCCGGCCAGGGCTTGCGCCTGGTCGCGGTCTAGCAAGTGCAGCAGGTCGGGGGCGAAGGCCTCGGCCAATTGGCCCTGGCGCTCGGCTTCCTTGGGGTCGAACGCCAGTTGCAGCACGCCGCAGGCGTCCCAGTCGTGGCCGCGTTGCAGTTGCTCCAGCAGGCGCCGGGTGTGGCCGAAACCGCTGACGATCAAGCGCGACAACGCGGTGCCGTGGGCCGACAGCTTGAGGTACAGCACCCCTTGCGGGTTGCCCGAGGCTTCCTGGGCCACGGCGCCGTGACGCTCCAGCAGGGTGACCTGCCAGCCCCGCGCCGCGAGGCTGGCGGCGCTGGCGCAACCGGCCAGGCCGGCACCGATCACCAGGGCCCGGCGCTCGCCGTGGGGCGGCGCAGGGCGGGCGAACCAGGGTTTGCTGGCGGCGGGCGGTGCCACGTCGGCGGGCCAGCCGAGAAACTCGCCGCGCAGGATCTCCCACTTGTGGCCGATGCCCGGGGTGCGCTTCATCTTGAACCCGGCGCCGTTGAGCAGGCGCCGTACCCAACCGGTGCTGGTGAAGGTGCTGAGGGTCGCGCCGGGGGCGGCCAGGCGCGCCAGTTCGGTGAACAGTTCGGCGGTCCACATGTCAGGGTTTTTCGCTGGGGCAAAACCGTCGAGGAACCACGCATCGACCTGGCCATCCAGTTGCGGCAATTGCTCCAGGGCGTCGCCGATCAACAGGGTCAGGCTGACCCGGCCATGGCCCAGGATCAGGCACTGGAAGCCGGCGTGGATCGCCACGTATTGCGCCAGCAACTGCTCGGCCAACGGCTGCAACTCGGGCCACAGGGCCAGAGCCCGGCTCAGGTCGGCGTGGCTTAAGGGGTATTTTTCGACACTGACAAAATGCAGCCGCGCCCCGGCCGGCGCCTGTTGCTCGAACAACTGCCAGGCACAGAGAAAGTTGAGCCCGGTGCCGAACCCGGTTTCGCCAATCACCAGCCGCCCGTGGGGCGCCAGCGCGGCGAAACGCTCGCCCAAGCGGTTTTGCTCGATGAACACGTAGCGGGTTTCGGCAAGGCCCGATTGGTCGGAGAAATACACGTCGTCAAACACCCGCGAGTGCGGGCGACCTTGGTCATCCCAGTCGATCTGGGCGTGGGGCAGGGCAGTGGTCATGGTCGGCTCGGCTACGGCAAGGGCGCCATTCTAGCCGATCAGGGTGGTGGCGATTGATCCATGGCAAGGTGGGCGCTGATCCAAGGGCGGAAAATCCGCGGCCTGCTGTGCGTCCCGTCCGGGGAAGGGGGTGGATTTTGTTCCACCGCCGCCCTATGCGATCCGCTAGTCTTGCTCAATCTTGGAAGGGAGCCGCTCATGTTTGAATCCGCCGAAATCGGTCACGCCATCGACAAAGACACCTACGACGCCGAAGTGCCGGCCCTGCGCGAAGCTTTGCTCGAAGCCCAGTTCGAGTTGCAGCAGCAGGGCCGCTTTCCGGTCATCGTGCTGATTAATGGCATCGAGGGGGCGGGCAAGGGCGAAACCGTCAAGCTGCTCAACGAGTGGATGGACCCGCGCCTGATCGAGGTGCGCACCTTCGACCAGCAGTCCGACGAAGAACTGGCCCGCCCGCCGGCCTGGCGCTACTGGCGCCTGCTGCCGGCCAAGGGGCGCATGGGGATTTTCTTCGGCAACTGGTACAGCCAGATGCTCCAGGGCCGGGTCCACGGGCGCTTCAAGGACCCTGGCCTGGACCAGGCCATCGGCGGTGCCGAACGCCTGGAGAAAATGCTCTGCGATGAAGGCGCGTTGATCTTCAAGTTCTGGTTCCACCTGTCCAAGAAGCAAATGAAAAACCGCCTCAAGGCCCTGCGCGACGACCCGCTGCACAGTTGGCGCATCAGCCCGCTGGACTGGCAGCAGTCCGAAACCTACGACCGCTTCGTGCGCTTTGGCGAGCGGGTGCTGCGCCGCACCAGCCGCGACTACGCGCCCTGGTACGTGATCGAAGGCGTGGACGCCCATTACCGCAGCCTCACCGTGGGCAAGATCCTGCTCGAAGGCCTGCACGCGGCGCTGAGCCGGCCCAAGGTCAACCCCGACCGGGTCAGCGCCGCGCCGCTGCCGCCGAGCATCGACCAACTGAGCCTGCTGGGCAGCCTGGACATGAGCCAGCGCTTGGACAAAGCCGACTACGAAGAGCAACTGATTACCGAACAGGCGCGCCTGTCGGGGTTGATGCGCGACAAACGCATGCGCAAGCACGCCTTGGTGGCGGTGTTCGAGGGCAACGATGCGGCCGGTAAGGGCGGCGCGATCCGCCGCGTGGCTGCCGCCCTGGACCCGCGCCAGTACCGCATCGTGCCCATCGCCGCGCCCACCGAGGAAGAACGCGCGCAGCCGTACCTGTGGCGCTTTTGGCGGCACATTCCGGCGCGGGGCAAATTCACCGTGTTCGACCGTTCGTGGTACGGCCGGGTGCTGGTGGAACGGGTCGAAGGCTTTTGCGCCAAGGCCGACTGGATGCGTGCCTACGGCGAAATCAACGACTTCGAGGAACAACTGAGCGATGCCCGGGTGATTGTGGTCAAGTTCTGGCTGGCCATCGACAAGCAGACCCAGCTCGAACGCTTCCAGGAACGGGAGGAAATTCCCTTCAAGCGCTTCAAGATCACCGAAGACGACTGGCGCAACCGCGAAAAATGGGACGACTACCGCGCCGCCGTCGGTGACATGGTTGACCGCACCAGCACCGAAGTTTCGGCCTGGACCCTGGTGGAAGCCAACGACAAGCGCTGGGCGCGGGTCAAGGTGCTGCGCACGATCAACCAGGCGTTGGAAGCGGCCTTTGTCCGCTCGGACAAGCAGGACAAAAAGAAATAACCCTACGTGTAGCAAGCCCGCTTTTTACAAGGGGGCCGGCCTACCCAATGGTTTTGCATACGCCCGATGAATGATTGTCGCGGTCGGCGCGCCCGGGGATTTACTCTCGGGCCACTCTCAACCGACAACAACAATCCCGAGGTGTGGCATGCGTGAAGTAGTGATCGTCGACAGTGTGCGTACCGGCCTTGCCAAGTCCTTTCGCGGCAAGTTCAACCAGACCCGCCCCGATGACATGGCGGCCCATTGCGTCAATGCGCTGCTGAGCCGCCACGGCATCGACCCGGCCAGTGTCGAGGACTGCATCGTCGGCGCCGGCTCCAACGAAGGTGCCCAGGGCTACAACATCGGGCGCAACGTGGCGGTGCTGTCGCGCCTGGGCACCGGCACGGCAGGCATGACCCTCAACCGCTTCTGCTCCTCGGGCCTGCAGGCGATTGCCATCGCGGCCAACCAGATCGCCTCCGGGTGCAGCGACATCATCGTCGCCGGCGGGGTGGAATCCATCAGCCTGACCCTCAAAAGCGTCAACACCGACCACCTGATTAACCCGCAGCTCAAGGAGCAGGTGCCGGGCATCTACATGCCCATGGGCCAGACGGCCGAGATCGTCGCGCGGCGCTACAACGTCAGCCGCGAGGAACAGGACCTGTACGCCCTGCAAAGCCAGCAACGCACCGCCCAGGCCCAGGCCGACGGCTTGTTCGACGATGAAATCGTGCCCATGGCGGTCAAGTATGCGGTCGAAGACAAGGCCAGCGGCCAGGTGCAGATACTTGATGGCGTGGTCGAGCGCGACGACTGCAACCGCCCCGACACCACGTTGCAGAGCCTGGCCGGGCTCAAACCGGTGTTCGCCGAAGACGGCTCGGTGACGGCGGGCAACTCTTCGCAGCTGTCCGATGGCGCTTCCATGACCCTGGTGATGAGCCTGGAAAAAGCCCTGCAACTGGGCCTTAAGCCCAAGGCGTTCTTCCGCGGTTTCACCGTGGCCGGTTGCGAACCGGACGAAATGGGCATCGGCCCGGTGTTCTCGGTGCCCAAATTGCTTAAGGCCAAAGGCCTGCAAGTGGCCGACATCGACCTGTGGGAACTCAACGAAGCCTTCGCCTCCCAGTGCCTCTACGCGCGCAATCGCCTGGAAATCGACAACGCCAAATACAACGTCAACGGCGGCTCGATTTCCATCGGCCACCCCTTCGGCATGACCGGCTCGCGCCAGGTCGGCCACCTGGTGCGCGAACTGCAACGGCGCAACCTGCGCTACGGCATCGTCACCATGTGCGTGGGCGGCGGCATGGGCGCTACCGGGTTGTTTGAAGCGGTGCGTTGAAGCGCTACAAGCCCTGCAATTATTGAATGGGTCTTATGTGGGAGCGGGCAGGCCCGCTCCCACAGCTGAACTGTGGTGCGGGTGGGATTTTCATTTTTCCTCTGTGGGAGCGAGCCTGCTCGCGATGGCGCCACATCAGTTGCTGGATGAGTGGCTGACCCACCGCCATCGCGGGCAAGCCTGCTCCCACAGGTGTTTCTCCCACAGGGTAAAAGGTGCTTTCCATGCTGTAGGGCAACCGCCCCATACAGTTCTGCCTGCGGCGCGTTTCAAACTGTGACTGTGTGTCGCGCCGTGGTGGGCCTAGAATGGCGGTCTTTCGCCGTCGCTTCAGAGGTTCGCCATGCACGTTTCGTCCGGTCGCTGGGTTTATGGGCTGCTCCTGGCCTTGTTGACCGCGTTGTTGTGGGGGATCTTGCCGATCAAGCTCAAGCAGGTGCTGGTGGTCATGGACCCCCTGACCGTGACCTGGTATCGGCTGCTCGTGGCCGGTGGCCTGCTCTTCATCTACCTCGCCCTGGCCCGGCGCTTGCCGAGCCGCAAGGTGCTGGGTAAGCGCGGTAAATGGCTGGTGCTGCTGGCCTCGCTGGGGCTGGCGGGCAACTACGTGCTGTACCTGATGGGCCTCAACCTGCTCAGCCCCGGCACCGCGCAACTGGTGGTGCAGACCGGCCCGGTGATGCTGCTGGTGGCCAGCGTGTTCATCTTCCGCGAGCGTTTCACCCTCGGCCAGGGCGTGGGGCTGTTGGTGCTGCTGGTCGGGTTCGGGTTGTTCTTCAACCAACGCCTGGTGGAATTGCTCACCTCCCTGACCGACTACACCGCTGGCGTGCTGCTGGTGCTGGCCGGCTCCACGGTCTGGACCTTCTACGCCCTGGGCCAGAAGCAACTGCTGACGGTGTGGAGTTCGTTGCAGGTGATGATGGTCATCTACCTGTTCTGCGCGTTGGTGCTCACCCCTTGGGTGCATCCGCTGGAGGCCTTGCACCTGACGTCGCTGCAAGGCTTTTTGCTGTTCGCCTGCTGCCTCAATACCCTGATCGGCTACGGTGCGTTTGCCGAGGCCCTGGCCCATTGGGAAGCCTCGCGGGTCAGTGCGACCCTGGCGATCACGCCGCTGGTGACTTTCGTTGCCGTGGCCCTGGCCGCGTGGCTGTGGCCCGATTACGTGCACGCCGAGCAGATCAATGGCCTGGCCTACTTCGGCGCGTTGCTGGTGGTGCTGGGGTCGGCGCTGACGGCGTTGGGCCCGTCGTTGATGGCCGGGCTCAAGGTACGGCGCGAGCGCCTGGCCACCAGAGTCTAGCAATTGCCCACATTGGCCCTTCTCCTGGGCCCGGGCACTGGCTAAGCTCCAGGCTTCGCAAATTCCCGCAGAGGTCTTCCTATGCCGCAGCAATGGCCCGCCGCCGATATCGCTCGAATGATCCTTGAAGGCTTCGACGATTACCGTGAGCACTTTCGCCAGATCACCGACGGCGCCCGGGCGCGGTTCGAGCAAGCCCTGTGGCAGGAAGCCCAGGCCGCGTCGGCGGCACGCATCAACCTCTACGAAGAAAAAGTCGGCGAAACCGTGGCGCGCCTGCACCAGGCCTTCGACGGCCAGGCCCTGCTCGACGTGAGTTTCTGGCCCCTGGTCAAGAGCGCCTATATCAGCCTGATCGACCTGCGTTTCGACGATGAGCTGTCCGAGACCTGGTACAACTCCACGTTCTGCGGGCTGTTCAGCCATGACCTGATTAGCGACGGCTGCATGTTTATCCACACCACCCGGCCCAGCCTGCGCCGGGCCCGCGCCGCGCAGACCCGCACCTACAAACCCGAGGGCGAGCTGTCGGGCATGCTGGAGCAGATTTTCGTCGACTACAGCTTCAGCGAACCCTACGCCGACCTACCCGGCGACCTGCGGCGCCTGCTCGCGCAACTGCGCGAGAACCTGCCGGACTGGGTCTGCAAGGACCCGCACCTTTCAGTGGAGCTGTTTTCCTCGGTGCTGTACCGCAACAAGGGCGCGTACCTGGTGGGGCGCATTTACACCCCGGACGAGCAGTGGCCGCTGGTGATCCCGCTGTTGCACCGCGAGGGCCGCGGGATCCAGATCGACGCGCTGATTACCGATGAAGCGGACGTGTCGATCATCTTTTCCTTCACCCGTTCCTACTTCATGGTGGATGTGCCGGTGCCAGCCGAGTTCATCGGCTTTCTCAAGCGCATCCTGCCGGGCAAGCACATCGCCGAGCTGTACACCTCCATTGGTTTCTACAAACACGGCAAGTCGGAGTTCTACCGCGCCCTCATCAATCACCTGGCCAACACCGACGACCAGTTCATCATGGCCCCGGGCGTGCGTGGCATGGTCATGAGCGTGTTCACCCTGCCGGGCTTCAACACGGTGTTCAAGATCATCAAGGACCGCTTCTCGCCGTCGAAAAACGTCGACCGCGCCACGGTGATCGAAAAGTACCGCTTGGTGAAAAGCGTCGATCGCGTCGGGCGCATGGCCGATACCCAGGAGTTCGCCGATTTTCGCTTCCCGTTGAGCAAGTTCGAGCCGGCGTGCCTGGCCGAGTTGCTGGAAGTGGCGGCGGGCACGGTCGAGGTGCATGGCGACACGGTGCTGATCCGCCACTGCTGGACCGAGCGGCGCATGACGCCCCTGAACCTGTACCTGGAAAACGCCAACGACGCCCAGGTGCGCGAAGCCCTGGAGGACTACGGCCTGGCCATCAAGCAACTGGCGGCGGCGAACATCTTCCCCGGCGACATGCTGCTCAAGAACTTCGGCGTCACCCGCCACGGCCGTGTGGTGTTCTACGACTACGACGAAATTTGCTTCCTCACCGAGGCCAACTTCCGCCACATCCCGCAGCCGCGCACCCCGGAAGACGAAATGGCTTCAGAACCCTGGTACTCCATCGGCCCGCTGGACGTGTTCCCCGAGGAGTTTCCGCCGTTCCTGTTCGCCGATGCCGGCCAACGACGGTTGTTCGACCAACTCCACGGCGAGCTGTACAACGCCGACTACTGGAAAAGCCTGCAAGAGGCGATCCGCGCCGGGAAAGTAATCGACGTGTTCCCGTACCGGCGCAAGGGCCTGGATAACGAGTGAGCCGCAGTGTGGGAGTGGGCCTGCGCAGGCTCACACCCGACCTGCGGTGATGGCCATAAATCTGCGACAATCGCCGCCCTGCGCCACTAGACGACCTTTGCCTACCTGATGACTGACCAATCGCCTGCTTTCGACCAACTGCTGAAAAACCTCGACCACGCCATGCTCGCCGACCGTCACCGGTTGCGCCGCCAGTTGCTGGAGCTGCGCAAGCAACCCGACGAGGCCAAGCTGGCGCAGTGGCTGGAGCGCGCGCAGGCGTCCTGCGCCCGGGTGCTGGCGCGGCGGGCCAGCCTGCCGCTGATCCGCTACGACGACAGCCTGCCCATTGCCGCCAAGCGCGATGAAATCAAGGCTGCATTGCTAAAGCATCAGGTGCTGATAATCGCCGGCGAAACCGGCTCGGGCAAAACCACCCAGTTGCCCAAGATCTGCCTGGAAATCGGCCGTGGCCAGTACGGCTTGATCGGCCACACCCAGCCGCGGCGGATCGCGGCGCGCAGCGTGGCGAGCCGGGTCGCCGAAGAGCTGGCCACGCCGTTGGGCGCGTTGGTGGGTTATCAGGTGCGGTTCGAGGACCAGAGCGACGCCAATACCCTGGTCAAGTTGATGACCGACGGCATCCTCCTGGCCGAGACCCAGAACGACCGCTACCTGGAGCGCTACGACACGATCATTGTCGACGAGGCCCACGAACGCAGCCTCAACATCGATTTTTTGCTCGGCTACCTCAAGACCCTGTTGCCGCGCCGCCCCGACCTGAAAGTCATCATCACCTCGGCCACCATCGACCTGGAGCGCTTCTCCAAGCACTTCAATGACGCGCCGATCGTCGAAGTCTCGGGCCGCACCTTCCCGGTGGAGACCTGGTATCGGCCCCTGACCCTGGAGCAGGACGAGGAGGGCAACCGGGTCGAGGACGACTTGACGGTGGACCAGGCCATTCTCGCCACCCTCGACGAAATCGCCGCCCACGAGCGTAGCGAGCGCAAGAGCCCGGGCGATGTGTTGGTGTTTTTGCCCGGCGAGCGGGAAATCCGCGACGCCGCCGACATGCTGCGCAAGGCCCAGCTCAAGCACACCGAGATTTTGCCGTTGTACGCGCGCCTGTCGCCGGCCGAGCAACAGCGGATTTTCCAGTCCCACCCGGGGCGGCGCGTGGTGCTGGCCACCAACGTCGCGGAAACCTCCCTGACAGTACCGGGCATTCGCTATGTGATCGACAGCGGCACCGCGCGCATCAGCCGCTACAGCTACCGCGCCAAGGTCCAGCGCCTGCCCATCGAGGCGATTTCCCAGGCCAGCGCCAACCAGCGCAAGGGCCGCTGCGGGCGGGTCGAACCGGGCATCTGCATTCGCCTGTACGCCGAGGAGGATTTCCTCGCGCGCCCCGAGTTCACCGACCCGGAGATCCTGCGCACCAACCTGGCCGCGGTGATCCTGCAAATGCTTCACCTGCGCCTGGGCGAAATCACCGACTTCCCCTTTATCGAACCGCCGGATGGCAAGGCCATCAGCGACGGCTTCAACCTGCTGCAAGAACTCTCGGCGGTGGACCGCAACAGCCAATTGACCCCGCTGGGCCGCCAGTTGGCGCGCCTGCCGGTGGACCCGCGCATGGGCCGCATGCTGCTGGAAGCGGCCAAACTGGGCAGCTTGCAGGAAGTGCTGATCGTCGCCAGCGCCATGTCGATCCAGGACCCCCGCGAGCGCCCGCCGGAGCGCCAACAGGCCGCCGACCAGGCCCACGCGCAGTGGAAGGACGTGGACTCGGATTTCGCCGGGTTGGTCAACCTGTGGCGCGGTTTTGAGGAACAGCGCCAGGCCCTGACCGCCAGCCCGCTGCGCAACTGGTGCCGCAAAAATTTTCTCAACTATTTGCGCCTGCGCGAGTGGCGCGATTCCCACCGCCAATTGAGCCTGATCTGCCGCGACATGCAGTTGGCCGTCAATAAAGAGCCGGCCGACTACCCGAAACTGCACAAGGCCGTGCTGGTGGGCCTGCTCAGCCAGATCGGGCAGAAAACCGAGGACGGCGACTACCTCGGCGCCCGCCAGCGGCGGTTCTGGATTCACCCGTCCTCGGGCCTGGGCAAAAAGCGCCCGCAATGGCTGATGACCGCCGAACTGGTGGAAACCACCAAGCTCTATGCGCGCATGGTGGCCAAGATCGAGCCGGACTGGATCGAGCCTCTGGCCGGGCACCTGATAAAGAAAAACCACTTCGAGCCGCACTGGGAGAAGAAGCGCGGCCAGGTCGTGGCGTTCGAGCAGATCACCCTGTTCGGCCTGATCGTGGTCGGCCGCCGCCCGGTGCATTACGGGCCGATCGACCCGCCGCTGGCGCGTGAGCTGTTTATCCGCGAAGGCCTGGTGCGCGGTGAAATCCAGTCGCGGGCCAAGTGCCTGAGCGCCAACACGCGCCTGCTGGAGCAGTTGGACGAACTGGAAGCCAAGGCGCGCCGGCGCGACATCCTGGCCGACGAAGAAACCCTGTATGCCTTCTACGACGCGCGCCTGCCCGCCGAGATCCACCAAACGGCCACGTTTGACAGTTGGTACAAGGTCCACAGCCAGAAAGACCCGCAGCTATTAATGATGCGCGAGGAAGACGTGCTAGCCCGCGAGGCCAGCGAAGTCACCGCCGCCCATTACCCCGACACCCTGCATCTGGGCGATTTGGCCTTGGCGCTGAGCTATCACTTCGAGCCCAACCACCCGCGTGACGGCGTGACCTTGCGCGTGCCCGCGCCGCTGCTGCCGGCGTTGCCGCCCGAGCGCCTGGAATGGCTGGTGCCGGGGTTGATCGAAGCCAAGTGCATCGCCCTGGTGCGCAACCTGCCCAAGGCCCTGCGCAAGAACTTCGTGCCGGTGCCGGATTTCGTCAAGGCCGCGTTGGCGCGCATCACCTTCGCCGAAGGCTCGCTGCCCCAGGCCCTGGGCCGCGAGTTGCTGCGCATGACCGGGGTGCGCGTCAGCGATGAAGCCTGGGCCGAGGCGGCGCAGCAGGTCGACAGCCATTTGCGCATGAACCTGGAAATCGTCGATGGCCAGGGCAAGTTCCTCGGCGAGGGCCGTGATTGGGCACAGTTGACCGCTCGTTTCGCCGAGGCCAGCCAGGCTGCGCTGGCGGTGCCGCACACGGCGAAAAGTCAGGAGCCGGTGCAACCCAAGGCGTTCGCCGCGGTGGCCGAGAAAACTCAACAGAACATCGCCGGGCTGTCGATGACGGTGTACCCGGCGCTGGTGGAAGAGGGCGGCACGGTCAAGGAAGGGCGCTTCTCCACCCTGGCCGAAGCCGAGTTCCAGCACCGCCGCGCCTTGCAGCGCCTGCTGATGCAGCAACTGGCGGAGCCGGCGAAGTTCCTGCGCGGCAAATTACCGGGCCTCACCGAACTGGGGCTGATGTACCGCGAACTGGGGCGCATCGATGCCCTGGTCGAAGACATTCTGCTGGCCAGCCTCGACAGCTGCGTGTTGGACGGCGAAACCAGCCTGCCCCGCGACGGTGCCGGGCTCGCGTCCCTGGCCGAACGCAAGCGCGGCGCCTGGACCGAACACGCTGAACGCCTGGCGCGCCTGACCCTGGACATCCTCAAGCTGTGGCATGGCCTGCAAAAGTGCTTCAAGGGCAAGATCGACCTGGCCCGCGCCGTGGCCCTCAACGACATCAAGCAGCAACTGGGCAACCTGGTGTACCCAGGGTTTGTGCGCGAAACCCCGGTGCAGTGGCTCAAAGAATTGCCGCGCTACCTCAAAGCCATCGAACTGCGCCTGGAAAAACTCCCCGGCCAGGTGCAGAAGGACCGGGTCTGGAGCGGCGAGTTGAGCGGCCTGTGGGCGCAGTACCAGGCCCGTGTCGCCAAGCATGCTCAGGAAGGCAAGCGCGACCCGCAATTGGAGCTGTACCGCTGGTGGCTGGAGGAGTACCGGGTGTCGTTGTTTGCCCAGCAGTTGGGCACCAAGGTGCCGATTTCAGACAAACGCCTGAGCAAACAGTGGAGCCAAGTAGAGCCCTAGTGCATTTGCCCTGCTGCCCTGTCGTCTCGGCATAGGGGCCAAATGCTGGCGTTTATGGCAAACTTCGCCGCTATAAACGCCGTACCCGCAGTGCTGCGCTTTCGCAGCCACGGCGGATCGGAATAAAGCGACGCCAGGCCCGGCCCTCTAAGGGAGCCGGACCCTTTATGTGTTGGTACGTCGGTGCCAATGCTTTCTGCCTGAACGGATTAGAGAAACGACCATGCATAACGTCGTCATCAGTGGCACCGGCCTGTACACACCGGCCAACAGCATTTCCAACGAAGAACTGGTGCAGTCTTTCAACACCTACGTGGCCCAATTCAACCACGACAACGCCGAGGCCATCGCCCGCGGCGAGGTTCAGGCGCTGACCGAATCCAACGCCGCTTTTATCGAAAAAGCTTCCGGTATCAAGAGCCGCTTCGTGATGGACAAGGAAGGCATCCTTGACCCGCAGCGCATGGCCCCGCGCCTGCCCGAGCGCAGCAATGACGAGTGGTCGGTGCTTTGCCAAATGGCCATCGGCGCCGCCGAACAAGCCTTGCAGCGCGCCGGCAAGACCGCGGCCGACATCGACGGCGTGATCGTCGCCTGCTCCAACCTGCAACGCGCCTACCCAGCCATTGCCATCGAAGTGCAAGAAGCGCTGGGCATCCAGGGGTTCGGCTTTGATATGAACGTGGCCTGCTCCTCCGCCACCTTCGGCATCCAGGCTGCGGCCAACAGCGTGCAACTGGGCCAGGCCCGGGCGATCCTGATGGTCAACCCGGAAGTCTGCACCGGCCACCTGAATTTCCGTGACCGCGACAGCCACTTCATCTTTGGCGACGCGGCCACCGCCGTCATCATCGAGCGGGCCGACCTGGCCACCTCCAAGCATCAGTTCGACATTGTCAGCACCAAGCTGCTGACCAAGTTCTCCAACAACATCCGCAATAACTTCGGCTTCCTCAACCGTGCCGCGGAAGAGGGCATCGGCGCCCCGGACAAGCTGTTCGTGCAGGAAGGCCGCAAGGTGTTCCGCGATGTGTGCCCGATGGTGGCGGAACTGATCGGCGCCCATTTGCAGGAAAATTCGCTCAACGTCGGCGATGTGAAGCGTTTCTGGCTGCATCAGGCGAACCTGAGCATGAACCACCTGATCGTCAAGAAACTGTTGGGCCGCGAAGCCACGGAAGTCGAGGCGCCAGTGATTCTCGATACCTACGCCAACACCAGCTCGGCCGGTTCGGTGATTGCTTTCCACAAGTACCAGGACGATTTGCCGACCGGCTCCCTGGCCGTGCTCAGTTCGTTCGGTGCGGGTTACTCGATTGGTAGCGTGATTCTGCGCAAGCTCTGACCTGTCGGTTATGTTTCGCGCGCTAAAAGATGAAATTTCCTGCATTCGAAGGGGTTAAAGCGCTGTAACTTTTGGGCGCTGTCGCAGGTTTCCCAATACCTGCGGCCTTCTCCTAACAGCGACAGGAAGGGCAGTGAATGTTGGCTAAGGATGATGCACAACTGATCGAGCGCCTACTGGCGGGCGAGCAATTGGCCTACAAACAGTTGGTCAGCACCTATCAAAGCGCCATGCGCGCCGTGGCCTACGCCATCGTCGGCAACCGCCATGCCGATGAAGTGGTGCAGGATGCCTGGCTCTCGGTGGTGCGCAGCCTGGCGAAGTTCGAGGGGCGTTCGAGCCTCAAGACTTGGTTGCTGACCATCACCGCCAACGCCGCCAAGGGCCGCTACCGGCAAAACCGCCGCGAAGTGCTACTCGACGACCTGCCCGCCCCCCACGGTACCCTCGGTGACGAACGGTTCAGTCACGAGGATGGCCACTGGCTGGTGGCTCCTTACGCCTGGCATCAGGATTCCCCGGAAGCCTTGCTCAGCCAGGAGCAGTTGCGTCAATGCCTGGAACACACCTTGCTTAGCCTCTCCGAGTTGCAAAGCAGCGTGCTGTTGCTGCGCGAGCGCCAGGGTCTGGAGATGGAGGAAATCTGTAATCTTCTGCATATCTCCCTCTCCAATGTCCGCGTGCTGCTACACAGGGCACGGCTCAAAGTTTTCGCAACCGTGGAACATTTCGAGGAAACCGGCGAATGCTGACCTGTAAGGAACAAGTGGCCCGCTCCAGCGACTTTATCGATGGCCAACTGAGTTTTCGTGAACGACTGATGATGCATCATCACCTGCTGTTCTGCCCCAATTGCCGCCGTTTCATGCGCCAGATGCGCTTGCTGCAAGCGACCCTGCGCGAGCTGCCGGAACCCCCCGTACCGGGCCTGGACGAACTGGCTGCACGCCTCGCTGCCGAACAAAAAAACACCATCAAATAGCCCTCGCCTCCCGCCGAAAACTCCCCCGAACCGCTCTAGATTGCGGCTTACAGCTTGCCGCTCGGCGTCTGAACCGCTTATTTCTTTTCGAAGTAAAAAAGTTCCGCTGTAACAAAATCTTTATATATCAGCAACTCCTCTGAAATAACCCGCCGCCAAGATTCCCTCCCAACACCAGCGGGCCAGCCCCGCGTGTTTTCCAACGCCAAAGACCACCAATTAGGGGAACTCTTCGATGATCCGTAAGCACTTCGCCGGTTTTGCCGCCAGCGCCCTGGCCCTGGCAGTTACCGCCCAGGCTTTCGCTGGCACTGTCACCACTGACGGCGCCGATATCGTAGTCAAAACCAAGGGCGGCCTTGAGGTTGCTACCACCGACAAAGAATTCAGCTTCAAGCTCGGCGGGCGTTTGCAGGCGGACTACAGCCAGTTCGACGGCGTGTACACGAAGAATGGCGACACCGCTGACGCGGCTTACTTCCGTCGCGCGTTCCTGGAACTGTCCGGTGTGCTCTACACCGACTGGGCCTATGCCATCAGCTACGACTTCTCCCATAACGCCGGCGATTCGGACAACGGCTACTTCGACGAAGCGTCCCTGGCCTATAACGGCTTCAAGCCTGTATCGATCAAGGTCGGCCGTTTTGACCCGGACTTCGGCCTGGAAAAAGCCACCAGCTCCAAGTGGGTCACCGCGCCAGAGCGCAACATGGCCTATGACATGGTCGATTGGGCCAACAGCCACCAAAACGGCCTGGGCCTGCAAGCCTCCAGCACCTTCGCCGACTCGTTCTACGCCTCGGCTGGCGTGTTCAGCAAAGACACCGACGACACCGACGGCAACAGCGTCAAGCAGGTCAACGGCCGCTTTGTGTTTGCGCCGATGCACGAGGCTGGCAACGTGCTGCACTTTGGTGTGAACCTCGCGTCCCGCGATGTTTCCGACACCGCGTTCGATTCGCGCTACCGCACCCGTATGGGCATCCGCGGCGTGGAAACCCTGGGCGGCAACGACGCCGGCACCAACGGCAACCGTCCGATCCTGGGTGGCAGCTCTTCCTCGCCAGCAGGTTCTTATGACCGCGATGACGCCTTCGGCTTGGAAGCCGCGTTCGCCATGGGCCCGGCCTCGATCCAGGGTGAGTACATCGCCCGCAAGACCAAGGCTGACGACAGCAGCCGCGAAGACATCAAGGGCCATGGCTTCTACGTGCAGGGTGCGTACACCCTGACCGGCGAATCGCGCGGCTATAAAGTCGGCAAATTCGACGCAATCAAACCGGCCAACAAAGCCATCGGTGCCTGGGAACTGTTCTATCGCTACGACAGCCTGACCGTCGAAGACGACAACATCACCACCGCCAGCCTGACCCGTGACGTCGGCGACGCTGAAGCCAAGGTGCACACCCTGGGCGTGAACTGGTACGCCAACGAAGCGGTGAAAATCTCCGCCGCCTACCTCAAGGCCAAGACCGACAACGTGACCAACGCCACCGCCGCCAGCGGCGGCACCCCGGCGCGTCGTACCGGCGACGACAGCGGCGACGGTTTCGTGGTCCGCGCCCAGTACGTGTTCTAAGCCTCACGCTGTTGCGTTCCAGGAGCTCTTTCTTCATCCGTTAAAGCTCCCCTCGTGTTCAACCCCGCTTCGGCGGGGTTTTTTTATTTCGGCCGGTGTCGCGGATAGGGGATACTCGCCGGGACTTTGGGTTCAGGGCGGGGGGTAGGATGGTGCTTGAGGTTGTGCAGGATTTTTCGGCCATCGCGCCCGCTGAATGGGATGCCCTGGTGCCGGCGAACCAGCCGTTCTTGCGCCACGGTTTTCTGGCGGCGCTGGAGGCGAGCGCCAGTGTCGGCCAGCACACCGGGTGGCAGCCCGAGCATCTGCTGCACCGTGAGGGCGGGCGCTTGCTGGCGGCGTTGCCCAGCTACCGAAAATGGCATTCCTATGGCGAGTACGTGTTCGACCACGCGTGGGCCGATGCCTGCGAGCGCGCCGGTATCGACTATTACCCCAAGCTGTTGACGGCCGTGCCCTTCAGCCCGGTCAGCGGCCCGCGCCTGTTGACGGCGGCCGGGCAGGATGGCGCCGAGTTGCTCCAGTGCCTGCCCGGTTACCTGGAGATCGAAGGGCTGGGCAGCGCCCATATCAACTTCACCGACGCCGCCACCGATGCTGCCTTGGCCGGGCAACCGGGTTGGCTGCAACGCATTGGCTGCCAGTACCACTGGCACAACCGTGGCTATCGCGATTTCCAGGATTTCCTCGACGCCCTCAGCTCGCGCAAGCGCAAGCAGATGCGCAAGGAGCGCGAGCAAGTGGCGGGGCAGGGCATCGATTTTGAGTGGCTCGAAGGTCGGCAAGTGGGCGAAGCACAGTGGGATTTTGTCTACGCCTGCTACGCCAATACCTACGCGGTGCGGCGCCAGCGGCCGTACCTGACGCGGGCGTTTTTCAGCCTGTTGGCCGAACGCATGCCCGAGGCGATTCGCGTGGTGCTGGCCAAACAAGGCACGCGGCCGGTGGCAATGGCCTTCAGCCTAGTGGGCGGCGACAGTTTTTATGGCCGCTACTGGGGTTGCCTGAAGGAGTTCGATCGCCTGCATTTTGAAACCTGCTTCTACCAGGGCATGGAATACGCCATCGCCGAGGGTTATCAGCGTTTCGATGCCGGCGCCCAGGGCGAGCACAAGTTGATCCGCGGGTTTGAGCCGGTGCTGACCCATTCGTGGCATTACCTGCGGCACGCAGGGCTGAAGGCGGCGGTCAGCGACTTTTTGGAGCAGGAGCGCGGCGGGGTGATGGCTTATGCGCTGGAAGCGAAAGCAGCCTTGCCCTATCGGCAAGGCTGACCTTCTTCAGGGATAGCGGTTCAGTGCTCCTCCTTGCCCAGCCAGCGGTAAGTCACGCCACCGATCACCGCACCGAGGATCGGCGCCAGCCAGAACAGCCACAACTGCTGGATCGCCCAGCCACCGACAATCAGCGCCGGCCCCGTACTGCGGGCCGGGTTGACCGAGGTGTTGGTCACCGGGATGGAGATCAAGTGGATCAGGGTCAGGGCCAGGCCGATCGCAATCGGTGCCAGCCCCGGTGGGGCGCGTTTGTCGGTGGCGCCGAGGATGATGACGATGAACATCGCCGTCATCACCAGCTCACTGACAAAGCCTGCGGCCATCGAGTAGCCCCCCGGCGAATGTTCGCCATAGCCGTTGGAGGCCAGGCCGCTGGCCAGCTCGAACCCCGGTTTGCCGCTGGCGATGAAGTACAGCAACGCCGCAGCGACCACCCCGCCAATCACCTGAGCCACTACATAGGCCGGCAGTTCCCGGGCGGGAAAGCGCCCACCGACCACCAGGCCCACCGACACGGCGGGGTTGAGATGGCAACCAGAGATATGACCAATGGCGAAGGCCATGGTCAGTACGGTGAGGCCGAATGCCAGCGATACCCCCAGCAAGCCGATTCCGACATCCGGAAACGCTGCCGCCAGTACCGCACTGCCACAACCGCCCAACACCAGCCAGAAAGTACCTAACAACTCAGTAACTGAACGTTTGAACAGAGACATGAGAGTGTCCTTTGAGGTCGACTTATCGACTCGATACAGCCGTTATGCTTCCTGCGTCTTACTTCAGGCTCTCTCCAGAACCTTGGCTCAGTACAGCAGGCCTGTGGCGTAATGCCAGTGCCCCGAAAAAAAACGCCGGGCCCCTGGTTTACAAGGGCCCGGCGTCACTTCGGCGGCGTGCGGCAGGCGTTCAGTCGATGCCGACGAAGCCGCCGGTCTGGTGTTGCCACAAGCGCGCATAGAGGCCGCCGTGGGCCAGCAGTTGGGCGTGGGTGCCGGTTTCGGCGATGCGGCCCTTGTCCAGCACCACCAGGCGATCCATGCGCGCAATGGTGGAGAGGCGGTGGGCGATGGCGATCACGGTTTTGCCTTGCATCAGGGTTTCCAGGCTTTCCTGGATGGCCGCTTCGACCTCCGAGTCCAGGGCCGAGGTGGCCTCGTCCATTATCAGGATCGGCGCGTCCTTGAGCAGCACCCGGGCAATGGCAATGCGCTGGCGCTGGCCGCCGGAAAGCTTGACCCCGCGCTCGCCCACGTGGGCATCGAAACCGGTGCGGCCCAGGGCATCGGACAGGTGCGGGATGAATTCGTCGGCGCGGGCCTTGCGCACCGCTTCCCACAGTTGCTCGTCGCTGGCATCGGGCTTGCCGTAGAGCAGGTTGTCGCGGATCGAGCGGTGCAGCAGGGAGGTGTCCTGGGTAATCATGCCGATTTGCTCGCGCAGGCTTTCCTGGGTGACGTCGGCGATGTTTTGGCCATCGATCAGGATGCGCCCGCCCTGCAGGTTGTAGAGGCGCAGCAGGAGGTTGACCAGGGTCGATTTGCCGGCACCGGAGGGGCCGATCAAACCGATTTTTTCCCCGGGCTCGATGACCAGGTCCAGGCCACTGATGACGCCGCTGCGCTTGCCGTAGTGGAAGTCCACTTGCTCCAAGCGCACTTCGCCGCGCGCCACGTGCAGGCGCGGGGCCTGTTCGCGGTCGGTGACGGCCACCGGTTGGGCGATGGTCTGCAAGCCGTCCTGGACCATGCCGATGTTCTCGAAAATGCCGTTGACCACCCACATGATCCAGCCCGACATGTTGACGATGCGAATCACCAGGCCCGTGGCCAGGGCGATGGCACCCACCGAGATCAGCGAGTGGCTCCACAGCCATAGGGCCAGGCCCGTGGTGGTGACGATCAGCAAGCCGTTCATGGCGGTAATGGCCACGTCCATGCTGGTGACCACGCGCCCGGACAACTGGGCTTTTTCGGTTTGGTGGGCGATGGCTTCGCGGGCGTACTGCTGTTCGGACTGGGTGTGGGCGAACAGCTTGAGGGTGGTGATGTTGGTGTAGCCGTCAACGATGCGCCCCATCAGTTTGGAGCGTGCGTCGGAGGACTCCACCGAGCGCTGCTTGACCCGTGGCACGAAGTAGTAGAGCGCGCCGATGTAGGCGGCGATCCAGGTCAGCAGCGGGATCATCAGGCGCCAGTCGGCTTCGGCGAACAGCACCAGGGAGCTGATGGCGTAGATCAGCACATGCCACAGGGCGTCGACCGCTTGCACTGCTGAATCGCGCAGGGAGGCGCCGGTTTGCATGATGCGCTGGGCGATGCGCCCGGCGAAGTCGTTCTGGAAGAAGTTCAGGCTTTGCTTGAGCACGTAGCTGTGGTTTTGCCAGCGGATCATGCTGGTCATGCCCGGGTTGAGGGTCTGGTGTACCAACAGGTCATGCAGGCCGAAAAAGATCGGGCGCAGCACCAGGGCCACCACGGCCATCCAGATCAGTTCGTTGGCGTGGACGCTGAAAAAATCGGGAGAGGGCGTGCCCTGGGCCAGGTCGATGATGCGGCTCAGGTAGCTGAACAGGGCGACTTCAATCAGCGAAGCCACCAGGCCAATCAGCAACAGGGCGGCAAACAGCGGCCAGACCTGGCGCAGGTAATAGAGGTAGAAGGGCAGGACTTTGTCGGGGGGCGTCGCGTCGGGGGCGTCGCGGAAGATGTCGATCAGTTGCTCGAAACGACGATAGAACATGGGCTCGGTGCCCGCGTGCGGGCTCTCCTTGTCGAGGGTGGAGCGGCGCGAGGCAGGCCCCGCGCCGCTGGCGCGCGTCAGTCGATGCGCTTGGCCGACTTGATGAACACCGGGTCGGCGGGCACGTCGCGCATGCCATTTTTGACGGTGGTACGGGAGTTGACGATCTGGTCGACCACGTCCATGCCCTTGGTCACCTTGGCGAACACGGCGTAACCGGCATCGCGGCCCGGGTCGAGGAAGGCGTTGTCGGCAACGTTGATGAAGAACTGGCTGGTGGCCGAGTTCGGGTTGGAGGTGCGGGCCATGGACAGGGTGCCGCGCACGTTATGCAGGCCGTTGCTGGCTTCGTTTTTGATCGGGTCCTTGGTGTCTTTTTGCACCATTTGCTCGGTGAAGCCGCCGCCCTGGGCCATGAAGCCCGGGATCACGCGGTGGAAAATGGTGTTGTTGTAGAAGCCGCTGTCCACGTACTGGAGAAAGTTTTTGCTGCTGATGGGCGCCTTGACCGGGTCCAGCTCGATTTCCACCGCGCCGAAACTGGTATCCAGCACGACTTTGGGGGCTTTTTCCGGCGTGGCAGCCATCAGGTGGGCGGCGAAGAAGACAGAGCCAGCGACGAGGGCGAGTTTTTTTAGCATGGGTCAGTGATCCTGAGGGGTGGTGTCGACTGTGGTTAGAAACTCAAGCAGGGTTTGGTTGAAGCGGTGTGGCTGGTCTAGCGGGGTGGCATGCCGCGAATCGGCGATGACCACCAGGTGCGCATCGCTCAGGAGCCGGACATAGGCTTCCTTGAGTGCCACCGGCGTGTAGTCACGCTCGGCGCTGATGACCAGGGTTGGACAGGTGACCCGCGAAAGTCGTTCCTGCACGCCCCAGCCGACGATGGCATCGAAGCTGGCGAGATAAGCACGTTTGTCGTTTTTTGCCCAGCGCTCAGCCATTTTTTGCCGCAGCGCCGCTTGTTCTGGCTTGGGAAACAGCTTGCTACCCAAGGCCCGGCCAATAGTGTCCATACCCAGCAGGCGCGCCAGGCTCCAGCGCTTGAACCACTGCCAGTAGTCGTCGGCGCTGCGCAGCTTGACCTGGGGGGCGCTGTTGACGATGCACAGGCTCTTGAGCAAGTGCGGTTGGTCCACCGCCAATTGGAAGCCGATCATGCCGCCCATGGACAACCCCACCAGGTGCACCGGCCCCAGGTTCAGGTGCTCGATCAGCGCCACCAGGTCGGCGCTGAACCCGGCAATGCTGTAGCGCTCGCGGGGTTTGTCGGAACGGCCGTGGCCGCGCACATCGGGGATGATGAGGCGGTAGCGGGCGGCAAGGTCAGGGATCTGCATCTCCCAATCCAGGGCGCTGGAACCCAGGCCATGGACCAACAGAAGCAGCGTGCCGTGGCCGTATTCCTCGTAGTGCAGGGTGCAACCTTCGTGCTCGAAATAGGCCATGGCAGAACTCCTTGTTCAGTGGGTCAGGCTTGCTCGGGGGCGGCGAACGGGGCCTCCAGCGGCGCGGTGTCGAAGGTGCGCAGCAGTTCGACGAGGATTTGCGTGGCTGGGCCCAGGGGTTTTTCCTTGTTGGAGTACAGGTAGAAAGTCGGGTGGCGGCTACCGCCCTGGTCCAGCGGCAGCAACTTGAGCAGGCCTTCCTTTATTTCCCGCTCGATCAGGTGCCGCGGCAGCCAGGCAAAGCCCAGGCCACTGCCCACGAAGGTGGCGGCGGTGGCCAGGCTGCCGACGGTCCAGCGCTGTTCGGCGCCCAGCCAGCCGACGTCGCGTGGCTGCTGGCGGCCGGAGTCGCGGATCACCACTTGCAACTGGCTTTCCAGGTCCTGGAAGCTCAGCTCCCGCTGCAAACGGTGCAGGGGGTGGTCGGGGTGGGCAACGGCGACGAACTCCACGCTGCTCATCTCGGTGCCCAGGTAGCCGGAGATGTTGTAGCCGCTGATGGCCAGATCCGCCACGCCTTCGAGCAGGACTTCTTCGACCCCCGACAACACCTCCTCGCGCAGGCGCACGCGGCAGCCGCGGCTTTGCGGCATGAACGCGGTGAGGGCGCGCACGAGGCGGGCATTGGGGTAGGCGGCGTCCACCACCAGGCGCACTTCGGCTTCCCAGCCCTGCTCCATGTGGTGGGCCAGGTCTTCGAGTTGGCTGGCCTGCTTGACCAATTGCCGCGAACGGCGTAACAGCACGCCGCCGGCCTCGGTGAGCACGGCTTTGCGCCCGTCGATGCGCAGCAAGGGCACGCCGAGCTGGTCTTGCATGCGCGCGACCGTGTAGCTCACGGAGGACTGCGAACGGTGCAGCGCTTCGGCGGCCTGGGCGAAGCCGCCGTGATCGACCACCGCTTGCAGGGTCCGCCATTGATCGAGGGTAACGCGGGGCGCTTTCAAGTTGAGCTCCTCTTGTCCTAAGCTGGCAGCCCTTTGTTGGAGGCTGCCGAATGAGAAAAATTTGTTTTGCGTTACTGGCGCTGTTGCCGCTTAGTGCGTTCGCCTACCCGATCGCGGTGGAAAAACACCTCACCGGCGTGAGCGTCGACTACACCGCGTTCGACACCGATGCCGACATCGGCTCCATCCAGATCAACAACTACGGCAAGAGCGACGCGCTGTGCACGGTGGTGTTCCGTAATGGCCCCGAGGCGCCGCGCACCCGCAAAGTCGAGGTGCCGGCCGGCAAGTTCAGGAACGCCACGGCCAAGTTCAACCGCAGCATCATCCGCCTGCGTATCGAGCTGACCTGCGTGGCCAAGTAACGGGACGGGAGGCGGTCCTACGGGGAACGCTTCGCTTATAAACGAATTTATAGATCGGTTATAGCAGTTATTTGCGCTTTTTCATCGATATGACTCTGTTTAACCTCCACTCCATCGCCTTACAGCATCTACCGATGGAGCCTACAAGCTATGTCACGCGTTCTTATCATCGAAAGCAGCGCCCGCCAGCAGGACTCGGTGTCCCGCCAACTGACCCAGACCTTCATTACCCAGTGGCAGGCCGCGCACCCGGCGGATCAGATCAGCGTGCGTGACCTGGCCCTCAACCCGGTGCCGCACCTGGACGCCCACCTGCTGGGCGGCTGGATGAAACCCGCCGAACAACGTACGCAAGCCGAACAGGCCTCCCTGGAGCGTTCCGAAGCCTTGACCGAGGAACTGCTGGCCGCCGATGTGCTGGTCATGGCCGCGCCCATGTACAACTTCACCATCCCCAGCACCCTCAAGGCCTGGCTCGACCACGTGCTGCGCGCCGGAGTGACATTCAAATACACCGCCACCGGCCCCCAAGGCCTGCTCACCGGCAAGCGCGCCTTTGTGTTGACGGCCCGTGGCGGCATCTACGCCGGCAGCAGCGCCGACCACCAGGAACCCTACCTGCGCCAGGTCATGGCGTTTATCGGCATCCACGACGTGGCGTTCATTCATGCCGAAGGCCTGAACCTGGGCGCCGACTTCCACGACAAAGGCCTGAGCCAGGCCAACGCCCGTTTGGCCCAGCTCGCCTAAGGCGTTAATCGCCCGGTAATCGTAGGCAGGCTTAGTAGGCCTCCTTGCGCATTCCCCTTCAGATCGGTTCGCGCATCGAACCTCCCTTTGCACTTGTTGCTCCTGAGTGCTCCCGCCCGATCGGCCCTGTGGCCTGATCGGGTTTTTTTTGCCTGCGGGTTCCTGCCGGGTTTCCCTGCGCGGCGCAAAACCGCTAAGGTCGCCGCCATTTGAAATGAGGTGCCTATGGGCTATCTACTGGTTGTCACGCTGATTCAGGCGTTTTCCTTCAGCTTGATCGGCGAATACCTGGCCGGGCATGTGGACAGCTACTTCGCCGTGCTGGTGCGGGTGGTATTGGCCGGGTTGGTGTTCATTCCCCTGACCCGTTGGCGCCAGGTGGAACCGCGTTTCATGCGCGCCATGCTGCTGATCGGCGCGTTGCAGTTCGGCGTCACCTACGTGTGCCTGTACCTGAGTTTTCGGGTGCTGACGGTGCCGGAGGTGCTGCTGTTCACCATCCTCACGCCGTTGCACGTGACCCTGATCGAAGATGCCCTGAACCGGCGTTTCAACCCTTGGGCGTTGATCGCGGCGCTGGTGGCGGTGCTGGGCGCGGCGGTAATTCGCCTGGACCGCATCAACCCGGACTTCTTCATGGGGTTCTTGCTCCTGCAACTGGCCAACTTCACCTATGCGGCGGGGCAGGTGCTGTACAAGCATTTGGTGGCGCGCCACCCCAGTGACCTGCCCCATTACCGGCGCTTCGGTTACTTCTACTTGGGGGCGCTGGCGGTGGTGTTACCGGCGTTCCTGGCCTTCGGCAAGGCGGATTTTTGGCCCGCAGCGCCGTTGCAGTGGAGCGTGCTGGTGTTTTTGGGGTTGGTGTCTACGGCGCTGGGGATGTACTGGTGGAACAAGGGCGCGTGCCTGGTCAGTGGCGGCACCCTGGCGGTGATGAACAACCTGCACGTGCCGCTGGGGCTGCTGGTCAACCTGTTGATCTGGAACCAGCACGAAGACCTGGGGCGCCTGGCCCTTGGCGCCCTGGTGATCCTGGGCGCGGTGTGGATCAGCCGCCGCGGCGCACTTCGCACCTCGTAGCAAGCGGGCGAGCTCGCTTGCTACGTTGTTTCGGGGGCGAGAGGCGGGAAGAGCCCGGCGCGCAGGTCGTTGCCGCTGGGCTGTTGGTACAGGCTCAGGCCGAATTCCGGTAGCACCGCCAGCAGGTAGTCGAAGATATCGCCCTGGATCCGCTCGTAATCGGCCCACGCGGTGGTGCGGGTGAAGCAGTAGATCTCCAGCGGCACCCCTTGGGCCGTGGTTTGCATCTGGCGGACCATGCAGGTCATGTTCGGCTGAATTTCCGGGTGGCTCTTGAGGTACGCCAGCGCGTAGGCGCGGAAAGTCCCCAGGTTGGTCATGCGGCGGCGGTTGGCCGACAGCTCGGCGACGTTGCCCTGGGCCTCGTTCCAACTCTTGAGTTCAGCCTGTTTGCGGCCGATGTAGTCGGTCAGCAGGTGCACCTGGGTCAGGCATTGTTCTTCCTCGTCGCGCAGGAAACGCACACCGATGGCGTCGATGTACAGGCTGCGCTTGATCCGCCGGCCACCGGCCTGTTGCATGCCGCGCCAGTTCTTGAACGACTCGGACATCAGGCGCCAGGTGGGAATGGACACGATGGTTTTATCGAAATTCTGCACCTTGACCGTGTGCAGGGTGATGTCCACCACGTCGCCGTCGGCGCCGACTTGGGGCATTTCGATCCAGTCGCCGACCCGCAGCATGTCGTTGCTGGTCAACTGCACGCTGGCGACGAACGACAGCAGGGTGTCCTTGTAGACCAACAGGATCACCGCCGACATCGCCCCCAGGCCGGATAGCAGCAACAGCGGCGAGCGGTTTATCAGGGTGGCGACGATGATGATCGCGCCAAACACGTACAGCACCATTTTCGCCAGTTGCACGTAGCCCTTGATCGACCGGGTGCGGGCGTGTTCGGTGCGCGCGTAGATGTCCAGCAAGGCATTGAGCAGGGCGCTGAGGCTCAGTACCAGGAACAGGATGGTGAATGCCAGGGCGACGTTGCCCAGAAACACGTGGCTGTTCTTGCTCAGATCCGGCACCAGGTTGAGGCCGAACTGCACGATCAGCGACGGCGTCATCTGGGCCAGGCGATGGAACACCTTGTTTTCGCGCAAGTCGTTGACCCAGTGCAGGGCCGGTTGCCGGCCCAGTAGCCGGGCGGCGTGCAGAATTAAGTAGCGTGCCACTCGTCCGAGCACCAGGGCGACCACCAGCAAGGCGCTCAGGGCCAGGCCGGAAAACAGCAGCGGGTGTTGATCGAGCATGCCCCAGAGGTCTTGGGCGTTGAGCCAGAGCTGTTTCATATCCATGGGTAAAGCGATTCTTCTGTAGGACGAGACCGGGCGATTAGAGCATTTAAGACAAGCGAGGTTACGATTCGGGACAAGTTCGCTAACAAAAATGCAGCTGATTGCGCTGCTTTGCGTAAAGAAACTCGGTTTGGCCGCGCGAAACCGTTACCCTATGCGGCTGTTTTTCTGCATTTCTTCGAGGTAGCACCCGTGTTTTCCCAATTCGCCCTGCACGAACGCCTGCTCAAAGCCGTGGCCGAGCTTAAATTTGTCGAGCCTACGCCAGTGCAAGCCGCGGCCATCCCGCTCGCGCTCGAAGGGCGTGACCTGCGGGTGACGGCGCAAACCGGCAGTGGCAAAACCGCCGCTTTCGTCCTGCCGATCCTCAACCGCTTGATCGGCCCGGCGAAAGTCCGCGTCAGCATCAAGACCCTGATCCTGCTGCCGACCCGCGAACTGGCCCAGCAGACCTTGAAGGAAGTGGAGCGTTTCGCCCAATTCACCTTCATCAAGTCCGGTCTGATTACCGGCGGCGAAGACTTCAAGGTGCAAGCCGCCATGCTGCGCAAGGTGCCGGACATCCTCATCGGTACGCCGGGGCGGATGATCGAGCAGCTCAACGCCGGTAACCTCGACCTCAAGGAAGTCGAAGTGCTGGTGCTGGACGAAGCCGACCGCATGCTCGACATGGGTTTTGCCGACGACGTGCAGCGTTTGGTCGAGGAATGCGCCAACCGCCAGCAGACCATGCTGTTCTCCGCCACCACCGGCGGCTCCACCCTGCGCGACATGGTCGCCAAGGTGCTGGTCAACCCTGAGCACTTGCAGCTCAACAGCGTCAGCCAACTGAACGCGACCACTCGTCAGCAGATCATCACGGCCGACCACAACCAGCACAAAGAACAGATCGTCAATTGGCTGCTGGCCAATGAGACTTATCAGAAGGCAATCATCTTCACCAACACCCGGGCCATGGCCGACCGCATCTACGGCCGCCTCGTGGCGCAGGAATACAAGGCCTTCGTCCTGCACGGCGAAAAAGACCAGAAAGACCGCAAGCTGGCCATCGACCGCCTCAAGCAGGGCGGCGTGAAAATCCTCGTCGCCACCGACGTCGCCGCCCGCGGGCTGGACGTCGAAGGCCTGGACATGGTGATTAACTTCGACATGCCCCGCAGCGGCGACGAGTACGTGCACCGTATCGGCCGCACCGGCCGCGCCGGTAACGATGGCCTGGCGATCTCGCTGATCTGCCATGGCGACTGGAACCTGATGTCGAGCATCGAGCGCTACCTCAAGCAAAGCTTCGAGCGCCGCACCATCAAGGAAGTCAAAGGCACCTACGGCGGGCCGAAAAAGGTCAAGGCCTCGGGCAAAGCCGTGGGCGTGAAGAAGAAAAAGGTCGACGCCAAGGGCGAGAAGAAGAAAACCGGCGCCAAGTCGCCGACCAAACGCAAGATCGCCAACCGCCCCAAGACCGACGCCCTGTCGCTGGTCAGCAAGGACGGCATGGCGCCGCTCAAGCGCCGCAAGCCCGAAGCACCTGCGGCCGAGTAAGGCGCGCAGGCCTTAAAAAAACCGGCCCCTGGCCGGTTTTTTATGGCCTCAACTATCTGCCTTGGCCTCGGCCTTGTTCAGCTCTTGAAGGCGTTTGTCGATCAACTGGCATTTGTCCGGCAAATCCTTGCTGGCGGTGGTCAGGTCCATTTGCTGCAACTCGTCGTTGATCTCCTTGGCTTTGGCCGGGTTCTGCTCGGTGATCTGGGTGACCTTCTCGGCCACTTCCTTGCGTTTGGCTTCGGCCTCTTCGGGGGTGCAGGCCCAGGCGGGCAGGGCGGTGAACAGGGCGGCGGCGACCGTCAATTTCAACAGGGTATTCATGATGCAGACCTCCAGGTTTGCGGGTGCACTACGCCCGGTTGAGGCTGGCGCTTGGGCAAAAGTTCAGTGAAATTGCGCCCATCAACCCGGCTGAACGGCTGCGGAACAGGCAGGTCACACCCTTTGAAAGGCATCTTTTTCTTATGCCTGCCGGAGGATTCAGGATGACTACTTACAACTGGGAACTGATCGAACGCCTGCTCCACGAAGTTCAGAACGGCGCCGACCACAGCTTCACCCCACGGCCCTATGCCGAAGAGCACGCAGCGGCCAAAGCGGCGGAAGGTGAGCAGGTGGAGAACCTCGACCATCTGAAAACCACCGCCACCGAGTACGAAAAGCTCCTGCTCGACCGTGGTTTCATCGCACCGCGCCCCGAGGAAGAGGGCGGAAATGGCGAAAATTTTGTGCTGACACCTCGCGGTTCCAGCTTGCTGGCGATGATCGACAGCAGCATTCCCGGCAACGACCACCCCCGCGAACTGTTGGACCAACAGGCCGACGCCCTCGACACCGCGACCTTCGACAGCCTGGCGTCCAGGGCGCAGAACGCCTGATTAACCGGGGCGCACGGTTTGCAGGCATTGCAGTGAAGTGAGGTCCTGGCGCACGCCGTCGAGTTTTTTCAGCAGGCGTGAACGCTGGGCCTCAGTGCTTTGGGCCATGAGGTCAACGATCAGGCTGCGGGCCGCTTGCTCGGTCCGCTCGAAGGCCTGGCGATAGGCGGGGCTCCACAACTGCTCGCGTTCCACCAGCAATTGCTCGATGCGTTGTGGGAAGTCAGCGGCATGACGCTGGGCCACTGCGGTGCTGAACTCGCCTTGCCATTGGGCGCGGTTGGCGATCCATTCGCGGTTTTGCTCGCCCAGGCTGGCAGACCAAGCCTGTACCCGTTGCCGCTGGCCGGGGCTGAGGGGGCCGAGCCAAGTGGCCAGGCGCTTGGCCATGCGCTCGGCGCGCTCGCGGATTTGCTGCTCCAGCGGTGGTTCGACGTATTTGGCCTGGCGTTCGCGCAGGTCCTTGGCGAAGGCCGCGTTCATCTCGGCCACTTGCCGCTCGCTCAGCCCTTGCAGCAGCTCCACGGCCGAGGGGGTAATGGCCCGGGCGGTTTGGCTGATGGCTTGCTTGGCTTCTGCGGCCCGGGCTTGCAGGGCCTGATCGCTGACCTGGTCGGTCTTGACCATGGCCTCGACACGGTCGAGCCAGTCCAGGTAGGCAGGCAATTGGGTGCTGCAATGCCAGCTCAGGTGCTCCTTGAGACGTTGGTCGAACCAATCTTTTTGGGGGCGGTTCATGTCCAGGTAGTCGCTGAGCGTCCACGGCACGATCACATCAAGGTTGCGGTAGGCCAGCCCGACGCGGCTGCACCCGGCGAGGGTCAGGCCGAGGGCCAAGAGCAGGGTGATGGCGTTGAACCAGCGGGGCATGGGCAAGTCCTGGCAGGCAGTCATAGACCCTCATCTGAACCCGCAAGGGTGCTGGCAGTTCAGTGTGGTTCAGGCGCTGGGGCAGGATTTTTACGGGTGATGGGGGAGGCGGGGCTCTAGCCCTGGCGCTTCGAGGCTCGAAGCGCTTAGGGACCAGGGATTGCTGCGCGGGGTGTTACTTTTTGCCAAGGGTAATTTGCTTGGACGGGCCGAAGGTCTGGCCACTGACGCCTTTGGCGATTTGCTGGATTTCACCGCCGGACTTCAGGAAAGCAGCAATCTGCTCGTTGATCGAATCGCTGGTTTCAACGGCTGGAGCTGGCTTTGATTTGCTATTGGATGCTTTTACGCGCATGGCGGCCATTAACCTGTAGAAAATTAACTTGGCCAGGCATCGTACAGGAAATACTTGACAATTGCTTGGTAAATATCTGCTGAAATGAATTAACTCATCGTTTGGAAATTAAAACCCGCGCATTCAAATAACGCCCTAAGCGGTTGTTTTCACTCAAAAGAGGCGGCAAATAAATACGGGCGTTGCGCCGATTGCCCCAAGCGCGGCCTGACGAGCGGCTCGTCCGTGCGCTAAATTCAGGCGCCACAAGGACTTTTTTCCGCCGCGCCCGCAGCCTGCAGAACGGCGCCGGTAAACTCGGGTAGAATGCCGCCCACGCAATGAGGGTATTGGAAATGGCTTTAGTCGGACGCTACAACAGTTTGCAAGTGGTTAAACATACTAACTTCGGTTTGTATCTGGACGGCGGCGCCGATGGCGAAATCCTGCTGCCCAATCGTTATATTCCAAAAGATATTCCCAGCGAAGATGAAGACTGGCTCAACGTTTTTATTTATTTGGACAGCGATGACAAACTTATCGCCACCACGGAAAAACCCAAAGTTCAGGTCGGTGAATTCGCCAGTTTGAAAGTGGTTGAAGTCAACAGCATCGGCGTGTTCCTCGACTGGGGCCTGCCCAAGGACCTGTTGCTGCCGTACTCCGAAGAAAAACGCCAGATGACCGCCGGCGAGTACTGCGTGGTGCATGTGTACCTCGACAAACACACCCGCCGCATCACCGCCACCGCGCGCCTGGACCGTTACCTGGACAAAACCCCGGCCAACTACCAAGTGGGCCAGGAAGTGGACTTGCTGGTGGCCGAAGCGACCGACATGGGCTTCAAGGCCATCATCAACAACAAGCACTGGGGCTTGATCCACAAGAACGAAATCTTCAAGTTCATGCGCGCCGGTAAAGAAGAAAAAGGCTTTATCAAAGAGATTCGTGCCGACGGCAAGATCAGCCTGAGCCTGCAACCGGTGGGTGAAGAAGCCGTCAGCAGCCTGAACTCCAAGATCCTCGCCAAGTTGCGCGAAAACAACGGCAGCCTGCCGGTCAGCGACAAAAGCGACCCGGCCTTGATTAGCAGCCTGTTTGGCGTCAGCAAGGGCAACTTCAAGAAAGCCATTGGCGCGCTCTACAAAGGTGGGCAGATCGTGATCCACGCCGACCGCATCGAGTTGAGCTGATTGCCTGAGGGGGATAGTGGCATTGAGCCGCCTAGCGCGGCGGTTTGCCGGGGTTTACGTGGGATGCAGGGCCTATTGCTGATGGATTCAGTAATAGATCATTGTAAGAACGAGCGAGCATTGCGTAGGAGTTAGGACTATTCTCTGTGAGAACACGTTTAAGACTCTCGATCGCACCGCATTACCCTGAAGGGGGCACCATGAAAGAGAAAATTCAAAACTGGCTCCACGACCTCGGTGTTGCGCTGGGTCTGATCGAACCGCCGCTGCAACCGGTGCCTATCCGCACGGACGACGAGCAACGCCGTCGCCAGCCGCGCCGCCGCTAACCCCCGCCCTTGAAGTGACCCAGGGCCTGATGCCGGTCAGGCCCACCGGTTTTCCCCTGTGCCCGCCCCGGGCTTTTTCTTTGTCCAGAACCCTATGCCCCGCCCACACTGCCCGCGCTGCCTGCGCCCCGACACCCATTGCCTGTGCCCGCTGATCCCCAGCCTCGACAGCCGCACCCGGGTGCTGTTGCTGCAGCACCCCAGCGAGGTACGCCACGCGCTGAACACCGCGCGCCTGGCGGCGTTGGGCCTTAATAACGCTGAGTTGATCGTGGGCGAGGTGTTCGCCGACCTACCGGCGCTGCTCGACCGCCCCGGTTACCAGGCGCGGTTGTTGTTTCCGGGCGAAGAATCCCAGGCGCTGCACGCTTATGGGCCGGCGGAGCTACCGCTGTTGCTGGTGGTGCCGGACGGCACCTGGCGCAAGGCGCGCAAGCTGTTGCACCTCAATCCGCTGCTGGCCGCGCTGCCCCGGGTCAGCCTGGCGGCGGGGGCGGTGTCGCGCTACCGCTTGCGCAAGGCGCCGGGGCCGGGGGCGTTGTCCACGGTGGAGGCGATTGCCCAGGCGTTGCAGGTGCTGGAGGCGCCGGCCTCGTTCGAGCCATTGCTGCACCCGTTCGAGGCGTTGATCGAGGGCCAGATCGCGGCGATGGGTGATGACGTTTACCAGCGCAACCACGGTGTCTAGCGTTCGCGCATCGCCTCGGTGCGAGCCTTGAGCACCGGTTTGAGCAGGTAATCGAGCACACTTTTTTCGCCGGTGATGATGTCCACGGTGGCCACCATGCCGGGGATTATCAGCAGCGGTTTGACGTCGCCGCCCAGGTGGTTTTTGTCGGTGCGCACCTGGATCAGGTAGAAACTGTTGCCTTTGTCGTCGGTGATGGTGTCGGCGCCGATCAATTCCAGCTTGGCGCTCAGGCCGCCGTAGATGGTGTAGTCGTAGGCGCTGAACTTGACCATGGCTTTCTGCCCCGGGTGCAGGAAGGCCACGTCCTGCGGGCGGACTTTGGCTTCGATCAGCAGGTTGTCTTCCAGGGGCACGATTTCCACCATGTCGCTGCCGGGTTGGACCACGCCGCCGATGGTGTTGACCTTGAGCTGCTTGATGACCCCATGCACCGGGGAGGTCACCGTGGTACGGGTGACGCGGTCGTCGATGGCGATGCTGGTGGCGGTGATTTTCGACAGTTCGGCGCGTTTTTCGTTGAGTTCCTTGGCCGCCTCGGAGCGGAAGCTCTGCTCCGATTCATCGATCTTGCTCTTGATCTCATTGATCGCCGATTCGGCCCGGGGAATGGCCAGGGTGGTGGCATTGAGGGAACCGCGGATTTCCACGGCGGCGCGTTTGAGGCGCAGGATTTCCACCGGCGACACCGCCCCGGTGCCCACCAGGGGCGCGGACATGTTCATTTCCTGTTGCAGCAGCCCCAGGCTTGAGCTGAATTGCCCTTGTTTTGAGCGAAATTCCGCCAGTTCTTGGGTTTTTTGCCGAAGTTGCTCACTCAAGGTCCGTTGTTCGCTGGCCAACCTGCGTTGGCGCTGCTCGAACAGCGAGCGTTCGTCCTCGGCCACTTGCGGGGCCTTGGCCACCACTTCGTCGGAGAGCTTGAAGGGCCGGCCCTCGGCTTCGGCCGACAGGCGTTCGACCTGGGCGGTGAGGGTGAAGCGGTCCACCTCGCTTTCGCCCTTGTTGGAGCGAAACCGCGTGTCATCCAGGCGCAGCAGGGTGTCGCCCTTGTTCACCATTTGCCCTTCGCGCACGAAGATCTCGGTGACGATGCCGCCCTCTAGGTTCTGGATCACCTGCACCTTGCTCGACGGAATGGCCTTGCCTTCGCCCATGGTCACTTCTTGCAGCACAGCGAATTTGGCCCACAGCAGGGCGCTGATGATGAGCGCGGCGGCGATCCACACCGTCAGGCGCGACCAGCGCGGCGAGTCTTCCTGGGCGACGCCGGCCACTTCGGGCATGAATTCGCTGTCGGCGTTTTTGTTGAAACGAGCGAAGTAGCCGCGCGGGGCAGTGGGGTTGGACATGGGCGCCTCCTAGACGGCCGCAGAGCCGACACGGCCCTTGCGCAGTGCATCGATGACCGCTTCCTTGGGACCGTCGGCGACGATCTTGCCGTTGTCCAGCACGATCAGGCGATCCACCAGGCTGAGCATTGAGGTGCGATGGGTGACCAGCAACAAGGTCTTGCCCGCGACCCAGGTGTGCAGGCGTTGGCGCAGGGTGTCTTCGCTGCTGTTGTCCATGGCGCTGGTAGGCTCGTCGAGCACCATGATCGGCGGGTCGAGTAGCAACGCCCGGGCCAGCAGCACAGCCTGGCGCTGGCCGCCGGAGAGCAATTGGCCGCGCTCGCCCACCGGGCGGTCGAAGCCTTGGGGGTGCTGGCGGGCCAGTTCGGTGACGCCGGTCAGCTCCGCCACTTCAAGCATCCGCGCATCGCTGATGTAGCGTGCGCCGAGGGTCAGGTTGTCGCGCAGGCTGCCGGCCAGCAGCGGCAGGTCATGGGCGACATAGCCGATCTGTTGGCGCAGGTCGGCCACGTCCAGTTGCCGCAGGTCCAGGCCATCGAACAGCAGTTGGCCTTCGTCGGGGGCGTAGAAACCCATCACCAGGCGCCCCAGGGTGCTTTTGCCCGAGCCGCTGCGGCCGATGATGCCGATGCGCTCCCCCGGTTTGACGCTGAAGCTGATGTTGTGCAGCGCCGGCGCGCCTTGCCCGGCGTACTGGAAGGTCACCTGGCTGACGTCCAGCGCGCCTTGCAACTGGGTGCGTTCCAGCGGCCGCTGCTTGGCGTCGCGTTCCTGGGGCAGGCCCATCAGGGCGTCGGTGCTGCGCATGGTCAATTGGGCTTGCTGGTAGCGGGTGATGAGCCCGGCGATCTGCCCCAGGGGCGAGAGCACGCGGCTGCCGAGCATGTAGGTGGCCACCAGGGCGCCGACGCTGAGGCTGCCGGCGATGATGCTGTAGACCCCGGCGATGATGGTGGTCATGCCACACAACTGCTGGATGAACAGGGTGCCGTTGGTGGCCATGGCCGACAGGTTGCGGGCATGGCTGTCCAGGCGCGTGAGGGCACCGTGGGTGCTTTCCCATTTGTGCTGGCGCTCGCTTTCGGCGCTGCAGGCCTTGAGGGTTTCCAGGCCACTGAGGGTTTCGATCAGCAGGGCCTGGCGTTCGGCACCCAGGGACAGGCTTTTTTGCACGGTGTCGCGCAGGCGTGCCTGGATCACCATGGCAAAGCCGATGGTGATGGGGAACGCCAGCAGCGGGATAACCACCAGCCAGCCGCCGAGCAGGCCGATCACCACCAGCATCAGCACGGCGAAGGGCAGGTCGATGAGGCTGGTCAGGGTCACGGCGGTGAGGAACTCACGCAGGCCCTGGAAGTCATGGATGCTCTGGGCAAAACCGCCGATGGTGGCCGGGCGGGCCTTCATCGACATGCCGGTGATGCGCTCAAACAGCGTGGCGGAGAGGATCACGTCGGTTTTCTTGCCGGCGGTGTCCAACAGGTGCGCGCGCACCACCCGCAGCACCAACTCGAACCCGGTGCCGATCAACAGGCCCACCGACAGCATCCACAGGGTGGACGTGGCCTGGTTGGGCACCACGCGGTCGTAGGTCTGCATGACGAACAACGGCACCATCAGGCCCAGCAGGTTAATCAGGAAACTGGCGAGGATCGCGTCGCTGTACAGCCAGCGCGACAGCTTGAGGGTGTCGCGAAACCATGCCTCTACCCGGGGCACCAGGGGCGCGCGCAGGTCTTCGAGTTCGTGGCGCGGCCGGGCGAAGAGGGCCTGGCCGCTGTATTCCTCGGCCAACTCTTGGCGGCTGACCCACTGCTCGCCGCCCTCGGCTTCGCTGGGCAGGATCAGCGCCTTGTCGTCCTCGCTCCAACGGCGCAGTACGGCGGTGCGGCCGTTGTTGAGGATCAGCAGCACCGGCAGGTTTAGCGCAGAAATGGCCGACAGGTCCCGGCGCAGCACCCGCGCCTGCAACCCGGCCCGGGCCGCGGCCCGGGGCAGCAGGTCCAGGCTCAGGCGTTGCTGGGCCAGGGGCAACCCGGCGCTCAGGCTGGCACGGCTGACGGTGCGGTCGTGCAGCTTGCACAGGATCATCAACCCGTCCAACAACGGGTCGTCGAAGCTCAGACGCGGGTCCACGCCAGTATTGCCGGGTTCCATGCTGGTCAAGTTGCGCACTCCTTGTACCGACTACTTCATTTCAGGCAAACGGGCTTCGTTTCTCACTTCGGTCTGGGCGATGGCTTCGGCGGGGACGACGACTTTCTCCTTGTTCAGCAACTCCCCCATGTTGGCCAGCACGCGGTACATCGAGAACTCTTCGGTGTAGCGCACTTCGGTGTAGCGGCGGTTGGCGTTGTACAGCTCGTTTTCACTGTCGAGCAGGTCGAGCAGGGTGCGTTGGCCCAGGCCGAACTGGTCTTGGTAGGCGGCGCGCACACGGGTGGTGGTTTCGGCGTATTCGCGGGCGGTGGGGGTTTGCTTCTTGGCGTTGACCATGGCGTTCCAGGCCAGGGTGATGTTCTCGTTGAGCATGCGCAGTGCGTTGTTGCGGATGTCCATGGCCTGGTTGATTTTGTGCGCGTCCGATTGCAGGCGTGCCTTGTCGCTGCCGCCCTTGAACAGGTTGTAATTCATGATGACGCCCACGCGCCATTCGTTGTCATGGCCCTTGTCGCCCTGGATGTTGTCGTTGGCGCCCACTGCCGCTTCGGCATCGAAACGTGGGTAGAACGGCGACTTGGCCACCTCATATTGGCTTTCGGCGGACTGCACGTCGGCCTGGGCGGATTTGAGGTAAGGGTTGTTCTCCAACATGCTCTGGCGCGCGTCCGGCAGGCTGGCGGGCACTTCACCACGAATCGAGGGCAGGGTTTCCAGTTCGTCGGGCATGCGGCCAACGGCGCTGAAGAAGTTCGCCTCGGCATCGGCCAGGTCGACGGTGGCGGTGTCAAAGTTGTTTTCCGCCAGGGCACGACGGGCGGCCGACTGGTCGAGGTCGGCGTTGCTGCCCACGCCGCGCTGGGTGCGCAGGCCAATCTGGTCGTTCACCCGCAGGTGCGCTTGCAGGTTGTTCTTGGCCAGGGTCACCAGTTCACGGCGCTTGAGCACCTCCAGGTACACCTCGATGGTACGCAGGGCCAGGCTTTCGGCGGTGCCGCGGGTGTAGTAGGCGCGGGAGTTGACCACCGATTGGGTGCGGCCCACTTCATTGGCGGTATTAAAGCCGTCGAACAGCATTTGCCGCAGGCGCAGTTCCGACTGGGTGTAGTTCAACGTTTCGGTGTGGTGGTTGCCCTGGCCACGGGTGGTGCTGTTGTCGCTATAGCCACGGCCATACCCGGCGTTGAGATCCAGCGAAGGGTAAAAACCACCCTTGGCGACCTTCACGTCTTCATCCGCCGACAAACGGCTGTTCTGGGTCGAACGCAGCTCGGGGTGATTATCCAGCGTGCTTTGGATGGCTTCAGTCAACGACATGGCCTGGGCCGCGGGGGCGCAGGCGATAGCCAATAAAACCGCGCTGCAGAGGGGTGTCAAAACGCGCATGGGTACTTCTCCCTGGTCCTGATGGTGCTTAGCAGTCGCCAAAAAGTTGACGAATTTTTTAGTTCAAACCGTTTCAGGTTTGTAACATGAGAGCTAAGAACACTTTTGCGCCGACCTAAGAAGAATTTCTCATAACACTTATGCCAAAAAAAACTTATGCACTCTGCCAGATCCAGCACATTGTTGATTGCGCGGGCCCTTATTAACCAAGCCCTCTGGAGCTTTTAAGGGGTTTCGCAAAGTTCAATCAATTTTGCAGTACAGGTCGGGAAAGGAGTGAAAAGGCGAGGGCGGCATCGTTTTTCGGGCGGCGGTTTTTTGTCACTTGCCCCTGGTTAGCGCTGTGACGCCCCTTCCCTTGAACGGTTTTGAGGCGGATGAGCTTGATTTTGTTTGGCTTGTTCCGCTTTCACCGGTAGTTCGGGAGGTGTAAGGGGTGACGGATTTGTGCCGCGCTTAGAGACGCGGCGCAGATCGGTCGCCCCGTGCCATTCACGCTTTCTCTGCATACGTAGATGCCGATAGCTGTCGGCGGCGGAGGAATGGATATGGCAACGCTCATCGGTATCGTCAGTCAGGTAGTGGGTCAGGTTTACGCAGTGGCGAGCAACGGTGCCAAGCGCGCCCTGGTCGAGGGCGACCGGCTGTTTGCCGGGGAAACGCTGGACACCGGCGCCTCCGGCGCGGTGGCCGTGCGCTTGCAGAACGGCCAGGAATTGACCCTCGGCCGTGGCAGCGAGCTGCAATTGAGTGCCGACCTGCTCAGCGACAAGGTGCCTCACGTCGTCGCCGCTGAAAGCACCACGCCGAGCCAGGCGCAATTGACGGACGTCGAGCAATTGCAAAAAGCCATCGCCGCTGGCGCCGACCCCACCCAAACCGGCGAAGCCACCGCGGCCGGCCCCGGTAGCCCCGGCGGTACGGGCGGCGCGGCGGGCGGCGGCCACACCTTTGTATTGCTCGAAGAAGTGGCGGGCCGGGTGGACCCGGTCATCGGCTTCCCCACCGCCGGGTTCAACGGTATTCCCGAATTCGTCCCGCAGATCATCGACCCGGTGCCAGAGGACACCACGCCCCCCATCGTGCCGCCCAACAACGAAGTGAGCCTGGGCGGGCTCGCGGTCGAGGGCGGCGAACTGACCCTCAACGAAGCCAACCTGCAGCAGGGTTCGGCCAGCGACCCGGCGGCCCTGACCCAAAGCGGCAGCTTCAATGTGTCGGCCCCCGATGGCCTGCTCAACCTCAGCGTGGGCGGCATCAGCGTGGTCAGCGGCGGAGTGGCCGCGCTCTTTCCGCAGTCGATCACCACCCAACTGGGCAACACCCTGACCATCACCGGCTACAACCCGGCCACGGGCGTGGTCACCTACAGCTACACCCTCAACGGCAACGAAACCCACTCAGCGGCCGACGGCGCCAACAACCTGAGCGAACAGTTCACGGTGGTGGCCAGCGACACCAACGGCGACACCGCCACCGGCTCGCTGGACATCAACATCACCGACGACCTGCCCAGCGCAGCCAACGACAGCAACGCCGGCGTCGGCTCCGAAAGCCAACTGACCCTCACCGGCAACGTGCTGACCAACGACGTACAAGGCGCCGACCGCGTGGCCAGCGGCCCGGTCACGGCCGGCACCTACACCGGCACCTACGGCACCCTCGTGCTGGCGGCCGATGGCAGCTACACCTACACCCTCAACCCCACGGGCGCGGCGTTTTTGGCCCTCAAGGGCGATGGTAGCGGCACCGAAACCTTCACCTACACCCTCACCGACTCGGACGGCGACACCAGTACCGCCAACCTGGTGCTCAACGTCCACAACAATGACGACCCCGCGACCCTCGATGGCCTCAAAGTCGAAGGCGCCGAACTGACCTTCTATGAAAACGCCCTGAGCGACGGCTCGGCGCCAGGCAGCAGCCCGCTGACTCAGGGTGGCTCCTTCACCGTGACCGCACTGGACGGCGTACAAACCCTCACCGTCGGCGGTATCAACGTGGTGACCGGCGGTCTGGCGGCCACTTTCCCACAGGTGTTTACCACCGACCTGGGTAATACCCTGACCATCACCGGGTACAACCCGACTACAGGCGTGGTGACTTACACCTACACCCTGAACGACAACGAGGCCCATGCAACGGGTGCAGGCACCAACAACCTCAGTGAAAGCTTCACCGTGACCCTGGTGGACAGCAACGGCACCACAGCCACCGACTCCCTGGACGTGAACATCGTCGACGATGTGCCAACGGCTAAAGACGACAGCAACACCCAAACTGCCACCGAAACCCTGACGTCATTGACCGGCAACGTGCTGGACAACGACATCCAAGGCGCAGACCGCGTAACCACCGGCCCATCGGCAGGTCCTATCACTGGCGGTACCTTTACTGGCACCTACGGCACCCTGGTTCTAGGGGCAAATGGCACTTACACCTACACCCTTGACCCCAACAATCCTGCATTCAAAGCGCTGACCACGAACGCCACCGAGACCTTCACCTACACCTTCACCGACAAGGACGGCGATACGAGCACCGCGAATTTGGTGCTCAACGTTCACAACAACGATGACCCAGTGGTGATCGATGGCCTGAAAGTGGACGGCGGGGAAGTCACGTTGTACGAAAAAGCGCTCTCGGACGGTTCCGCTCCGGGGAGTTCGCCGTTGACCCAGGGCGGCTCCTTCACCGTGACCGCACTGGACGGCGTACAAACCCTCACCGTCGGCGGCATCAACGTCGTCACCGGCGGCGTGGCGGCCACTTTCCCACAGGTGTTTACCACCGACCTGGGCAACACACTGACCATCACCGGGTACAACCCGACTACAGGCGTGGTGACTTACACCTACACCCTCAACGACAACGAGGCCCATGCAACGGGTGCAGGCACCAACAACCTGAGCGAAAGCTTCACCGTGACCCTGGTGGACGGTAACGGCACCACAGCCACCGACTCCCTGGACGTGAACATCGTCGACGATGTGCCAACGGCTAAAGACGACAGCAACACCCAAACCGCCACCGAAACCTTGACGTCATTGACCGGGAACGTGCTGGACAACGACATCCAAGGCGCCGACCGCGTAACCACCGGTCCATCGGCCGGCCCCATTACCGGCGGTACATTCACCGGCACCTACGGCACCTTGGTTTTGGGGGCGAACGGTACTTATACCTACACCCTTGACCCCAATAATCCCGCCTTCAAGGCACTGACCACGAACGCCACCGAGACCTTTACCTACACCTTCACGGATAAGGACGGCGACACCAGCACCGCGAACCTAGTGCTCAACGTCCACAACAACGATGACCCGGTGGTAATCGATGGCCTGAAAGTGGACGGCGGGGAAGTCACGTTGTACGAAAAAGCCCTGGGCGATGGCTCCGCTCCTGGCAGCAGCCCGCTGACCCAGGGCGGCTCCTTCACCGTGACCGCACTGGACGGCGTACAAACCCTCACCGTCGGCGGCATCAACGTGGTGACCGGCGGTGTGGCGGCCACTTTCCCACAGGTGTTTACCACCGACCTGGGTAATACCCTGACCATCACCGGGTATAACCCGACTACAGGCGTGGTCACTTACACCTACACCCTCAACGACAACGAAGCCCATGCAACGGGTGCAGGCACCAACAACCTGAGCGAAAGCTTTACCGTGACCTTGGTGGACGGCAACGGCACCACGGCCACCGACTCGCTGGATGTGAATATCGTCGACGATGTGCCAACGGCCAAAGACGACAGCAACACCCAAACTGCGACTGAAACCCTCACCAGCCTCACCGGCAACGTGCTGGACAACGACATCCAAGGCGCCGACCGCGTGACCACCGGCCCATCGGCCGGCCCCATTACTGGCGGTACATTCACCGGCACCTACGGCACCCTGGTTCTGGGGGCGAACGGTACTTACACCTACACCCTCGACCCCAACAATCCCGCCTTCAAAGCGCTGACCACGAACGCCACCGAGACCTTTACCTACACCTTCACCGACAAGGACGGCGACACCAGCACCGCGAATTTGGTGCTCAACGTCCACAACAACGACGACCCGGTGGTAATCGATGGCCTGAAAGTGGACGGTGGTGAACTGACGCTTTACGAAAAAGCCCTGAGCGATGGCTCGGCGCCAGGCAGCAGCCCGCTGACTCAGGGTGGCTCCTTCACCGTGACCGCACTGGACGGCGTACAAACCCTCACCGTCGGCGGTATCAACGTCGTCACCGGCGGCGTGGCGGCCACTTTCCCACAGGTGTTTACCACCGACCTGGGTAACACCCTGACCATCACCGGGTACAACCCGACTACAGGCGTGGTGACTTACACCTACACCCTGAACGACAACGAAGCCCACGCCTCCGGCGCCGGCACCAATAACCTGAGCGAAAGCTTCACCGTGACCCTGGTGGACGGCAACGGCACCACGGCCACCGACTCCCTGGACGTGAACATCGTCGATGACGTGCCAACGGCCAAAGACGACAGCAACACCCAAACTGCCACCGAAACCCTGACGTCATTGACCGGCAACGTGCTGGACAACGACATCCAAGGCGCCGACCGCGTAACCACCGGTCCATCGGCCGGCCCCATTACCGGCGGCACCTTTACTGGCACCTACGGCACCCTGGTTCTGGGGGCGAACGGTACTTATACCTACACCCTCGATACCAACAGTGCGGCGTTCAAAGCGCTGACCACGGATTCCACCGAGACCTTTACCTACACCTTCACCGATAAGGACGGCGATACCAGCACCGCCAATCTGGTGCTGAACGTTCATAACAACGACGACCCGGTGGTGATCGATGGCCTGAAAGTGGACGGCGGGGAAGTCACGCTGTACGAAAAAGCCCTGAGCGATGGCTCGGCGCCAGGCAGCAGCCCGCTGACTCAGGGTGGCTCCTTCACCGTGACCGCACTGGACGGCGTACAAACCCTCACCGTCGGCGGTATCAACGTCGTCACCGGCGGCGTGGCGGCCACTTTCCCACAGGTGTTTACCACCGACCTGGGTAATACCCTGACCATCACCGGGTACAACCCGACTACAGGCGTGGTCACTTACACCTACACCCTCAACGACAATGAAGCCCATGCCTCCGGCGCCGGCACCAATAACCTGAGCGAAAGCTTCACCGTTACCCTGGTGGACAGCAACGGCACCACGGCCACCGATTCGCTGGACGTGAACATCGTCGATGACGTGCCAACGGCCAAAGACGACAGCAACACCCAAACTGCCACCGAAACCCTGACGTCATTGACCGGCAACGTGCTGGACAACGACATCCAAGGCGCAGACCGCGTAACCACCGGTCCATCGGCCGGCCCCATTACCGGCGGCACCTTTACTGGCACCTACGGCACCCTGGTTCTAGGGGCAAATGGCACTTACACCTACACCCTTGACCCCAACAATCCTGCATTCAAAGCGCTGACCACGAACGCCACCGAGACCTTTACCTACACCTTCACGGATAAGGACGGCGACACCAGCACCGCCAATCTGGTGCTCAACGTCCACAACAACGACGACCCGGTGGTGATCGATGGCCTGAAAGTGGACGGCGGGGAAGTCACGCTGTACGAAAAAGCCCTGAGCGATGGCTCCGCTCCCGGCAGCAGCCCGCTGACTCAGGGTGGCTCCTTCACCGTGACCGCACTGGACGGCGTACAAAACCTCACCGTCGGCGGCATCAACGTGGTGACCGGCGGCGTGGCCGCGACTTTCCCACAGGTGTTTACCACCGACCTGGGTAATACCCTGACCATCACCGGGTACAACCCGACTACAGGCGTGGTCACTTACACCTACACCCTCAACGACAACGAAGCTCATGCAACGGGTGCAGGCACCAACAACTTCAGTGAAAACTTTACGGTCACTTTGGTGGACGGCAACGGCACCACGGCCACCGACTCGCTGGATGTGAATATCGTCGACGATGTGCCAACGGCCAAAGACGACAGCAACACCCAAACCGCCACCGAAACCTTGACGTCATTGACCGGGAACGTGCTGGACAACGACATCCAAGGCGCCGACCGCGTAACCACCGGTCCATCGGCCGGCCCCATTACTGGCGGTACATTCACCGGCACCTACGGCACCCTGGTTCTGGGGGCGAACGGTACTTATACCTACACCCTCGACCCCAACAATCCCGCCTTCAAGGCACTGACCACGGATTCCACCGAGACCTTTACCTACACCTTCACCGACAAGGACGGCGATACGAGCACCGCGAATTTGGTGCTGAACGTCCACAACAACGACGACCCGGTGGTGATCGATGGCCTGAAAGTGGACGGCGGGGAAGTCACGCTGTACGAAAAAGCGCTCTCGGACGGTTCTGCTCCGGGCAGCTCGCCGCTGACCCAGGGCGGCTCCTTCACCGTGACCGCACTGGACGGCGTACAAACCCTCACCGTCGGCGGTATCAACGTGGTGACTGGTGGTGTGGCGGCGACTTTCCCACAGGTGTTTACCACCGACCTGGGTAACACCCTGACCATCACCGGGTACAACCCGGCGACTGGCGTGGTCACTTACACCTACACCCTCAACGACAACGAAGCCCATGCCTCCGGCGCCGGCACCAACAACCTGAGCGAAAGCTTTACCGTGACCTTGGTGGACGGTAACGGCACTACGGCCACCGACTCCCTGGACGTGAACATCGTCGATGACGTGCCAACGGCCAAAGACGACAGCAACACCCAAACTGCGACTGAAACCCTCACCAGCCTCACCGGCAATGTGCTGGACAACGACATCCAAGGCGCCGACCGCGTAACCACCGGCCCATCGGCTGGCCCCATTACTGGCGGTACATTCACCGGCACCTACGGCACCCTGGTTCTAGGGGCGAACGGTACTTATACCTACATCCTCGACCCCAACAATCCCGCCTTCAAGGCACTGACCACGGATTCCACCGAGACCTTTACCTACACCTTCACCGACAAGGACGGCGACACCAGCACCGCGAATTTGGTGCTCAACGTCCACAACAACGATGACCCAGTGGTGATCGATGGCCTGAAAGTGGACGGCGGGGAAGTCACGCTGTACGAAAAAGCGCTCTCAGACGGTTCTGCTCCGGGCAGCTCGCCGCTGACCCAGGGCGGTTCCTTTACCGTGACCGCGCTGGACGGGGTACAAACCCTCACCGTAGGCGGTATCAACGTGGTGACCGGCGGCGTGGCGGCAACTTTCCCACAGGTGTTTACCACCGACCTGGGTAACACCCTGACCATCACCGGGTACAACCCGACTACAGGCGTGGTCACTTACACCTACACCCTCAACGACAACGAAGCCCATGCCTCCGGCGCCGGCACCAACAACCTGAGCGAAACCTTTACCGTGACCTTGGTGGACAGCAACGGCACCACGGCCACCGATTCGCTGGACGTGAATATCGTCGACGATGTGCCAACGGCTAAAGACGACAGCAACACCCAAACTGCCACCGAAACCCTCACCAGCCTCACCGGCAATGTGCTGGACAACGACATCCAAGGCGCCGACCGCGTAACCACCGGTCCATCGGCCGGCCCCATTACCGGCGGTACATTCACCGGCACCTACGGCACCCTGGTTCTGGGGGCGAACGGTACTTATACCTACACCCTCGACCCCAACAATCCTGCATTCAAAGCGCTGACCACGAACGCCACCGAGACCTTTACCTACACCTTCACGGATAAGGACGGCGACACCAGCACCGCGAACCTAGTACTGAACGTCCACAACAACGACGACCCGGTGGTGATCGATGGCCTGAAAGTGGAGGGCGGGGAAGTCACGCTGTACGAAAAAGCCCTGAGCGATGGCTCCGCTCCTGGCAGCAGCCCGCTGACTCAGGGTGGCTCCTTCACCGTGACCGCGCTGGACGGCGTACAAACCCTCACCGTCGGCGGCATCAACGTCGTCACCGGCGGCGTGGCGGCCACTTTCCCACAGGTGTTTACCACCGACCTGGGTAATACCCTGACCATCACCGGGTACAACCCGGCGACTGGCGTGGTCACTTACACCTACACCCTCAACGACAACGAAGCCCATGCCTCCGGCGCCGGCACCAACAACCTGAGCGAAAGCTTTACCGTGACCTTGGTGGACGGTAACGGCACTACGGCCACCGACTCCCTGGACGTGAACATCGTCGATGACGTGCCAACGGCCAAAGACGACAGCAACACCCAAACTGCGACTGAAACCCTCACCAGCCTCACCGGCAATGTGCTGGACAACGACATCCAAGGCGCCGACCGCGTAACCACCGGCCCATCGGCTGGCCCCATTACTGGCGGTACATTCACCGGCACCTACGGCACCCTGGTTCTAGGGGCGAACGGTACTTATACCTACATCCTCGACCCCAACAATCCCGCCTTCAAGGCACTGACCACGGATTCCACCGAGACCTTTACCTACACCTTCACCGACAAGGACGGCGACACCAGCACCGCGAATTTGGTGCTCAACGTCCACAACAACGATGACCCAGTGGTGATCGATGGCCTGAAAGTGGACGGCGGGGAAGTCACGCTGTACGAAAAAGCGCTCTCAGACGGTTCTGCTCCGGGCAGCTCGCCGCTGACCCAGGGCGGTTCCTTTACCGTGACCGCGCTGGACGGGGTACAAACCCTCACCGTAGGCGGTATCAACGTGGTGACCGGCGGCGTGGCGGCAACTTTCCCACAGGTGTTTACCACCGACCTGGGTAACACCCTGACCATCACCGGGTACAACCCGACTACAGGCGTGGTCACTTACACCTACACCCTCAACGACAACGAAGCCCATGCCTCCGGCGCCGGCACCAACAACCTGAGCGAAACCTTTACCGTGACCTTGGTGGACAGCAACGGCACCACGGCCACCGATTCGCTGGACGTGAATATCGTCGACGATGTGCCAACGGCTAAAGACGACAGCAACACCCAAACTGCCACCGAAACCCTCACCAGCCTCACCGGCAATGTGCTGGACAACGACATCCAAGGCGCAGACCGCGTAACCACTGGCCCATCGGCCGGCCCCATTACCGGCGGTACATTCACCGGCACCTACGGCACCTTGGTTTTGGGGGCGAACGGTACTTACACCTACACCCTTGACCCAAACAATCCCGCCTTCAAGGCGTTGAAAACCGACACAACGGACACCTTCACCTACACCTTCACCGACAAGGACGGCGACGTCAGCACGGCGAAACTGGTGCTTAACGTCCACAACAACGATGACCCGGCGGTTATCAATGGCCTGAACGTCACGGGCGGGGAGTTGACGCTGTATGAAAACGCCTTGAGCGATGGCACTGCGCCGGGCAGTTCGGCCCTGACGCAAGGCAGCACGTTCAGCGTGACGGCCCTGGATGGGGTGAAAACCCTGACCGTGGCTGGGATGAATGTGGTCAGTAATGGCGTGGTGGCGAACTTCCCGCAGGTGTTTGTCACGCCTCTGGGCAACACCCTGACGGTCACGGGCTACAACCCGGCGACCGGGGTGGTGAGCTACACCTACACCCTCAACGACAATGAGAACCACAGCGGCGGCAATGGCACCACCCTGGCCGAGCCGTTCACCGTGACCCTGGTGGACGGCAACGACAGCACGGCCACCGGCACGCTGGACGTCACCATCGTTGACGATACGCCGCTGGCCAAGCCGGATACCGGCACGGTGATCGAAGGCAGCACCCTCAATATCGCGGTGCTGGGCAATGACGTGCTCGGTGCCGACGGCGCGACGCTGGGCGGTGCTGTGGTGGGGGTGAAGGCGGGCAATGGCACCGGCACCCCGGTGACCACCGGCCTGAACAGCAACATCGCCGGCAACTTTGGTTACCTGACGCTGGATGCGGCGGGCAACGCGGTGTACCACAGTTACGCGAACTCGGTCAGCGGCACGGTGACGGATACCTTCACCTACACCATCCGTGACGGCGACGGCGACCTGAGCACCACCACCATCACCGTGACGATCAATGACAGTGGCCTGAAGGCCATCGTCGATCAGGACGTGACGGTGTACGAAAAAGCCCTGGACCTGGGCAAGGATGGCCTGGACCTGGTCGGCGGCACGGTGGTCGGCAGCGATCCTACGTCCACCGGCGAAACCGCCACCGGCACCCTGGTGGGTTCGGTCACCGGTGGCGTCGGCGCCATTACCTACACCCTGGTGGGCAGTGCTACCGGTGCCTATGGGCAACTGTTGCTCAACCCCAACGGCACCTACACCTACACCCTGAGTTCGGCGCCGAAAACCACGCCCAATGCCAACGACGGCATCACCACCAACCAGACCGAAACCTTCACCTACAAGGCCACAGACGCTGCGGGCAACACCCAGACCAGCACCATCGTCATCAACATCGTCGACGACGTGCCCAAGGCTGTGGCCGCCGAGCGTTCGATGACCACGGTGGAGGTCGATACCAACCTGCTGATCGTGCTCGACACCTCCGGCAGCATGGACTGGGAGTCGGGGGTGGCGGGCAAATCGCGCCTGCAACTGGCCAAGGAAGCCATCACCGCATTGCTCGACAAGTACGACGCCATGGGCGATGTGATGGTCAAACTCGTCACCTTCAGCTCCACCGGTGTCGAACAGGGAACGACCTGGGTCAGTGTGGCCGTGGCCAAAAGCCAAATCGCCGGGCTGATCGCCGACGGTGGCACCAACTACGACGGCGCAGTGGCCAAGGCGATGACGGCGTTCCTCAAAAGCGGCAAGCTCACGGGCGCACAGAACGTCGGCTACTTCTTCTCCGACGGTGAGCCTACCGCTGGCCAGGAAATTTCTGGCAGTGATATCACCAACTGGCAGAACTTCCTCAACACCAACGGCATCAACAACTACGCCATTGGCCTGGGGCCGAACGTTTTTGCCTCCAACCTTGACCCTCTGGCGTACAACGGCAATACCGGGACGGACACCAACGCGGTGATCGTCACCAACCTGGCGCAACTGGACTCGGTACTCGCCGGCACTGTGCAGGGCACGCCGGTTACCGGCACGTTGCTTGGCGAAGGCGGCTCGTTCGGCGCCGATGGCGGCTTTATCAAATCCATCGTGGTCGATGGCATCACCTACACCTACGACCCCAAGGCCTTGAACAACCAGGGCTCGGTGACCGCCACCGGCGTCGGTACAGTCACCGGGATCTTCAACACGGCGAACAACACCCTCAGCGTCTCCACCACCAAGGGCGGCACCCTGTTGGTGAACCTGGATACCGGCGAATTCACCTACACCTCGCAAACTGTCTCGACTACGCAAAAGGTCGAAAACTTCACCTACACGGTGAGCGACAACGACGGCGACCTGGCCGGTTCCACCCTGACCATCAAGGTCAACCCCAACGCGGCGCCCGTGGCCGGTGACGACAACATCATCACCAACGTGGCCTCTAGCACTATCGTGATCCCCGGCGATGTACTGCTGGCCAACGACAGCGACGCCAATGGCGACCCGTTGACGCCGTCCACCACCAGCTTCGCCACGGGGTGGATCGCCCGAGGGGCGGACTTCTCGGGCACCGGTTCGGTGAGTTTCGCCGGGACCCAAAACAACTCGGGCAACCAAAACCTGGCCAACGTGCGCACCAACTTCGCGCGCACCCCAGGCACCATGACGGCGGCGCTGGCCATCAGTGCCTTCTTGGGCGCGGTCAACGCCAACAACGCCAACGACGAGGACTTGGTTACCGTCAACCTCAAGCAGGGCGAGGTGCTCAAGGCCTCCCATAACCTGGGGGCAGGCCAGGTAACGCTGGCGTACTCGATCAACGGTGGGGCTTTCGTGCTCATCAACAGCGGCGATTTGATCCCGGCGGCCACGGGGGCCAATGACGTGTATCGCATCCGTGTGGTTAACGTGGCCGACACCCCCGGCGGCGACACGGGCTCGGAAACCTACACCCTGAGCCTGTCCATCGATTACACCGCCACGTCCCCCATCACCCCGGACGTCAACGCCAGCTACACGGTCAATGACAACCACGGCGGCAGCGACAGCGCCGCGGTAAACATCCACTACCAGGACGGCCTCACCCTGACCGGCACCAGTGGCAACGATGTGCTGGTGGCCGGCGAAGGCGACAACACCCTCAACGGTGGCGCCGGCAACGACGTACTCACCGCGGGCTCGGGCAACAACACCCTCAATGGCGGCGATGGCAACGACCTGCTGTTCAGCGGCATCGGCAACGACACCTTGATCGGCGGCAGTGGCAACGACACCGTCAGCTACGCCCACGCCACTTCGGCGGTAAACGTCAGCCTGCTGGAGGGCGGTGGGCAGATCACCGGCGGGGCGGGCACGGACATTCTGAGTGGCATCGAGAACCTGATCGGCTCCAACTACAACGACACCCTGACCGGCGACAACAACGCCAACGTCATCACCGGCGGCTTGGGCAACGACATCCTCAACGGCGGTGGCGGTGACGACTTCCTGATCGGCGGCCCGGGCGACAACACCCTGACCGGCGGCACGGGCAGCGACACCTTCCAGTGGGGCGCGGGCAACACCGGGCACGATGTGGTCACCGACTTCACGCCGGGCACCGACAAGCTCGACCTGTCCCAGTTGCTGCAAGGGGAAAACGCCACGGCGGCCTCCCTGGATGACTACTTGCACTTCAAGGTCACGGCGGCGGGCACCACCATCGACGTCAGCGCGGCGGCGGGGGCAGCGACCACCCAGACCATCGACCTGGCCGGCGTCAACCTGGCCACCCAGTACGGGGTCACGCCGGGGGCGGGCGGGGTGATTGCCGCCGGGGCGGACACCGCGACCATCATCAACGGCATGCTCAACGACCACTCGTTGAAGGTCGATACGGTGTAAGGGAGCAAGCACCGAAAACCCGCCATCCTCAGCCGAGGGTGGCGGGTTTTTTTTGCTTTCTTTGTTGTAGCAAGCGTTGCCTACATGGGTTCAGGCGGGCCGATGAGGCGGCCCATGACGCCGAACAGGCCCAGGGATTTGATGGCGTCCAGTTCGCCCTGGGTTTCGACCATTTCTGCGATCAGGGGCAGGTCGATGCTGTTGGTGGCGCGGAAAATCGCTTCGATGAACAGGCGTTTGTCGCTGTGTTGGTCAATGCCGCGCAGGTAGCTGCCGTCGATTTTCAGGTATGCCAGGCCCAGTTGGGTGAGGTTGCCAATCTGGCTGAAGCTGCCGCCAAAGTGCTGCAGGCCGATGGCGTAGCCGGTGGCTTGCAGGCTTTTGCTCAAGGCTTGCAACTCGCCCGGGGGCGGCAGTTGGCGCTCGTCGATTTCCAGGGTCAGCAGCGGCGCGAGCTCGGGCTGGGCCTGGAGCAGGTCCAGCACGCTGCGCAGCGAGGTACTGTCGCGCAGGGTACTGCCGCTCAAGCTCAAGGCCAGGGGCCAGGGGTGTTCGGCCAGGTAGTCGAGGGTATGCCGCAGCATCGCCAGGTCCAGGCGCGACGACCAGCCCAGGCGTTCGATCCAGGGCAGGAACTGCCCGGCGGCGATGGCTTCGCCTTGGGGGGCGAGCAGGCGCGCAAGGACTTTGTGGTGCAACACTTGGCTGGTGTCGGCGCATTCGACCACCGGTTGGAAGTACAGCTGCATCTTGCCCTGGGTGAGGGCTTCGTCGATCCAGGTGCGCCAGTCCTGCGGGGCCTGGCCTGGGGCGCCATGGAAGTGCTCCAGGTGCGCCCAGGGTTTTTGCGGTTGCTGCTGGGCCTGGGCCAGGGCTTGGTCCAGGTGCAGTAGCACCGTTGGCGCGGTGTCGCCGGGTTGGTAGGCGACCACGCCCAGGTGGGCCACCGGGGTGCAATCACTGGCGCCGGTCAGGCGCAGGTTTTCCAGGGTGGCGCTGAGTTCGCCGGCCAGGCGTGCGGCATCGCGGCTGTCCAGGCCCGGGGCGAGCAGGCTGAACTCGCCGCCGCGATTGCGCGCCGCCAACCAGTGGCGGCGCTCGGGTTGTTCGAGCAAACGCTTGAGCACCTGGCCGATGCTGCTTATCAAGGCATCGGTGCGCTGCCCGCCCAGGCGCTGGTTGAGCCCGGCCAGGTCATTGACCCGCAGCAGCAGCAAGTGGCCGGCGCGGCTTTGTTCGGTCACCAGCAATTGGTCGGCGAGTTGCTCGTCGAGCAAGCGGCGGTTGGCCAGCCCAGTCAGGCGATCCTGATAAGACTCGGCCCGCAGGGCTTCGCTGCGCGCCGCTTCTTCGGCGAACAGGGCCTTGAGTTTTTCCACCATCTGGTTCATCGCCAGCACCACGCGCTTGAGCTCCGGGGTGCGCGGCAACTGGGGCAGGCTGAGGAACTCGCGTTTGCTGATGGCTTGGGCCTGTTTGACCATGTTGTCCAGCGGCTGTAGCTGTTTGCGCAACAACCAGCCGCCGAACACCGCGCTAAGCAGGCCACAGGCCAGCAGCCAGGCCAGGCTACCCAGGGCGCTGTCCCACAGGCGCGCCAGGGCGAATTGCGGGTTGCTCAGCACCTCCACCCGCGCCGCTTGCTCCCAACCGCGCATCACCAGTGCATCGCCCCCTTGCGGGCGCAGGCCGACCAGGTTGACGAACCAGGCCGGCACGCCTTCGGCGCTGGCCGCTGTGCTGCGCTCGGCCAGTACTGCATTGTCGGCGATGTTGACCACGCGGATGCTGGTGAAATAGCCGCTGTCGAAGATCGAGCTGACCAGCAATTCGGTCATGGCCGGGTCGTCGATTTCCCGGGTCAGGGTCAGCCCTAGGGCGGTGGCCGCGTCTTGGGCGTGGGCGCGCAGCTGGCTGAGCATCTGCCCGCGGGACGCTTCCAGGCTGACAAAAAAACTGCCGCTAAAGGCCACCAGCAAGAACAGGCATATGGCCAGGAAGAGTTGCTTGAGTAGGGACATGCGGCGCTCCTTTTCGTGCGGTCAGCCATCGCCCACGGCGAAGCCTTCGGCCTGCATTTTTTGCAGCACATCCTGCCAGCGCGAGAGTTTTTTCGAGTCGCTGCTGCGCTTGCCGCCATTGGCGCCGGGCAGGTACAGGCCTTCGGCATTGAAGGCGTAAACCGGTAGCAGATCCTTGCGTTGGGAGGCGGGGCGGATCTCGCCGATCAGGTTGTCCAGCACCAGGGGGTCGGCGGTGGGGTTGGGGTAGTAGGTGAGCACCATGTGCGCCTGGTTTTGGGTCAGGGCCTTGACGTAGGTGATGCGCAGCTTGTCGCTGGCTACCCCCAGTTTGCGCAGGCTGAAGTACTTGGCCAGGGCGTAGTCCTCGCAGTCGCCGGCGCCCTTGAGCAGGGCTTGCACGGGGGTGGCCCAGTAGTCGGTCTGACGCCAGATGCGGCGGTCGTCCTGGAAGGTCAATTGCCGGTTGAAGAAGCGGTTGACCGCGTTCAGTTGTTCGCGCTCCGCTTGCCCGGCCTCGCCTTGCAGCAGGCGGCTCCAGGCTTCGATCCGGGCCTTGCCGGTGCCCAGGCTGCCGTAGCGTTGCTGGGCGGTCTCGAGAATGCGCGAAAAATCCCAGGTGGCCGCCACACTGGCGCTGGCCAGCAGCCAAATCACCACCCACAGCCAGGCACCGAGCCCAAGTCGGGGCGCTGACCATCCTGGACTACGCGCACTTCGGACCATATCGAGCTGCTCGCCTGCAGATGCCTGAAGTCTAGGCGTTATGCAGGCGAAGCGAGGGCAGGTCGTCGGGTGGCTCAGGGCCGTTGTAGGGTTTTCTGGCGCAGGATGTAGAGGCTCACCAGCACCGCGCTGGTCAGCATGAAGGCGCGGGCCCAGGGCAGCGGTACCAGGTAGCAGGACAGGCCGATGCTCAGCCACATCAGGCCAATGGCGTAGACCTTGCCCTTGAGCGGGATGCCGTTGCCATCGAGGTAGTCGCGGATCCACGGGCCCAGGCGCGGGTGTTCCACCAACCATTGGTAGAAGCGCGGGGAACTACGGGCGAAACAACCGGCGGCGAGCAGCAGGAACGGGGTGGTCGGCAGGACTGGCAGGAAGATCCCGACCACTCCCAGCACCACGCTCAGCCAACCGATGGTCAGCAGAACGTAGCGCACGAGCAGGGAGCGGTCGCCTATGGGCGTGGGCGCCACAGGCACGACCTTAGTGGTGGCGGGGCTTGAGGATCGCCGGTTTTTCGTCCGGGGCCTGGCACAACAGGTACAGCGCGGTCAGCGCCTCGGGGATCTGCACGATCATGTCGTCCATCAGGTTGGCATCGCTGGCGATGTCGGAGAATTCTGGCTGCTCATCGAACAGGCCAGAACCGACCATGATCGGCAGGAGCATTTCGCTGACTTCGTCTTCGGCGGTCTCGAACCAGGCTTCTTCGCGCAGGAACACGCCTTCCATGAACCCGATGCACCAGCCGCGCAGTTCTGAGTCGTCCGGATCGTCGCCCAGGTCCAGGTCGCACGGCAGCTCGAACTCTTCGTCGGCGGCCAGTTGGCGGGCGATGTGGGCCTTGAGTTGGATCAGCGTGGCTTCGATCATTTCGCGCTCGGCGTCGTCGGCGTAGTGCGGTTCTTCGGAGAACAGGGCGTCGATCCATTCACGGTCCGGCACTTCTTCGGCACAGATCGACAGGGCGGTCAGATAGCCGTGGGCGGCCACGTAGTCCAGCGCCTCGTCATGCAGCTCGTCGGCGTCGAGGAAGACTTGCAGGCGGGTTAGTTGCTCAGCGAAGGACATTAAGGGCTACCTTGGGGAATAAACGATGCTGAATTCTAGGCCTTCTTGCGGCCCCAGGCCAGCCGCCGCGCCGATTTGCCCGGTAATGCCTGCGGGCACCTATTCGCAGGCGGCGCCCTGCGCCCGGGAGCGCTCGGGTATACTGCCGCGTTTTGCAATGCCCTGCGGGTGTGGTTGATGGGGGCGGACACGTCCGCTTACCGATCGGCCCAGGAAGAATCGCTCGTTTTGAGCCAGCCTGCCCCAGGGATATTCGGCGATATTTGGAGTTTTTCATGCTCGAACAGGCTCAACGCGTCCTCAAGGACATCTTCGGCTACGACAGTTTTCGCGGTCGCCAGGGTGCAATCATTGAGCGCGTGGCCAGTGGTGGCGATGCGTTGGTGCTGATGCCCACCGGCGGCGGCAAGTCGCTGTGCTTCCAAGTGCCGGCGCTGTTGCGCGAAGGCCTGGCGGTGGTGGTTTCGCCGCTGATCGCGTTGATGGACGACCAGGTGGCGACCCTCGAAGAACTGGGTGTGGCCGCCGCCGCCCTGAACTCGACCCTGAGCGCCGAGCAGCAGCGCGAGCTGGCGGCGCGCATCCGCCGTGGCGAAGTGAAAATGCTCTACCTGGCCCCCGAGCGCCTGGTGCAGCCGCGGATGCTGGCGTTCCTGCAGAACCTCGATATCGCCCTGTTTGCCATCGACGAAGCCCACTGCGTGTCGCAATGGGGCCACGACTTCCGCCCCGAATACCTGCAATTGGGGCAGTTGGCCGAGTTGTTCCCCAACGTGCCGCGCATCGCCCTGACCGCCACCGCCGACAAGCGCACCCGTGAAGAAATTGTCACGCGCCTGCACCTGCAAAACGCCGAGCGTTTTCTGTCGAGCTTCGACCGGCCGAACATTTTCTACCGCATCGTGCCCAAGGAGCAGGCGCGCAAGCAGTTGCTCGCGTTCCTCGGCGAGCGGCGCAGCGACGCCGGCATCGTTTACTGCCTATCGCGCAAGAAAGTCGACGAAGTGGCGGCCTTCCTCTGCGACCAGGGCTTTCCGGCGTTGCCTTATCATGCCGGGCTGCCCAGCGAAACCCGGGCGGCGAACCAGAAGCGCTTTCTCAATGAAGAAGGCCTCATCATGGTCGCCACCATCGCCTTCGGCATGGGCATCGACAAATCCAACGTGCGCTTCGTCGCCCACATGGACCTGCCCAAGTCCTTGGAGGCGTACTACCAGGAAACCGGCCGGGCCGGCCGTGATGGCTTGCCGGCAGATGCCTGGATGGTCTACGGCCTGCAAGACGTGGTGATGCTCAAGCAGATGCTGCAAAACTCCGAAGGCGACGAACGCCACAAGCGCTTGGAGCAGCACAAGCTCGACGCCATGCTGGCCCTGTGCGAGGAAACCCGCTGCCGCCGTCAGACGTTGCTGGCGTACTTCGACGAAGACATGCCGCAACCCTGCGGGCACTGCGATAACTGTGTCGATGGGGTACAGACCTGGGACGCTACCGAGCCGGCGCGCCAAGCCCTTTCCGCAATCTACCGCACCGGCCAGCGCTATGGCGTCGGCCACTTGGTGGACGTGCTGCTGGGCAAGGACAACGAGAAAATCCGCAGCTTCGGCCATCAGCATCTATCGGTGTATGGCGTCGGCAAGGCCCGCAGCGAAGGTGAATGGCGGTCATTGTTCCGACAGTTGGTGGCGCGTGGTCTGGCGGATATCGACCTGGAAGGCTACGGCGGCTTGCGCTTGAGCGACAGTTGCCGGCCCCTGCTCAAGGGCGAAGTGACCCTGGAACTGCGCCGCGACCTCAAGCCGCAAACCACCACCAAGACCAGCACCAGCCAGGCCAGCCAACTGGTGCGCGGCGAAGAGCGCGAGCAATGGGAGGCGTTGCGCGCCCTGCGGCGCAAACTGGCCGAGGAGCATGGCGTGCCGCCCTATGTCATCTTCCCGGACTCGACCCTGCTGGAAATGCTGCGCAGCCAGCCCACCTCCCTGGCGGACATGGCCCGGGTCAGCGGTGTCGGCGCACGCAAGCTGGAGCGTTATGGCGAAGCCTTCCTGCAAGTGCTGGGCGGCGCGGCCGAGGCGCCTGCGGTGGTCGCCGACATTCGCCACGAACTCATCACCCTGGCCCGCGCCGGGATGACGCCGACCCAGATCGCCGGGCAATTGCAGTGCTCGGAGAAAAACGTCTACACCTTGCTGGCCGAGGCCATCGGCAAGCAGCAGTTGAGCCTGGAGCAAGCGCTGGATCTGCCGGAAGACCTGCTGGGGGAAATCCAGGACGCTTTCCTCGACGGCGAGGGCGAGCTGCCCCCCGCGGCCGAGGTGATGGCGCTGTTTGCCGGGCGCGTGCCAGAGGGCGTGCTGTACTGCGTGCGGGCCGCGTTGCAGTCGGAGTTCGAGGTTTAAAACACCTTATAACCAAGATGTAACGATTCAGTACATACCCGACCTTGCCTCGGCTCGGAGGGCATGCTTAGCTGACTAATTATTAGTTTCTATTAATTTCAGTCAGATCATGAGTGTTCTATGCCGTTAACCGATCAACACCGTTTTGGCATGCAGTTGGCGCAGATGTCCCGGGGCTGGCGCGCCGAGTTGGACCGCCGCCTCGCGGGCCTGGGGCTGTCCCAGGCCCGTTGGCTGGTGCTACTGCACTTGGCGCGTTTCGAGGAAGCGCCCACCCAGCGCGAGTTGGCGCAGAGCGTGGGTGTTGAAGGGCCGACCCTGGCGCGGCTGCTCGACAGCCTGGAAAGCCAGGGCCTGGTGCAGCGTCAGGCAGTGGTAGAAGACCGCCGTGCCAAGAAGATTGTCCTCTGCGCCAGCGCACGCCCCCTGATCGAGCAGATTGAAACCATCGCCACCGCGTTGCGCCACGAGCTGTTTGTGGGCGTCAACGAAGAAGACCTGGCCGTGTGCATGCGCGTGCACGGCCATATCCTGGGCAACCTGGAAAAATCCTGAGGTTATGTGAGCGCGAGCTCTTGTCCTGGAGGCGGTACGCACGCAGCCGTATCGCCTCAGCGAAAGCGCATTCGCTCGAGAACGGGTTTGCCGCACATTTCGTGCTTAATCACAGCGGCGATGTGCAATAGAACCAGCAGTGCCAGTAACCCACAGGCCCAAATATGCAGGGTAAAAAACTGAGTGATGAGTACCCGGTCTTTCAAGGGGTGAGGAACCTGGAATAGTCCAAAGACGTTGATCGCCTGATCCATCATTAAGAACCCCGTCAGCATTACTGTGGCGGTGGTGAAATGAATCAGCATGTGGATACTCGATGCCAGATAATCGGCAAATTTTCGGTGCAAGCCTTTCATCTGGCGATAATAGGCCTGCGTCGCGTATAGCCTGGCAATGAAAAAAGGCAAATACACCGTTGTCAGTGAAATGTTAATAAATGACACCCATTCTTTTAATGTCGCCGAGACATTGAATAGCGATACATAAAAGCCACTTGTAAGCGCCCAGATAATCACCGCGGCCGACAGCCAGTGCAGAAATTTATGCACGCGTGAGTACTGCGGTTTACTCATGCTTTGATCCCCGATCGTTAGTAAATAGATGTCGCTTGCGCGGATACTCGTGCGCGATAAGTGCTCATTAGTTTTATGCGCAAGTCATGGTGTTAATGGGTGAGGGGATTCTGTATGAGGAAAATGATCTGGCCTACAGTAAGCATCTTCAGAATTTGTAGGTTGTTTCGTAGATTTTATTCAGAGGTGTGTGGCCTATATGTGGGGGATGTGTTTTCGGTGTCCCATTCCCGGGCGAGCGCAAACATAGCCAACTGAAATCAGGGAGGCTGTTCGGGTTTACGGTCGGCGGCGATTCCTGGAAAACGCCCGCGGGGGTAGTGCCTCGCCGCAGGTCACGCGGCGAGGGGGGGGGGCACGGCTATGGAGTGGGGAAGATTGCGGCAGTACAGCGCCTAGAACGTTTGCCCCAGGTTCAAGTAGAGGGCTTGCTGGTCATCATCGTTAAAGCCATAACTGAAATTCAACGGCCCCAGCGGCGTATCGAAACCCAGGAAAACACTGGCAGCATTGATGTAGCCGCTGTCGAACTCGTTGTCGTTGTTCCACGCTCGGCCCCGTTCCAGGGACGCGCCCAGGTACAGCGGGAAGTCCAGGGGCAGGTAGGCCCTGGGTGTGAGGCGTCGGTAGTAGACGGCGCGGGCGAGGCTGATGTTCTGCCCCGATAGCGCGTCCTGGCGAAAGCCCGACAACTGCCGCGCACCGCCCAACTGGAAGCTGGAAATCACCACCTCGGCGTCATCCAGGGTGCGCCCGTAGCGCCCGCCGAGGATGAAGGTGTTCGGCCCGCTGCTCAGGGCTTTGTCGAACTTGATTTCCCATTGGCGATAACGCTGGTCCGAGCCCAGTTCCGGCTCGTATTGGCGAAAGGCCACGCCCACATCCTTGCCCGCATGGGGGAAGTAGACGTTGTCCAGCGAGTCGTAGGAATACTTGAGTTCGTAGAAGGCTTCAGTGAAGTCCTCGCTAGGTTGGTCGTGGTCGCCGATGCGCACGTCTGCCTTGCCCCAGGTTTCGCCGACGCCAAAGCGTAGTTCGCCGTTGTTGCCGATCTGGCGGCCCAGGTTCAGGCCAAAGCCGTAGCGCTCGAGGCGATATTGGGCGATGGGGTCGTTGTCGAGTACCGCGTCGACGTTGCGCGATTCCATACCGGCATAGGGCGCGACGAAGTAGCGCGAGCCCACGTCCAGCGGCTGGTAGAACTCGCTGTACAGTTCCTGTTCGTTGCCGATCTGCACCCGGGTCAGCCATTCGGCGCCGAGGCGGTTGATGCCGTTGACGCGGTAGCTGGCGCCGATGTTGTAGGCGCTGTCGCCACGCATGTCATCGGACAGGTTGATGCCCAGGCGCAGGTAGTCGGTGCCGCTGCGCTTGCCCCGGGCGCTGATGACCAGGGTCTGTTGCTTGCCCTTGTGCGCCACGCGGTATTGCACCTGCTCGAAGTAATCGAGGCCGTACAGGGTGCCCATGTCGCTTTGCAGGCGCCCCAGGTCCAGGGGTTGGCCAAGCTGCTGGCGGATGTAGTAGCGGATCACGTCGTCGCCGACCTTGGAATCGTTTTCGATCTTGATCGCGGTGATGACCGGCGTGCGCTGGCTCGGCGTACGTGCGGCCACCAATTCGGCGTCCATGCCTTCCTTGGGCCGCAGGCCGGCCAGGCGTGCGTCGAGAATGCGCGTGGCGCGGTAGCCGGCGTCGATCATGTCCTGGGCACGGCCGAAGTCGGTGACGCCGAAACTGGCCAGTGACGGCTGGATCAGTACGTCCTCGGGGCGTAGGGCGGCCAGTTGTTCCTCGGAGTTGCGCCGGGTCATCAGGGTGATCGACTGGTTGAGTACATCCACCACCGTGGCCAGCTGTTTGCGGCTGCGCAGCGGGGTGCCGATGTCGACGACGATGGCCAGGTCCACGCCCATCTCCCGGGCGACGTCCAGGGGAATGTTGTCGGTCATGCCGCCGTCCACCAGCAGCCGCCCGTCCAGCTCCACCGGAGCGAATACAGCCGGGATCGACATGCTGGCGCGGATCACCTGGGGTAAATGGCCTTTGCGGAACACCACTTTTTCGCCGCTGGCGATGTCGGTGGCTACGGCGCGGAAGGGGATCGGCAGTTTGTCGAAGTCCCGGGTGTCGCTGGCGTGGGCGAGCATGCTTTCGAGCAGCAGCGCCAGGTTCTGGCCCTGGATCACCCCCAGGGGCAGGCCCAGGCTGCCGTCGTCGCGGAAACTGAGTTTTTGTTTGACCAGGAAGTCGCGGTCATCTTGCTTGCGGCGAAACGGCACGTCCTCACGCGGCGGGGCGTCGGACAGGGCCTGTTGCCAGTCGATGTTGAGGGCCAGTTTTTCCAGCTCGTCGATCTTGTAGCCGGAGGCGTAGAGCCCGCCGATCACCGCGCCCATGCTGGTGCCGGCAATGGCGTCGATCTTGATGCCTTGCTCTTCCAGGGCCTTGAGCACGCCGATGTGGGCCAACCCGCGGGCGGCACCGCCGGACAGCACCAGGCCGACTTTGGGCCGCGGCGCTTCGCCGGCGTGCAGGATCACGGGCAATAGGCACAAGAACAGGCAAGACAGCAGACGGCGCATCACGGGACTCGGGCTGGGCGAAAAAAGGCGGCTATTATAGCGGCCCATCGCGTCCAGGAGACTTCTCGAACATGAGCGCCCAAAAACCGCACATCGTCATTACTTACTGCACCCAATGCCAATGGCTGCTGCGCGCTGCGTGGCTGGCCCAGGAGTTGCTCAGCACCTTTGGCGACGACCTGGGAATGGTATCCCTGGTGCCGGGCACGGGCGGGGTGTTTCACATCCAGTGCGATGGCGTGCAGATCTGGGAGCGCAAGGTGGATGGCGGGTTCCCGCAGGCTCAGGTGCTCAAGCAACGGCTGCGCGACCAGATCGACCCCGAACGCGACCTGGGGCACAACGAAGCCAAGGTCTGAAGGGGGCGCGGCAGGGCCTTGGCTGGCCGTGCCGCGCACCTTTACTTGGGCGCGAGTTTGGACTTGATAAGGCCCACGACGAAGGTCAGCACCGCGCCGCCGATACCGCCGCCGGCGATGCTGCTGATGATGGCGGGTAGGTCCAGCGCGCCGCCGGCGGTGGCCGCCGTAGGCTCGCCGGTGATGGCGGCCAGGATCTGCCCCAGCACCACACCGCCCACGCCGCCGACGACAGAGTTGAGCGCCGGGCCCATGCCTTGTTTGCTCATGCCGGCCACGTTGCCGCCGACCACACCGCTGATGATCTGAATAATCAGGCTGACGATATCCATAGAAAACCCCTTGTAGAGCGTTGATGGAGGACGACTCGCATCCAGCTACTTCAAGGGGTGGCGCCGCTGTATCGAGCTGTCGGTATCCGGAGAACGACGGCGAACTGTTGCGGATGCCTGGAGTATAGGTATAGCAAAGTGCCTGCGCCAATCAGGTGGCGGCGGCCCCGCGTTTGCCCGGCCCTGCGGCGCTTTGGCGGCTGGAAATGACGATAGCGACTACGATCACCGCGCCGCCGATCAGCATGCGCAGGGTGGGATTTTCGCCAAACAGCAGCCAGGCCACGGTGATGCCGTACACCGGCTCCATGGCGAACACTACGGCCGCGGTGCGCGCCTTGACCACCGTGAGGCTGGCGACGAACAGGCTATGGGCCAGCCCTGTGCAAAAAACGCCGAGCAGGCCAATCCACAGCCAGTCAAGTGCACGCACCTGGGGCAACTGAGGCGCGGCGAAGGGCAGCAGGCACAGGGCGACCACCAGGTTTTGCCACAGTGCGGCCTGCACCGCCGGCACCTTGCCGGAGCCGGCGCGGTTGGTCAGCGACAGCAGGGCGAACAGCAGGCCCGAAGCCACGGCCCAGAGCAACCCGGCAGTGGCTTCGCTGGCAAGGTCAAAGGCCGGGGTGACCAGCACCAGGCCCACGCTCACTGCCAGCACCAGGAACAGTTCATTGGCGCGGATCCGCTCGCGGAAAATCAGCCCTTCAAGCAGCACAGTAAAAGCCGGGAAACTGGCAAAGCCTAAGGTTGCAATCGCCACGCCGGCCACCTTCACGGCAATGAAAAAACTCACCCAGTGCCCGGCCAGCAGCAGGCCACCGAAGGCCAGGCGCAAGCCGTCGGCCAGGGTGAGCCGATGCCAGCGGGTCTGGCGGGCGAAACTGGCGAAGCAGGCCAGGGCCGCCACGGCAAACGCGGCCCGGCCAAAGGTAATAACGGCGGGGGAGGCGGCGGCGAGTTTGCCCAGCACGCCGGTCAGGCCGAACATCAGTGCGCCAATGTGCAGGGCGCCAAGGGCGGTACGCGGCGTCATTGCAATCCTTACCGGGGGCGGAGCGACAGGGCGGCCATTCTAGAGCCTCGCACTGTTGCCGTCTGTCGCCATTGCGGTTTTTTTTGGCCAGGGGTTAAGGCCATGGCGCGCTGTCATCGCCGTGCCGCATTTCTGTCATGGGCGCTTCACCGCCCGGGTGCAAGCTCGCGAAAACCAGCCCGGAGCCTGCCCATGACCAGTGCCGAACGTGCCAGACCCAGCCGTAAACAGCGGGTGCGCACCCTGTGGATCTCCGATGTGCACCTGGGTACCCGCGATTGCCAGGCCGAGCACCTGTCGCAATTCCTCAAGGGCTACCACGCCGACCGGGTGTACCTGGTGGGCGACATTATCGACGGCTGGAAACTGCGCAGCGGCATGTACTGGCCCCAGGCCCACACTAACGTGATCCGCCGCCTGCTGACCATGAGCAAGCGCGGCACCGAAGTGATCTACGTCACCGGCAACCACGACGAATTTCTGCGCCGCTATTCCAAGCTGATCCTGGGCAACATCCAGTTGGTGGATGAGGCGGTGCACGTGACCGCCGACGGGCGCCACTTGCTGGTGATCCACGGCGATCAGTTCGACGTGATTACCCGCTATCACCGCTGGCTGGCGTTTTTGGGCGACTCGGCCTACGAACTCACCCTGACCCTCAACCGCTGGCTCAACCATTGGCGCGCCCACTATGGCTACGGCTACTGGTCGCTGTCGGCGTACCTCAAGCACAAGGTGAAAACGGCTGTCAGTTTTATCAGTGACTTCGAAGAAGCCATCGCCCACGAATGCACCAAACGGGGCCTGCACGGGGTGGTGTGCGGGCACATCCACCATGCTGAGATGCGTAAGGTCGGCGAGGTGGATTACCTCAATTGCGGGGATTGGGTGGAGTCCTGCACGGCGTTGATCGAACACTGGGACGGCTCGATTGAATTGTTCCGCCTCGCCGACGCCCAGGCCCGGGCGGCGCAGTTGCTGGCCCAAGCGCTGGAAGAAGCCCAGCCGAGCTAGAAAGGCACCTTGCCCAGGATCATGTCGCGGTACATCACGAAATCCCCCAGCAGGCTGTAGAACGGGTGCTGAAAGGTGGCGGGGCGGTTCTTCTCGAAGAAAAAATGGCCGACCCAGGCAAAGCCGTACCCCGCCACCGGCACGGCCAGCAGCCAGGGCCAGGCACCCTTGCCGATGACAAACGCCAGAATCACGATCACCAGGGTGGTGCCGATAAAATGCAGGCGCCGGCAGGTGCTGTTGCCGTGCTCCCTGAGGTAGTACGGGTAAAAATCCTTGAAGCTATTGAAATGCTTGGTGTTTTCCACGGTCGGCGTCTCTGCGGTTATTGTTCTGATTGCCAGATGCTCGGCGGGTAGCCTGAATGAGTCTAGAGTCATCGGGGGCTGTGGCCAGTGACAATGGGCGCCACTTTAGTATCCTTGCAAATCCGCCGCATCCGGCGGTTCACCTGTCATAAGTTAAGCAAACACCATGAGTGAACGAACGACCTCTGCAAGCTGGGCGATGGGAATTGTCAAAGCGCTGGAAATGGACGGCCTGGATTGTCGTGTGCTCTTCAAGCAATTGGGGCTCGATTACGCCGCGCTGGACGACCCGGACGCGCGCTTTCCCCAGGACTCGATGACGCGCCTGTGGCAGCGGGCGGTGGAGTTGTCGGGCAACCCGGCGATCGGCTTGAACATGGGCAAGGTGGTGCGCCCGGCGTCTTTTCATGTGGCCGGCTATGCATTGATGTCCAGCCAAACCCTGGCCGAAGGCTTTCAGCGTTTGGTGCGGTACCAGCGAATCATTGCCGAAAGCGCCGACTTGAGCTTCCGACTTTTACCCGAAGGCTATGCCCTGATTCTGACGGTGCACGGCGATCACCTGCCGCCGACCCGGCAAAGCGCCGAAGCCTCGCTGGCCTGTGCCCTGGCGCTGTGCGGTTGGTTGACCGGGCGCAGCCTGCAACCGCGTAAGGTCATGCTGCAAGGCGACCAGCCGCTGAACCAGGAGCCCTACAAACAAGCCTTCCATGCGCCGCTGGTGTTCAACGCGCCTTACGACGCGCTGATTTTCGAGCGCGCCGACATGGAAGCGCCGCTGCCCACCGCCAACGAGGCCATGGCCCTGCTCCACGACCGTTTTGCCGGGGAATACCTGGCGCGGTTTTCCGAGAGCCGGGTGACCCACAAGGCCCGGCAGGTGCTGTGCCGCTTGCTGCCCCAAGGCGAGCCCAAGCGCGACGCGGTGGCGCAGACGCTGCATCTGTCCCAGCGCACTTTGCAGCGGCGTTTGCAGGAGGAGGGCACCAGTTTCCAGACGTTGCTCGACGATACCCGCCGCGAACTGGCCGAGCAGTACCTGGCGCAGCCGCGCATGACTTTGCTGGAAATTGCCTACCTGTTGGGCTTTGCCGACCCGAGTAACTTCTTTAGAGCGTTCAGGCGCTGGTTCGACGTCACGCCCGGCGAGTACCGGGCGCGGTTGACAGGCACGCCCGAGGCTATCAATGACGCCAGAACGCCGGAATACACAGCACGAACACCGTGATGATCTCTAACCGGCCCAGCAGCATGCCCAGGGACAGGATCCACTTGGCGGCGTCCGGCAAGGTGGCGAAGTTGCCCGCGGGGCCGATTGTCTCGCCCAGGCCCGGGCCTACGCCGGACACGGTGCTGGCAGCGCCGGTCAGGGCGGTCATCCAGTCCACGCCCAGCAGCGACAGGGCCAGGGCGATCACGCAGATGGTGATGGCGAAGAAGAATGAAAAGGTCAGGATCGAGCGCACGATCTCTTCGTCGAGGCGATGGCCGTTGTACTTCTGCTTGATGACCGCCCGTGGATGAATCAGTTGATTCAAGTTGGCCTTGAGCAGGATGTAGGCCACCTGGAAGCGGAAAATCTTGATCCCGCCGGCCGTCGATCCCGAACAGCCGCCGATGAAGCCCAGGTAGAAAAACAACATCAGTGAGAAATTGCCCCACAGGCTGTAGTCACCCAGGGCGAAACCGGTGGTGGTGACCACCGAGGTCACGTTCAGCGCCACGTGGCGCAGGGCGTCGAGCCAATGCAGTTGGGTGGTCCACCAGTACCAGGTGCCGAGCACCAACCAAGTGGCCAGCAGCAGTGCCAGCAGGCCCTGCACCTGTTGGTCCTTGATAAGCGCCCGGCGATGGCCGCGCAGGGTGGCCACGTACAGGGTGAAGGGCAGGCTGCCGAGGATCATCACCACAATCGCCACCCAGTGCACCGCCGGTTGGCTCCACTTGGCCAGGGACTGGTCGGAGGTGGAAAACCCGCCCGTGGAAATCGCCGACATCGCGTGGTTGATCGCGTCGAACAGGCTCATCCCCGCCCACCAGAACGCCAGGCTGCCGAGGATGGTGATGCCCACGTAGGTGGCAACGATCAGCCGCGCCACCATGTGCGAGCGCGGCATGACCTTCTCCGAGCGGTCCGAGGACTCGGTCTGGAACAGGCGCATGCCGCCGATGCGCAGCAGCGGCAGGATCGCCACCGCCATGCCGATAAAGCCGATGCCGCCCAACCAGTGCAGCAGCGAGCGCCAGATCAGGATGCCCGGCGACATGTCGTCCAGGCCGCTGAGCACGGTGGCGCCGGTGGCGGTGATGCCGGACATGCTCTCGAAGAAGGAGTCGGTGTAGCTGATGTGCTGGGTCAGCAGGAACGGCAGCGCGGCGAACACACACACCACCACCCAACTGCTCACCGTCAGCAGGTACATGTCCCGCGGGCGCAGGTGCACATGCTCGGGGCGCCCGGGGATCACCAGTGCCAGGCCGGCGAGGAAGGTAATCAGGCTGGCCCACAGGAAGGAGGGCAGTTCGCGGGTGCGCTCGAAGAACACCAGTGTCGCCATGGGCACGACCATGGCGACGGCCAGGGTAATCAGGAAGATGCCGATAATGAAACCGATGATGCGTAGGGTCGGCAACGCCATGAAGTGGGCTCGGGCTGGTGGGCAAGGGCGCCATTCTACCTGCGGGGCGAGGCATGTAAACCGGCACCTTGCGCGGCGTTGCCGCTAGAATGGCGGCACATTTTTCTCAGGAGGTGGCCGATGCAGGCTCTCGACGCTTTGCTCAACCGTGTTTCCGTACCGCGCCTGCTCGACCCGGCGCCCAGCGCCGCCCAGCGCGAAGTGCTGTTTGCCGCGGCGTTGCGGGCGCCGGACCACGGCCAATTGCGGCCGTGGCGCTTTTTGACCGTCGAGGGCGCGGCCCGCGAGCAGATGGGCGAATTGTTGGCCCAGGCCGCGTTGCTCAATGACCCCCAAGCCCCCGAAACGGTGCTGGACAAGGCCCGCAAAGGCCCGTTGCGCGCGCCTTTGGTGGTGGTGGTCGTGGCGCGCCTGCAAGAGCACTTCAAGGTGCCCAAGGCTGAGCAGCTGTTGGCGGCCGGTTGCGCGGCCCATGGCATTCTGCTGGCGGCTTATGCCCAAGGCATTGGCGCGGTGTGGCGTACCGGCGAGTTGTGCTACTCGCCCCACGTCGCCAAAGGCCTGGGCCTGGCGCAAGGGGAAGAAGTGATCGCATTCCTGTACCTGGGCACCCCGCAGAACGAACCGCGTGTGGCGCCCAAGGTAGACGTCGCGCCATTCGTCAGTGCCTGGTCGGGCCGTTCCGACACCTGAACCCCTTGGGAGCCTTCGTGGGAGCGAGCCTGCTCGCGATGACGGTCGTTGGGCCGGTGGCTGTGCCGGGCCCATCGCGGGCGGGCCCGCTCCTACACCGGGCTTAGTGCAGGCCCCATTCAGGGTTGGCCGGCGGCCTTGGGTGTGAGAGGCAGTTCCAGGCTGGCGACAAAGCCGCCCTCTGGGTGGTTGGCCAGGACCAGGCTGCCGCCATGGCGCTCTGCCGCCCGGCGTGCGATGGCCAGCCCCAGGCCATGGCCGGCCGCGGTCTGCCCCGGCGCGCGGTAGAAGGGCTCGCCCAACTGGCTCAAGTGCTCGTCGGCCACGCCTGGGCCGTGATCGCGCACACTGATGACGATTTTCTCGCCCTCGCGCCATGCGCTCATCTCGATCGGTTGCCCGGCCGGGTTGAAGCGCTGGGCGTTGCGCAGCAAGTTATCCACAGCCCGCTCGATCATGGTGGGCCACCCCTTGAGCTGCAATGGCGACGGCGCCTGTAACTGCACGTTGGCGTCGACGGTGTTGAACTGCGCTTCTTTTTGCAGGGTGGCGAGCAGGGCGCTGAGGTCGATATCTTCGGCGCTGGCGTTGTCGGCATCGACCCGCGCCAGAACCAGGATTTCGCTGATTAAGGCTTCCAGGCGATCGCATTCGCGGGTCAGGCGCGGCCAGAGTTTTTCCCGCTCCTGGGGGCTGGCCCGCTCCGCTAGGGCCAGGGCGATGCGCAGCCGCGCCAGGGGCGAGCGCAGTTCATGGGATACGTCGCGCAGCAGTTGGCGCTGGCTGCCGATCAGGCTTTGCAGGCGTGCGCCCATGCGGTTGAAGTCGTTGGCCAACACGCCGAATTCATCGCGCCGGTTGGCCAGGCGCGCCAGGCTGTTTTGCTGATACGTGGTCTGGCCCAGGTCATGCACGGCGCCGCGCAAGCGGCTCAAGGGGCGGGTGATGGACAGGGTCACCAGCAGGCTGAACAACGTCAGCACCACCAATGCAATCCCCAGGGCACTGAGGGGCCAGAGCAGGCTTTCGCGATGCCAGGCGTCGAGTTCCGGGTGGGCGATGCGGTAGATCAGCAGGTAGGTGTCGCCGGTGGAGGGGCTGGTGTATTCGGTGGTCAGGCGCCGCCAGGGTAGGTTGCGGTCGTTGTGGTCATTCTGGCGGGCTTCGAACGCCGCCGCGCGGCGCGGGAAAGTGCCATGCACCACCGGCTCGCCGCTTTCGTTGAGTACCTGAACGTCAATGCGATAGCGCCGCTTGCGGTTTTCCAGCAGGCGTTGGGCGGCGTCCTCGCCCTGCGTTTCGTAAACCTGGGTCCACTTCTGGGCCAGGGTGCTCAGGCCCGGGTGGCGGCTGAGAATCCAGGCGTCCTGGTTGAGCATGTGCCCCAATGCGATGGATAACCCTGCGACCAGGGCAATAGCCAGCCAGAAGCTGGCAAGGATGCGCCAAAACAGTGATCGCACGGGGTGTCCTCAAGCAGAGAAAGCCCGATGGCGGGGACCATCGGGCTCTGGGGGGGCTGTGTCGCCAGGGAGGTCAGCCGACGTGGCTGGCCGACCCGGTGGCGGGTTATTGCGCCTTTTGCGCTTGCTGAGCTTTCCAGGCCTTGAACTGGGCCCATTCGGCGCGGCGCTCGGTTTGCTTCTTCTGGATTTCGTCGAACTGCTTCTGCTGTTCAGGCTTGAGCAGGCCACGAATCGCTGTGTCGGTTTTCTGGTGGGTGGCGGCCAATTGGTCCTTGAGGGCCTTTTGCTCGGCGGCCGGGAGTTTTTCCAGGTAGGTGTCGACCAGTTGCTTGCGCTCGCGCATTTGCTCGCCCATCAACTTGCCGATCTGCTGGCGCTGTTCGCGGCTCAGGTCCAGTTCGCTGTAGGGGCCTTTGCCGTGCATCTGGCCGCCGTGGCGCGGGCCGTCATGGCCGGTCATCGGGCCTGCGCCTTCAGGCATGGCCATGGCAAGGGTGGGCAGTGCCGCGGCGAACATCAGAGCGATCAGGGTCTTGCGCATGGTGTATCTCCTTGTCTCGTTCCCGGTCAGTTCCGGATGTCTGCAGATTACGCAGATCAAGGTCAGCGGCGGTCAGGGCAAGGTAAAGATAGGGTAAAGAGGAGGGCAAGGGGTAAGCGGCAAGCTTCAAGCTGAAAGAGGGAGAGGTCATGCTTTTACTTGCCGCTCCCAACTTGTCGCTCAAGGGCTGTAATAGTAGCCGCGGCTGCGCAGGGCGACGATGCGCGGGCGGCCGTCGGCGTGGGGGCCGATTTTTTTGCGCAGGTTGCTCACGTGCATGTCCAGGCTGCGGTCATAGAGGGTCAGTTTGCGGCCCAGGGCGATCTGCGCCAGTTCCTGTTTGTCCAGCGGTTCGCCCGGTTGCTTGAGCAAGGCTTCGAGCAGACGGCTTTCAGAGAGGGTCAGGGTGAATTCCTGAGCGTCGATGTTGACCACGCCACGCACGGGGCTGAAGCATAGGTCGCCCAACTCCATCTGGCTGGACACGGCGGCGGGGTGGCTGCGGCGCAGCACGGCACGCAGGCGTGCGGTAAGTTCGCGGGGGTCGCAGGGCTTGGCCAGGTAGTCGTCGGCGCCCAGTTCCAGGCCGAGGATGCGGTCCAGGGGTTCGCCGCGGGCCGAGAGCATCAGCACCGGCAGCTCGGGGTGGTCGTGGCGCAGTTGCTTGAGCAACTCCAGGCCGCTGCCGTCGGGCAGCATCACGTCCAGCACGACGGCGGCCGGGGCGGCCTCGGCCAATGCCGCGCGGGCGCTCAGGCCATCATGGCAGGCGCGTACCGCAAAGCCTTCCTGGCTGAGCCAGCTCGACAGCAGTTCGCACAGCTCCTGGTCATCGTCAATCAGTAACAGGTCGCTCATGACTCACTCAATTTAGCCATTGTCGGCGTTGTCTACGCCCGCCACTGGCGAAGATACCGCACAGCAACGCCAACAGCGCTACGCCGCCGCCCGTGACGAACCACTGCTGCTGATCGGTCAGCAGGCGCGGGCCGGCATTGGCCTGCAACTCTTTGAGTTGCAGCTTCAGGCGCTGGTTCTCTTGGCGCAGGCGGGCGAGTTGGGCGCTTTCGCGCTCGCCATCGGCTCGTTGCAGTTGGATGTTTAGCTCATCGCGCAGCCGTTCGCTTTCTTTCAAGCGCTGCTGCAACTCGGTGATCTGGGCGCCGGCGCTCAGGGACAGGGGCGTCGAATTGCCCGCATCCGTACCGGGTTCGGCTTGGGCGTAAGCCCCGATCGACAACGTGACCAACAGCAGACACAACGGACTTAAGCGCATCGGAACTCCTGATTCCAAACGAGTGTTGGGCAGGTTGTCGGCCGCGGAACGAGAATAATGAGCGATTGAGAGGCCGATGAGCCCATAAGGTTCATCGGCCAGTGTTTTTTTACGGCAGCACTTGCTTGAACGGTTTGACCGTAACGCTGGCGTAGACGCCTGCGCTGATGTACGGGTCGGCGTCCGCCCAGGCCTGGGCCGCGCTCAGGGAATCGAACTGGGCCACGATCAGGCTGCCGGTGAACCCGGCGGCGCCGGGGTCATTGCTGTCCACGGCCGGGTTGGGCCCGGCCAGTACCACGCGGCCTTCGGCCTTGAGCTGTTGCAGCCGTTCCAGGTGGGCGGGGCGGGCAGCGAGGCGGTTTTCCAGGGAGTTGGCGACGTCGGTGGCAACGATGGCGTAGAGCATGTCAGTCCTCGGTTTTTGGCGTGGTGGGGTCGGCGTCATGCAGGTGGCGCGACAGGTAGATGCCCTGGCCGACCAGGAACAGCACGGTCATGCCCAGGCTGCCGAACACCTTGAAATCGACCCAGATGCTCTGGAAGGTGAACGCGACGAACAGGTTGGCCGCGCCGCAGAACAGGAAGAATGCGATCCAGGCCAGGTTCAGGCGCACCCAGACTGGCTCCGGCAGGGTCAGCGCGTGGCCCATGATGCGTTTGATAAGCAGGCGGTCGCCGATGAAATGGCTGCCGGCAAAGGCCAGCGCGAACAGCCAGTTGACCACCGGCGCCTTCCATTTGAGGAAGGTTTCGCTGTGGAAGGCCAGGGTCAGGCTCCCGAACACCAGGCAGGCGATCAGGGTCAGCCATTGGCTTTTTTCCAGTTTGCGTTGGGAGATGAACAGCGCGCCGTAGACCACCAGGGAACTGACGATCAGCATGGCCGTGGCGCTGTAGATGCCACCGACCGTCAGCTCATGGCCGGCAATATCGACGACCCGTGGGTCGATTTTGTAGACGATGAAAAACAGGAGCAGCGGGATGAAGTCGATGAATTGTTTCACAGTGGCAGCCAGAAGCAGGATGTGGCGGCATAATAACAAACATCCATGACAGCGATAGCGCTGGCTAATTTAAGGTTGAACCCTCCCGTGAATGTTGATTTGCACTGCCATAGCACGGCCTCCGATGGCGCATTGGCGCCTGAAGTTCTGGTGGCGCGTGCCTTTGAAAAAGGCGTGCGAGTGCTGGCCCTGACCGACCACGACACCCTCGAAGGCCTGCACGAGGCCCGTGTGGCGGCCCAGGCGTTGGGCATGCAACTGGTCAACGGCGTTGAGCTGTCGTGCACCTGGGGCGGTGCCACCATCCACATTTTGGGCTACGGCTTTGACGTCGATGCGCCGCCGCTGGTGGACGCCATTGCCCAGTTGCACGACGGCCGCTGGCTGCGTTCCGAAGAGATCAGCCGCAAGCTCGCGCTTAAGGGCATGCCCGGTGCGCTCGACGGCGCCCGCGCGATCCAGCAGGAACTGGGCGACAGCGGCAATGCCCCGGCCCGCCCGCATTTCGCCGACTGGATGGTGCGTGAAGGTTTCGTCAAGGATCGCGCCGAAGCGTTCCGCAAGTGGCTCGGCGCCGGTAAGCTGGGGGACGTCAAGCAGCACTGGCCGACTCTGGAAGATACCGTCGCGACCCTGCGTGCCGCCGGCGCCTGGGTCAGCCTGGCCCACCCCTGGCATTACGATTTCACCCGTAGCAAGCGCCGCAAGTTGATTGGCGACTATATTCAAGCGGGCGGCCACGCGATCGAAGTGGTCAATGGCCATCAGCCTGCCGAACAAGTGGGCAGCCTGGCCATCCTGGCCCGCGAGTTTGGCCTGCTGGTCAGCGCCGGCAGTGATTTCCATGGCCCTGGGGGCTGGTCGGAGATTGGGGAGTACCGTCCGCTGCCAGACGATCTGCCACTGCTTTGGTCCCGTTTCAAACATGAGCCAGCCGTTATCGCCGTCTGAACAGGTAGACAATGTGAGTCAATTTTTCCAGATTCATCCGGAAAACCCGCAAGCGCGCCTGATAAAACAGGCGGTGGAGATCATCCGCAAGGGCGGTGTGGTCATCTATCCAACCGATTCCTCCTACGCCATTGGCTGCCAGATCGGCGACAAGAACGCCGTGGAGCGGGTGCGGCGCTTGCGCCAACTGGACGATAAGCACAACTTTGCGCTGATCTGCTGCGATCTGTCGCAATTGGGCTTGTTCGCCAAGATCGATACCGGCACCTTTCGCCTGCTCAAGGCTCACACGCCAGGGCCCTACACCTTCATTCTCAACGCCACCCGGGAAGTGCCGCGCCTGTTGCTGCACCCGAAAAAACGCACCATCGGCCTGCGCGTGCCCAGCCACCCCATTGCCCTGGCGCTGCTGGCGGAACTGGGTGAGCCTCTGATGAGCGTGACCCTGATCCTGCCCGGCGAGACCGAGCCCCTGGAAGACCCCTACGAAATGCGCCAACTCCTGGAAAAACAGGTCGACCTGATTATCGACGGCGGTTTCGGCGGCAATAAGGCTTCTACCGTCATCAACCTGGCCGACGGCGAGCCCGAGGTGATTCGCGTCGGTTGCGGCGACCCGGCGCCGTTTTTGGTCGAGGCCTAGATGTCGGCGGCGGAAACTGTCGATAGCCAGGCCGGCGCCCAGCAGGAACTGCCGTTCGCCATGGTGTACGGCCAGGCTGTCCTGGAAATGCCCCTGGACCTGTACATCCCGCCCGACGCCCTGGAGGTGTTCCTTGACGCCTTCGAGGGGCCACTGGACTTGCTGCTGTACCTGATCCGCAAGCAGAACATCAACATCCTCGACATCCCCGTGGCGGAAATCACCCGCCAGTACATGGGCTATGTCGAACTGATGCAGTCGGTGCGCCTGGAACTGGCCGCCGAGTACCTGGTAATGGCCGCCATGCTGGCGGAGATCAAGTCACGCATGCTGCTGCCGCGCTCGGCCGAAGTGGAGGCCGAGGAAGACGACCCCCGCGCCGAACTGATCCGCCGCTTGCAGGAATACGAGCGCTTCAAGGCCGCCGCCGAAGGCATCGATGGCCTCAGCCGGGTCGGCCGCGACGTGGTGGTGCCCAAGCTCGACGCCCCCGAGGCGCGGGCGCGTAAGCTGCTGCCGGACGTCAGCCTGGAGGAGCTGCTGATGTCCATGGCCGAAGTGCTGCGCCGTGGCGATATGTTTGAAAGCCACCAGGTCAGCCGCGAGGCGCTGTCCACCCGCGAGCGCATGAGCGATGTGCTCGAACGCCTCAAGGGCGGCGGTTTCGTGCCCTTTGTCGAGCTGTTCACCGCCGAGGAAGGGCGCCTGGGTGTGGTGGTGACCTTTATGGCGGTGCTTGAACTGGTCAAGGAATCCCTGGTCGAGCTGGTGCAGAATGACGCCTTTGCACCCATCCATGTGCGGGCGCGAGCCGAATAACGAGCCAAATCCATGAACCTGAACGAACCCCGCGAGCTGGCGCCCCTGCTTGAAGCCTTTCTGCTGGCCTCGGGAAAACCCCAATCCCTGGAACGCCTGTTCGAGCTGTTTGAAGAGGGCGAGCGGCCCGAGCCGCCGGTATTCAAGAAAGCCCTGACCCTGCTGGCCAAGTCCTGCGAGGGGCGTGCCTTCGAGCTTAAAGAGGTGGCCTCGGGCTATCGCTTGCAGATCCGCGAGAAATTCTCGCCCTGGGTCGGCCGCTTGTGGGAAGAGCGGCCGCAGCGTTACTCGCGGGCGATGCTGGAAACCATGGCGCTGATCGCTTATCGCCAGCCGATCACCCGGGGCGAAATCGAGGACGTGCGCGGCGTGGCGGTCAACAGCCACATCGTCAAGACCTTGCTGGAGCGCGAGTGGATCCGCATCGTCGGCTACCGCGACGTGCCCGGTAAACCGGCGATGTTCGCCACCACCAAGGGCTTTCTCGACCACTTCAACCTGAAGAACCTCGACGACCTGCCGCCCCTGGCCGAGCTGCGCGAGTTGGAGCCCGACCCGGTCCTGGACTTCGACGACGCCCCTGTGCCCCAGGCCCTGCAGGCCTTGGCCGACGCCAGCGCCGAGGCGGACGAACCCAAGGACGAAACCAGTTTCCACACCCTGTTGCTGGAACTGGACTCGATGGAAGAGGGGATCAAGACCGATTTCGACGACTTGCTGCGCGATGGCGCGGGCGAGGCGCAGGCCGAGGTGGACGTGGCTGAAGTTGAACATCCGGCCCCGGCCCAAACGCCACAGGCGCAGGAAGACGACGTGCTGGGCGTGGCTCAGGCCCGGGAACAACTCCTGGCCGCCGTCGCCGCCCTGGAGCAACCCAAACCCCAGCTGAGCGACGAAGAAGCCGAAGCCTTGGCGCTGGCCGAAGCTATCGAAAACGAACGACGCCAGTTCGACGACGAATGACCTCCATGACCTCAACCAAAGACCCGTGCATCAGCGTCTGCAAGTTCAGCGACGATATCTGCGTGGGCTGCGGGCGTAGCAAGCGGGAAATCAAGGCCTGGAAGAAACTCGACAAGGCCGGCAAACGCGCGATCCTCGCCGACGCCGCGCTGCGTCTGCTGGCCCTCAAGGCCACCGGCCGGCGGAAAAGCAAATAAGCCGGCGCTTATCCACTAGTCTGTGATGCGCATAGGCCTGCATGGGCGTATGATTCGCGACCCTTTGGCGATCCCTTCGCCAGACGACCAGATTCCAACGCTTCAGGCCAGGCCTGAACAGACCACACCGGGAGGTGCCCAGATGAGTATCAACGACCAGAAAGACGACCAGGAAATCGGCCCCGCAGGCGAAAAACTGCAGAAGGTATTGGCCCGTATCGGCGTCGGTTCGCGCCGCGACGTCGAAGCCTGGATCAGCCACGGCCGCATCAAGGTCAACGGCAAAGACGCCACCCTGGGGCTGCGCGTTGACATGCACGACGCCATCACCATCGACGGCAAAGTCATCAAGCGCGAAGAGGCTGCCGAATCGGTGCGCCGCGTCATCATGTACAACAAGCCCGATGGCGAGATCTGCACCCGCGACGACCCGGAAGGCCGCCCGACGGTGTTCGACAAGATGCCGCGCCCTAAAGAAGGCCGCTGGATCAACATCGGTCGCCTCGACATCAACACCACGGGCCTGTTGATGTTCACCACCGACGGTGAGCTGGCTAACCGCCTGATGCACCCCTCCTATGAGATGGACCGTGAGTACGCGGTGCGTGTGCGTGGTGAAGTCGACGACGAGATGATCGAACGCCTGAAGGCGGGCGTGGTGCTCGAAGACGGCCCGGCCAAGTTCACCGACATCAAGCAAGCGCCGGGTGGCGAAGGCTTCAACCACTGGTACCACTGCGTGGTGATGGAAGGCCGCAACCGCGAAGTGCGGCGCCTGTGGGAATCCCAGGGCCTGGTGGTCAGCCGCCTCAAGCGCGTGCGTTTCGGCCCGGTGTTCCTCAACTCCGACCTGCCGATGGGCCGCTGGCGCGAAATGAGCCAGTACGAGGTGGACATCCTCGCCGCCGAAGTGGGCCTGACCCCCGTGGCCATGCCGCAGATGAACGCCAAGAGCAAAGACAAGCTTGAGCGGATGCAGCGTAAGTCGTCCCGCCCGGTGGGCAAGAGCGAGCGTCTGCGCACGCTGCGCCCGGTGGCCGGAACGCCGGCGACTGGGCCACGCCCAAGCCGCGAGCCGCAGATCGAAGGCGAGCGGCCGGCCCGCAAGCCCGCGCCACGCCAGGACGGCGAACGCGCACCACGCCCAGCCAAGGGCCGCGGTGCCCCGGCAACCGGGCGCGGCACGCCGGTGGCCGATCGTCCCGCCGACACCAAACGCCCGGCCAAGCCAGGTGCCAAGCGCCCAGGCATTGCCCTGGTCGACCGCGACGCACCGTCCGGCAAGCGCCGCGGCGCACCGGCAGGCTCCGGCCAGCGCCCGGGGTTTGGGCGTAAGAAGCCTTGAGGGCAGCGGCTAGGGTTTAGCGGCAAGCGGCAAGAGAGAGCGCCAACCTTTGGGTTGGCGTTTTTTTTGGGCTGGCGCAATGGCTTTTGCCAGCCAGATATGTTCTCCGGTGGGGCACTTCCCCTCTGTGGGCTGGGTCCGGGCGGCGATCCGAGGTTGGCGCTGGTATACCCGGCAGTGATATTGGCCGAACTGGCGCCATCGCGAGCAGGCTCGCTCCCACGGGTGTGGGCGATGGAAAGTTATCGTGACGCCCCGTAAAGGCTGCTTGACGAAGCTCCCCGCGCTGCCAGGTCGCTGCGGCATTTGCGCGCAGCTGTAAGCAAAAGCTGCCAGATATGACCTTCAGTAAAGTTCCGCGCCGCTCGGGCGTGCTTGTTTCACCGGGCCTTCCCCGGTCTGATGCGCGCTAAGCCTGGTGTGCAGGCATATAACAAGAAGGAGGCGCAATGAACGCCGTGTATCCATTTCCTCTCTCCCCGTGGGGCCGCTCGTGCGTGGCTCCCGTCCCCGGCTCGCAAGGGCCTGACTGCGTTTTTGCAGGTGCCCGAGGCTGTCGTGGCGCCCACAGGCAATCCCGGCAAGGGCCGCGCTGATTTAGCGAGGCCTGGCAACAGGGGGTTACAGGTGTACAATGCGCCGCGTTTTAGCTGTGACCCTCTGCGTTTTCGCCAAAACTCAGGCTACCCGCCTTGGTAACTCCGCCGCGCCACAAGCGTGACGGGTTCGATTTCGTCACAGATAAAAACAAACAGGTGACGTATGACCGTTAGAAAAACGTTGGATTCCTGGTGCCTGCGCTGGGGTTTGAGTCGCTTCTCTGTCAGCGGCGACGTGAAGCGATCCTCATCAAACCTTGCGTGAGACTCTTTCCATGAGTGGACAAAATGCCCCTTCAGGCGAACTGAAACGCGGCCTGAAAAATCGTCATATTCAACTGATCGCCCTCGGTGGCGCGATCGGTACAGGCTTGTTCCTGGGCTCGGCGGGCGTGCTGAAATCGGCCGGCCCTTCGATGATCCTGGGCTACGCGATCTGCGGTTTCATCGCGTTCATGATAATGCGCCAACTGGGCGAAATGATCGTCGAGGAGCCGGTGGCCGGCTCGTTCAGCCACTTCGCCCATAAGTACTGGGGCGGTTTCGCCGGCTTCCTGTCGGGCTGGAACTGCTGGATTCTCTACATCCTGGTGGGCATGTCGGAGCTGACCGCGGTCGGCAAGTACGTGCACTACTGGTGGCCGGAGATTCCGACCTGGGCCTCGGCGGCGGTGTTCTTCCTGATGATTAACGCCATCAACCTGGCCAACGTCAAAGTGTTCGGCGAGGCGGAGTTCTGGTTCGCCATCATCAAGGTGGTGGCCATCGTCGGCATGATCGCCCTGGGCAGCTACCTGCTGGTCAGCGGCAGCGGCGGCCCGCAGGCGTCGGTCAGCAACCTGTGGGAGCACGGCGGGTTCTTTCCCAATGGCGTCAGTGGCCTGGTGATGGCCATGGCGATCATCATGTTCTCCTTCGGCGGCCTGGAAATGCTCGGCTTCACCGCTGCCGAGGCGGACCAGCCCAAAACCGTGATCCCCAAGGCCATCAACCAGGTCATCTACCGCATCCTGATTTTCTACATCGGGGCCCTGGTGGTGCTGCTGTCCCTGACCCCATGGGATAGCCTGCTGGCGACCCTCAATGCCTCCGGCGATGCCTACAGCGGCAGCCCGTTCGTGCAGGTGTTCTCGATGCTGGGCAGCAACACCGCGGCGCACATCCTCAACTTCGTGGTCTTGACCGCAGCCTTGTCGGTGTACAACAGCGGCACCTATTGCAACAGCCGCATGCTCTTGGGCATGGCCGAGCAGGGCGATGCCCCCCGTGCCCTGGCCAAGATCGACAAGCGCGGCGTACCGGTGCGTTCGATCCTGGCCTCGGCCGCGGTGACCTTCGTGGCGGTGCTGCTCAACTACCTGATCCCGCAGCATGCCCTGGAGTTGCTGATGTCCTTGGTGGTGGCCACCCTGGTCATCAACTGGGCGATGATTAGCTACTCGCACTTCAAGTTCCGCCAGCACATGAACCGCACCGCGCAGACGCCGCTGTTCAAGGCCCTGTGGTACCCCTACGGCAACTACGTGTGCCTGGCGTTCGTGGTGTTCATCCTGGGCGTGATGCTGCTGATCCCGGGTATCCAGATTTCCGTCTACGCGATCCCGGTGTGGGTGGTGTTCATGGGTGTCTGCTATTGGATCAAGAACAAGCGCAGCGCACGCCTTGCGCTGGAGGCGGCGGTGCCGGCCATGAAGTAACGGCCCCACACCTCCCGGCAAACCCCCTGTGGGAGCGGGCTTGCTGGCGATAACGGACCTCCAGTCAACCTCAAGGTTGGCTGGCAGGCCGCCATCGCCGGTGGGTCCGCTCCCGCATTCGTTTTACCTGCGGCTCGCGCTATCCTGTGCACCCTTCACCCGGACCCTCTTCCATGCTGGTGATTTCCAACAACGTGCATCTGCCGGATGCCGAGATCGAGTTGACGGCCATTCGCGCCCAGGGCGCGGGTGGGCAGAACGTCAATAAGGTCTCCAGCGCCGTGCACCTGCGCTTTGATATCCCGGCGTCGTCCTTGCCCGAGTTCTACAAGGAGCGCCTGCTGGCGCTGCGTGACAGCCGTATCACCAGTGATGGCGTGCTGATTCTCAAGGCCCAGCAGTACCGCACCCAGGAGCAGAACCGCGCCGATGCCCTGGAACGGTTGGTGGAGTTGATCCACAGCGCCACCAAGGTGGAAAAGAAACGCCGCCCGACCAAGCCCACCCTGGGCTCGAAAAAGCGTCGGCTGGAATCCAAGACCAAACGCGGCAGCATCAAGGCCGGGCGCGGCAAGGTGGATTTTTAGCCATCGGCGCGCAGCCCTGGCTTGCTACAGGGAGGCAGTGTTTTTTCGGGCGTCTACAACGCCTACAAAGGCGCGAGGAGACGGGTGGCGATGAGGGCGGCCAGGGCGTTTTCCGGGGTGCCGAAGCGCTGGAGCAGGGCGGTTTGTTTTTCTGTGCTGAGGCGGCTCCAGATCTCGACCATTTGTTGGGCGGTGTCGATCAATTGGCTGGCCTGGGTGTCGCTGAAGGTATCGGTCATGGGGCGGGGTCCGGCGGGGTTCAGGCGGTGTGGAAAGCGCGTAATACAGCGCTTTCCACACGGTCTGGGTTTCACTCTTCGCTGTCGGCCTTGTGGCTGTCGGCTGCTTCTTTACGCTCGGGCTGTTGGGCGCCGGCTTGTTGCGGGGTTGTCTGCTCAGTCTCGTGCAGGCTTGGGAAGGGGAGATTAGGGATTTCGTGCATCGTCGTCGCTCCTCGCAAGGTCTGTTTTTAAATCGCTGGTAGATCCGCGCTTTTAAAAAGCTTGGGCAGGATACAGCAGCGAAGATGACAAACAGACTTTTATCTTGGTGGGGGAGATGAAAGGGTCAGCGGCCACGGCCGCTGACGATTCAGCTCACGCAGACGTCAGCAATGGCCACGGCCAGCAGGTCCAGGCGTGTGGCGTCGATGCCGGCGACGTTGGCCCGCCCGGAACTGACCATGTACACGCTGTGTTCTTCTCGCAGGCGTTTGACCTGTTCGGCACTGAGGCCGGTGTAGGAAAACATCCCGCGTTGCACGCCGATATGGGCAAAACGTTCGCCCAGGCCGTGTGGCCCCAAGGCCTCCACCAAGCCGCTGCGCAATTGTGCGATGCGCAGGCGCATGGCTTCTACTTCGTCGGCCCACAGGCTTTTCAGCTCGGGGTCGCCGAGGATGGTGGCCACTACTGCGGCGCCGTGATCCGGTGGCGTGGACCACAGGTTACGGGCCAGAAACGCCAGTTGGCTGCGGATATCCAGCAGCTTGTCGGCGCTGCCGGCGCAGACGATCAGCGCGCCGGTGCGGTCGCGGTACAGACCGAAGTTTTTCGAGCAGGAGCTGGTGATAAGCAACTCGGGCAACTCCCGGGCAAACAGGCGCACCGCCCAGGCGTCTTGCTCCAGGCCATCGCCGAAGCCCTGGTAGGCGAAGTCGATCAGCGGCAGCAGTTCGCGGCGGCGCACCACGTCCAGCACCCGGTGCCAGTCGTCCTGGCTCAGGTCGAAACCGGTGGGGTTGTGGCAGCAGGCGTGCAGCAGCACCACGTCGCCCTTGGGGATCAGCTCCAGGGTGGCGAGCATCGCCTCGACGTCGAGGCGGTTGTCGCTGCCTACGTAGGGGTAGTGGCTGACCTTGATGCCGGCCGCCGCGTAGAGGGTTTCGTGGATCGGCCAGGTCGGGTTGCTCAGCCAAATGCCACGGCCCGGCAGGCAATGGGCGATGAAGTCGGCGCTCAGGCGCAAGGCCCCGGTGCCGCCCGGGGTCTGGGTGGCACCGGCGCGTTGCTGGCCGATCAAGGCGTTGTCGGCGCCCAGCACCAGGTCATTGATGACCTTGCCGAACGCCGCATCGCCGTGGCCGCCGATGTAGGTTTTGGTGGTCTGGCGTTCTACCAGGCGCTGCTCGGCGAGTTTCACCGATTGCAGGATGGGCGTCAGGCCCAGGGCATCCTTGTACACGCCCACGCCCAGGTCGAACTTGCGCGGGTTGCTGTCGGCCGCGTAGGCCTCCATCAGGCCCAGGATCGGGTCGCCAGGCACCCGGCCAATGGCATCGAAGTGCATTATTTACGGCCCTCGGCGTCCTTGGCCACGTCATCGGTGCGCGCGGCCATGATGAAGTCGTTGCGGTGCAGGCCTTTGATGGAGTGGCTCCACCAGGTCACGGTAACTTTGCCCCACTCGGTGAGCAGGCCAGGGTGGTGGCCTTCGGCCTCGGAGATTTCGCCCATGGCATTGGTGAAGGCCAGGGCAAATTTGAAGTTCTTGAACAGGAAGACTTTTTCCAGCTGCATCACGCCATCGCGTACTTCGATGTTCCAGTCCGGGATCTGCTTGATAAGGCTCGGCAGTTCTTCGTCGCTGACTTGGGGCGCATCGGCACGGCAGGCTTCGCAATGGGCTTGGTTGAGTGTGTTCATGGTGTATTCCTGAATTCGATTGTTATGGGTGCAGCAGGGGCCGGTTGCCCACGCTAGAGCAAATCGGCCCGTTAAAAAAGACTCACCCGCAGGTGAAAGTCGCGGTTCACGCCGCCTTGGGCGGGAATTTCGGGCTGTGCAGGCCCAGGGCGCGGCCTTGCTGGACCATCCCCATGATGTCTTCGTGGGCCAGGTCGAACAGGCGTTTCATGTTCGGTAGCACGAAATACAGGGGCTGGAGGATGTCGATGCGGTAAGGCGTACGCATCGCTTCGAGTGGGTCGAAGGCTTGGTGCTCGGGCTCGGAGGAGAGGCTGTAGAGGGTCTCCTTGGGCGAGGAGAGGATGCCGCCGCCGTAGATGCGCAGGCCCTCTGGCGTGTCCAGCAGGCCGAACTCGATGGTCATCCAGTACAGGCGCGCCAGGTAGACCCGTTCTTCCTTGCTGGCTTGTAGGCCGAGTTTGCCGTAGGTGTGGGTGAATTCGGCAAACCACGGGTTGGTCAGCAGGGGGCAGTGGCCAAAGATCTCATGAAAAATGTCCGGCTCTTGCAGGTAATCCAGCTCTTGGGGCGTGCGAATAAAGGTCGCCACGGGAAACTGCTTGTTGGCGAGCAATTCAAAGAAGGTCTGGAAGGGAATCAGCGCCGGCACCCGGGCCACTTGCCAACCGGTGGTGGCGCCCAGCACTTGGTTGATTTCGTCCAGTTGTGGGATGCGGTCGTGGGGCAGGGCGAGTTTTTCGATGCCGTCCAGGTATTCCTGGCACGCGCGGCCTTCCAGCAGTTTGAGTTGGCGGGTAATCAGGGTGTTCCACACGGCGTGTTCTTGCTCGCTGTAGTGGATAAAACCCTGCGCATCGGGCTCGCGGGCCACGTAGTGCGTCTGTTTCATGCTGCTCTCCTGCAAGGGATACGTTCTTGTTATGTGCCGCTATGGCTATTACAGATACCGCAGTGGTGAACGGCTTGCAGTGGGGCGTCAGTCTTGGGTGTAGGATAAATCTGGTTTTTTCGTAAAGTAATCGTTACGTTTTGCCAGGCGGCCATCGGCTATGGGGCGTTGCGGGTTTGGAGGGTGGCTCGTTCGTAACGTAATATTTACGACTAAATGTGCGGGTGGCCAAAAAATTTGGCAAACCCGCCTTCCCCCTTCCTGTGGGAGCCTGCTCGCGATAGCGGTGTACTTGACGTTGCGCCATCGCGAGCAGGCTCGCTCCCACAAAGGAGACGGGTTGTTTCTCTCACCTTTGCCAGGCCTTTTTATGCGTATCAAAGTTCATTGCCAGAACCGCATCGGCATCCTGCGCGACATCCTCAACCTGTTGGTGGAATACGGGATCAACGTCGCCCGTGGCGAAGTGGGGGGCGAGCACGGCAACGCCATCTACCTGCTGTGCCCGAACCTGGTGAACCTGCAATTCCAGGCCCTGCGCCCCAAGTTCGAGGGGATTGCCGGGGTGTTTGGGGTCAAGCGTGTGGGCTTGATGCCCAGCGAGCGCCGGCACATGGAGCTCAATGCGCTGTTGGGGGCGCTGGAGTTTCCGGTGCTGTCCATCGACATGGGCGGCTCCATCGTCGCCGCCAACCGCGCCGCCGCGCAATTGCTGGGGGTGCGGGTGGATGAGGTGCCGGGCATTGCCCTGTCGCGCTACGCCGAGGATTTCGACTTGCCGGAACTGGTGCGCGCTAACAAGTCGCGGATCAACGGTTTGCGGGTCAAGGTGCGGGGCGACGTGTTCCTGGCCGATATCGCGCCGTTGCAGTCCGAACACGACGACAGCGAAGCCATGGCCGGCGCCGTGCTTACCCTGCACCGCGCCGACCGCGTCGGCGAGCGCATCTACAACGTGCGCAAGCAGGAGATGCGCGGCTTCGACAGTATTTTCCAGAGTTCCAAAGTGATGGCCGCGGTGGTGCGCGAGGCCCGGCGCATGGCGCCCCTGGATGCGCCGCTGTTGATCGAGGGCGAGACCGGCACCGGCAAGGAACTGCTGGCCCGCGCCTGTCACCTGGCCAGCCCGCGCGGGCAATCGCCGTTGATGGCGCTCAATTGCGCCGGGTTGCCCGAGTCCATGGCCGAGACCGAGTTGTTCGGCTACGGGCCTGGGGCTTTTGAAGGCGCGCGGGCCGAAGGCAAGCTCGGGCTGCTGGAATTGACGGCGGGCGGCACGTTGTTTCTCGATGGCGTAGGGGAAATGAGCCCCCGTTTGCAGGTGAAGTTGCTGCGTTTCTTGCAGGACGGCTGCTTTCGCCGTGTGGGCAGCGATGAGGAGGTTTACCTGGACGTGCGGGTGATCTGCGCCACCCAGCTCGACCTGTCGCAGTTGTGCGCCGCTGGCGAGTTCCGCCAGGACCTCTACCACCGCCTCAACGTGCTGTCGCTGCATATCCCGCCGCTGCGCGAGTGCCTCGATGGCTTGGAACCGTTGGTGGAACACTTTCTCGACCAGGCCAGCCGCCAGATCGGCTGCGCCTTGCCGGCCCTGGCCCCGGCGGCGATGGAGCGGTTGCGCCACTACGACTGGCCGGGCAACGTGCGGCAACTGGAGAACGTGCTGTTCCAGGCGGTTTCGCTGTGCGAGGGCGGGGTGGTCAAGGCCGAGCATATCCGCCTGCCGGATTACGGCGTGCGCCAGCCCCTTGGCGATTTTTCCCTGGAGGGCGGTTTGGACGCGATTGTCGGCCGCTTCGAGAAAGCCGTGCTGGAGCGCTTGTACGCCGACCACCCGAGCAGCCGGCAACTGGGCAAGCGTTTGGGGGTGTCCCACACGACCATTGCCAACAAGTTGCGTGAGTACGATTTGGGTAAGTGATTGGGGAGCCGCCATCGCGAGCAGGCTCGCTCCCACAGAGGAAAGATCAAAATCCCCCCACACCACTGTTCAACTGTGGGAGCGGGCCTGCCCGCGATGAGGCCGGTACAGCCGATGCCCCTCTAGCGTTTGCAAGGCCGCCATCGCGGGCGGGCCCGCTCCCACAAAAAAACCGGCAACGCGGCCCCTGTGGGAGCGGGCCCTCACAAACCCTTGCACAGTGGGCCTCAGAGCGGTAAATGCCGGCTCAGCAGCGCCCGCAGGGCCGCCGGTTTCACCGGTTTGGCCAGGTAGTCCAGGCCGGCGGCGTGGACTTGGGCGATCATTTCCGGGCGCCCGTCCGCGCTGATGACCACGCCGGGCACCGGTTCGCCCAGTTCGGTGCGCAGCCAGGCCATCAGCCCGGTGCCGGTTTCGCCGTCGTCCAGGTGATAGTCCACCAGCGCCAGGTGCGGGCGCAGCCCATCGTTTATCAGTGCCGCGCATTCTTCGCGGTTACGCGCCGTCCAGACTTGGCAGCCCCAGCGCGTCAGCAGGCTGTTCATGCCGATCAGGATGCTGTCTTCGTTGTCCACGCATAGCACCCGCGCGCCATTGGGCAGTTGGCCGTTTTGCTCGGCGACTTTCGCCGGTGCGCTGGCCTGGCTGCGGGCCAAGGGCACGCTGACGCTAAAGAGGCTGCCCTTGCCCGGCCAGGAGCGCACTTGCAGGCTATGCCCCAGCACGCGGCATAGGCCGTCGGCAATCGCCAGGCCCAGGCCCAGGCCTTTTTCGGCGCGGGTCTGGTGGCTGTCCAAACGCTTGAATTCCTCGAAAATCACCTGCCGCTTGTCTTCCGGAATGCCCGGCCCGCGGTCCCACACTTGCAGGCTCAGCTCATTGCCGCGGCGGCGCACGCCTAGCAGTACCGGGCCTTTGGCGTAGCGGAAGGCGTTGGTGAGGAAGTTTTGCAGGATGCGCCGCAGCAACTTGATATCACTGTCCACGCGTAAACGGCTGCCCCGCAGGCGGAAGGTCATTTGCTGTTCGCGGGCCAGGGCCTGGAACTCGGCGCCCAAGGTGTCGAACAACTCGTTGAGGGCGAAGGGTTTGCGGTCGGGGTTGATCTTGCCGTTTTCCAGGCGGGAAATGTCCAGCAGGTCGCTGATGAGGTCTTCGGCCGAGCGCAGCGAACTGTCCAGGTGCTGCACCAGTTTTTGTGCTTCTGCCGATAAGCCGTCGTCCTGGTGGGAGAGGGCGGCGGAGAACAGCCGCGCAGCGTTCAACGGCTGCATCAGGTCGTGGCTGACGGCGGCCAAAAAGCGCGTTTTGGACTGGTTGGCGGATTCGGCGGTGCCCTTGGCTTCGGTCAGTGCCACGTTGAGTTGGGACAACTCGTGGGTGCGCTCGGTGACCCGTCGCTCCAGGCCTTCGTTGGCTTCGGTGAGGGCTTGCTCGGCTTCGCGGAACGCGGTGATGTCGGTAAAGCTCATGACGAAACCGCCGCCGGGCATGGGGTTGCCGATCAACTCGATCACCCGGCCATTGGGGAACAAACGTTCGGAGGTGTGGGCACGGCCCTGGCGCATCCAGTGCAGGCGGCGGGCCACATGCACTTGCGCCTCGCCCGGGCCGCATAGGCCGCGTTCGGCGTTGTAACGGATGATGTCGGCAATCGGCCGGCCCACGCTAATCAGGCCTTCGGGGTAGTTGAACAGCTCCAGGTAGCGGCGGTTCCAGGCCACCAGTTTCAGCGATTGGTCGACCACGCTGATGCCTTGGGTGATGTTCTCGATCGCCCCTTGCAGCAGGGCGCGGTTGAATTGCAGCACCTCCGAGGCTTCGTCGGCGATGCGCACCACATCTTCGAGCTGCATTTCCCGCCCTTCGATGGCGGCTTTCACCACCGCCCGGGTCGAGGAGGCACCGAGCACGCCGGCCAGCAGGCGTTCGGTATGGGCGATCCATTCGCCATCGGCGTTCTGGTTGGGGTTGAAGCCTTTGCCCTGGCGATAGGCGAAGCGGATAAAACTCTGCCGCGCGCGCTCTTCGCCGACGAAGCGGGCGGCGAGGCTCAGCAGGTCGTTGATCTGTACCGCGAGCATGGAGCGGGCGTTGGGCCGCGCGTGGATTTCCTGGCCGATAAAACGCCCGGCCTGCCAGTGCTCCGAAACCCGGGTGCGCGACAGCACCGAGACCCAGGCGAACAGGGTGAAGTTGCCCGCCAGCGACAGCACCACGCCTTGGGTTAGCGGGGTGATCGGCAGGTTCAGCGGGTTGCCATGCAGCCACGCCAGCCCGGGGAAGGTACTCAGCGACCAGCCCAGGCTGTGGGCGGCGATCGGCAGCACCAGGGTGTAGAACCACAGGAAGGTGCCCGCCGCCAAACCGGCGAACACGCCGCGGCGGTTGGCCTGTTTCCAGTACAGCGCGCCGAGCATCGCCGGGGCCAGTTGGGTGACGGCGGCGAAGGCGATCTGGCCGATGGTCGCCAGGCTTGCGGTCGAGCCCAGCAGGCGATAGCTGACGTAGGCCAGCAGCAGGATCACCACGATGCTGACCCGGCGCACCGAGAGCATCCAGTGGCGGAACACCTCGAACGGGCGCTCGGCGTTTTTGCGCCGCAGTAGCCAGGGCAACAGCATGTCGTTGGACACCATGGTGGACAGCGCCACGCTGGCCACAATCACCATGCCGGTGGCCGCCGAGGCACCGCCGATAAACGCCAGCAGGGCCAGCGCCGGGTGGGCCTGGGCCAGGGGCAGGCTGATGACGAAAGAGTCAGGCAGCACCGAACTGGGCAACAGCATTTGCCCGGCCAGGGCAATCGGCACCACGAACAGCGCGGCGAGGGCGAGGTAGGCGGGGAACACCCATTTGGCCAGGCGCAGGTCCGCCGGCTCGATGTTTTCCACCACCGTGACGTGGAACTGCCGGGGCAGGCAGATGATGGCCATCATCGCTACGCCGGTCTGTACCACCATGGAGGGCCAGTTGATGGTTTCCTTCCAGTACTGCTCCAGACGCGGGGCCAGCATGGCTTGGTCGAAGAGGTCATCGAAACCGTCGTAGAGGCCGTAGGTGACAAAGGCGCCGACGGCCAGAAACGCGAACAGCTTGACCAAAGATTCAAAGGCAATCGCCAGCACCATGCCCCGGTGGTGCTCGGTGGCGTCCAGGTTGCGCGTGCCGAAAACGATGGTGAACAGGGCCAAAATCAGCGACACGATCAGCGCGGTGTCCTGGGCGCGGGTGCCCATGGCGTCGGCACCGGCGCCGATCAACAGGTTCACGCCGAGCACGATGCCCTTGAGTTGCAGGGCGATGTAGGGCAGCACGCCCACCAGGCAGATCAACGCCACCACCACCGCCAGGGATTGGGATTTGCCATAGCGCGCGGCGATGAAGTCGGCGATGGAGGTGATGTTCTCTTGCTTGCTAATCATCACCATTTTTTGCAGCACCCAGGGCGCCAGCACCAGCAACAGGATCGGCCCCAGGTAGATCGGCAGGAACGACCACAATTGCTCGGCAGCCTGGCCCACGGCCCCGAAGAAGGTCCAACTGGTGCAATAGACCGCCAGCGACAGGCTATATACCCAGGCGCGCACTCGCGGCGGCAGGGGTTTGCTGCGCCGGTCACCGTAGAAGGCGATGGCGAACATGATGGCCATATAGGCCAGGGCGACGGCGGCAATCAGCCCGCTGGACAACGACATGGAAGCTCCCGGCAAAAGACACCGGGCCTCAAGCCCGGTCGGACAGTCTCGCACGGCCCCGGGCGTTCGTCAGTCTCGACCAAGGTCTCAGCGCGGTGTGGTGTCGCAGCGCTCTGGCCGGTGCGGTGTCGAGTAATTAGTAGCACAATGCCCGGCCCGGTTTCCTTCTTACTCGGCAGGCTTATTCATGCGCGTCATCCGTAGCAAATCCTTCATCGGCGAGCGCCCCTGGGCGGCGTTGGATATCGCCACCATGAACGGCATCACCACGCGCCTGCACTGGACCGACCAGCCTTATAAATGGCACATCAACGATGGCCAGGAAGTCTTCGTGGTACTCGACGGGCAAGTCGAGATGCACTATCGCGAGCAGGGCGTGGAACAACGGGTGATGCTGGACGTGGGGGACATTTTCTACGCCACTGTCGGCACCGAGCACGTGGCCCATCCACAGGGCGTGGCGCGGGTGCTGGTGGTGGAGAGCGAGGGCAGTGTGTAGGGCATATAGGTAAAACAGATAACAGTTAGAGAAATTACCCGTTATATAGATATTCGATTCGGGTCTAGCATGGGCGCTACCTCATCAGAGCAGCGGAGTCGCCCATGACGTGCCCCAATACCCTGGCTCGCAGCTATCGCCCGCTGCGCCATTTGCCCCATCCGCGCGAAGCCATTCGCCAATTCACCCCTAACTGGTTCGCCGCCACCATGGGCACCGGCGTGCTGGCCTTGGCGCTGGCGCAACTGCCGTTGCCTCTGGCGGGCCTGCACGCGGTGGCCGAGGGCCTGTGGTGGCTGACCATCGCCCTGTTCGTGCTATTTTCGGCGCTGTACGCCGCCCGTTGGTGGCTGTTCTTCGACGAAGCACGGCGAATTTTCGGCCATTCCACCGTATCGATGTTCTTCGGCACCATCCCCATGGGCCTGGCCACCATCCTTAATGGCCTGTTGTTGTTCGGCCTGCCACGCTGGGGTGCAGGCGTCGTGCCGCTGGCCGAGGCGATCTGGTGGCTGGACGTGGCCATGGCCCTGGCCTGCGGGGTGTTGATCCCGTTTCTGATGTTCACCCGCCAGGAGCACAGCATCGACCAGATGACCGCAGTCTGGCTGCTGCCAGTGGTGGCGGCGGAAGTGGCGGCGGCCAGCGGGGGCCTGCTGGCGCCGCACCTGGCCGATGCCCACGGGCAATTCGTGATGCTGGTGACCAGTTACGTGCTGTGGGCGTTTTCTCTGCCGGTGGCGTTCAGCATCCTCACCATCCTGGTGCTGCGCATGGCCCTGCACAAACTGCCCCACGAGAGCATGGCGGCGTCGAGTTGGCTGGCCCTGGGGCCGATCGGCACCGGCGCTTTGGGCATGCTGCTGCTGGGCGCCGATGCCCCGGCGATCTTTGCCGCCAACGGCTTGCCCGGTATCGGTGAAATCGCCGCCGGGCTGGGGCTGGTGGCGGGGATCACGCTGTGGGGGCTGGGCCTTTGGTGGATGCTCATCGCCGTGCTGATTACCCTCAAGTACCTGCGCAGCGGTATTCCCTTCAACCTGGGCTGGTGGGGCTTCACCTTCCCGCTCGGGGTGTATGCCCTGGCCACCCTGAAACTGGCCGAGACCCTGCACCTGGGCTTTTTCAGCGTGGTCGGCTGCCTGCTGGTGGCGGCGCTGGCGCTGATGTGGCTGGTGGTGGCCACCCGCACCGTGCAAGGGGCTTATCGCGGTGAGTTGTTCGTCTCGCCTTGCCTGGCCGGTTTGCCCCGCTAGAACGCCGGGGGGTTGGCGAAGTGTGTGGCTTGGGCCAGTATTCGACCCTCTAATAAGGCATCCAAGCCACTCAGGGACATGGACGATGAGTCACCCTTCGCAGTTCACCTTGCTTCGCACGCGGCGTTTCTTGCCGTTTTTCATCACGCAGTCCCTCGGGGCGTTCAACGACAACATTTTCAAGCAGTCGCTGATCCTCGCCATCCTCTACAAATTGGCCATCGAGGGCGACCGCTCGATCTGGGTCAACCTGTGCGCGTTGCTGTTTATCCTGCCGTTTTTTCTGTTCTCGGCGCTGGCCGGGCAGTTTGGCGAAAAGTTCGCCAAGGACGCGTTGATCCGCCTGATTAAACTCGGCGAAATCGCCATCATGGCCGTCGGCGCGGTGGGTTTTCTGTTCAATCACCTGTGGCTGATGCTCCTGGCGCTGTTCGCCATGGGCACCCACTCGGCGCTGTTCGGCCCGGTGAAGTACTCGATCCTGCCCCAGGCCCTGCGCGAAGAGGAGCTAGTGGGCGGCAATGGCTTGGTGGAAATGGGCACCTTTTTGGCGATCCTGGCGGGCACCATCGGTGCTGGCGTGATGATGTCGTCGACCCAGTACGCCCCCGTCGTTGCCACGGCCATTATCGCGGTGGCGGTGTTGGGCTACCTGGCCAGCCGCGCTATTCCGAGGGCTGCGGCCTCTACGCCTGACCTGCGCCTCAACTGGAACATCTTCAGCCAGTCCTGGGCCACCTTGCGCCTGGGCCTGGGGCAGACGCCTGCCGTGTCTCGTTCGATTGTCGGCAACTCGTGGTTCTGGTTTGTCGGCGCGATCTACCTGACGCAGATCCCGGCCTACGCCAAAGAGTGGCTGCACGGCGATGAAACCGTGGTCACCCTGATCCTCACGGTGTTTTCGGTGGGCATCGCCCTGGGTTCGATGCTTTGCGAGAAACTTTCGGGGCGCAAAGTGGAAATCGGCCTGGTGCCGTTCGGCTCCTTTGGCCTGACGGTATTTGGCTTGCTGCTGTGGTGGCACTCCGGCGGTATCCCGGCCAGCGCCTCGGGCCACGACTGGCTCACCGTGCTGGGCTTCGGCCAGGCCTGGTGGGTGTTGGTGGATATCCTCGGGCTGGGGGTTTTCGGCGGCTTCTATATTGTGCCGCTGTACGCTTTGATCCAGTCGCGTACCGCCGAAAACGAGCGGGCGCGGGTGATTGCCGCCAACAACATCCTCAATGCCTTGTTCATGGTGGTCTCGGCGATTGTCTCGATCGTGCTGCTGAGCCTGGCGAAGCTGTCGATCCCCCAGCTGTTTTTGGTGGTGTCGCTGCTCAACGTCGCGGTCAATGCTTACATCTTCAAAATCGTCCCCGAGTTCAGCATGCGCTTCCTGATCTGGCTGCTGAGCCATTCCATGTACCGAGTCGAGCATCGCAACCTGGAGCAGATACCCGACGATGGCGCGGCGCTGTTGGTGTGCAATCACGTGTCCTTTGTCGATGCCTTGCTCATTGGTGGGGCGGTGCGTAGGCCGATTCGCTTTGTTATGTACTACAAAATCTACAACCTGCCGGTGCTGAACTTTATCTTCCGCACCGCCGGGACCATTCCGATTGCCGGGCGGCAGGAAGATATCCAGATCTACGAAAAGGCTTTCACCCGGATCGCCCAGTACCTCAAGGACGGCGAACTGGTGTGCATCTTTCCCGAAGGCAAGTTGACCTCGGACGGTGAGATCAGCGAGTTCAAGGGCGGGCTGACGCGGATTCTCGAAGAAACCCCGGTGCCGGTGATTCCGTTGGCGTTGCAGGGGTTGTGGGGCAGCTTCTTCAGCCGCGACCCGGGCAAGGGCTTTTTCCACCGCATCTGGTCACGGGTGACGCTGGTGGCTGGGCAACCGGTGCCGGTTGCGGACGCCGCGCCTGAGCATCTGCGCGAGTTGGTGGGCGGGTTGCGCGGTAGCCTGCGCTAGGTTTTCGGCGCATACAAAAACGCCCGCGATTGCGGGCGTTTTCATGCCTGGCTACTTAGCTGGCGCTGACTTTCAACCCCACCAGCCCGGCGATAATCAACGCCACGCTGGCCAGGCGAAACAGCGCCATGGATTCGCCGAACAGGATGATCCCGGCGATTACCGTGCCGATTGCGCCGACCCCGGTCCAGATGGCGTAGGCCGTGCCCAGGGGCAACTCCTTCATGGCCAGCCCCAACAAACCGAGGCTGATGGCCATCGCGACGATGGTCAGTGCCGTGGGCAGCGGGCGGCTGAAGCCGTCGGTGTACTTCAGACCGACGGCCCAGCCCACTTCAAAAAGACCGGCGAAAAACAGAATGATCCAGGACATGATGCCCCCCTATCCAATGGTGGGGTCGTCCCCGGATTGAACGTTCGATAGAGCCGCGGGGTCGTCCCCGCGGTGGGTCGTATGGTGCCCGGCATTAATCCAGGGGGCAAGTTGGCCTAGATTCCCTGAGGCGTCTCTTCGCCGCCAAGGGCTTCGACCAGGGCCGGGAGGAACTCGCCGAAGGTCAGCATCATCAGGGTGAAACTGGCGTCCTGTTGGCCCAGGGCATCGTCGCCGCCGTCCTGTTCGGCCTGGTCTTGCAACAGGTCCTCGAATTTCAGGCGCTTGACCACCATTTTGTCGTCCAGCATGAACGACAGCTTGTCCTGCCAGGCCAGGGACAACTGGGTCACGACTTTGCCCGTGCTCAGGTGCAACTGGATTTCTTCGCCGGTCAGGTCCTGGCGCTTGCAGCGCACGATGCCGCCGTCTTCGTGGGTGTCGCGCAGCTCGCACTCGTCGAGGACGAAGAAATCGTCCGCGGCTTTCTGGGTCTTGACCCAGTCGGTAAGGGTGGCGCTTGGCGCAACCTTGACGGTCAACGGGCGCACCGGCAGGGAGCCGATCACTTCACGCAGGGTCGAGAGCAGGTCTTCGGCGCGCTTGGGGCTGGCGGAGTTGACGAGGATCAGGCCCTGTTTCGGCGCAATCGCGGCAAAGGTGGACGAGCGACGGATAAAGGCGCGGGGCAGGAAGGCCTGGATGATTTCATCCTTGAGCTGGTCGCGTTCCTTCTTATAGACCTTGCGCATTTGCTCGGCTTCGATCTCGTCGACTTTTTCCTTCAAGGCATCGCGCACCACGCTACCCGGCAGGATGCGTTCTTCCTTGCGTGCGGCGATCAACAGGAAATCCTGGCTGACGTGGACAAGCGGGGCGTCTTCGCCCTTGCCGAACGGCGCGACGAAACCGTAGGTGGTCAACTCCTGGCTTGCACAGGCACGGGCCGGTTTGGTCGCCAGTGCAGTTTCCAACGCCTCGGCATCAAAAGGCAGATCTTGGGTCAGGCGATAGATAAGCAGGTTCTTGAACCACATGGGGCGGGTCTCTCCTTTATACAAAGGTGCGCATTATTCGCTTCCAATTCCGATAGGCCAACCCTTCGCTAAGCCTTTGGAAGGCCTGAAAAAATTATTTTAAAAAGTGCTTGCCAGAGTAGGGGGTGCTCCGTAGAATGCGCGCCACACCGAACGTGAAGGGTGATTAGCTCAGCTGGGAGAGCGTCTGCCTTACAAGCAGAATGTCGGCGGTTCGATCCCGTCATCACCCACCATTCGCATTCAGTGTTACGCGCAGCGGTAGTTCAGTCGGTTAGAATACCGGCCTGTCACGCCGGGGGTCGCGGGTTCGAGTCCCGTCCGCTGCGCCATATTCGGTAACCTGGAACGCTGAACGCCAGGTCACCACAGAGAAGCCCGCTCACGCGGGCTTTTTTATGTTCGAGGTTTGTGTAGGGCGCGTCGATTCACGATTTTTCCGTTTTTTTAATAAATTTATTAATTAAATCAACACGTTATGAAAAACTGTGGCACAATGCGCCCCGCATCGAAGGTAAAGGGTGATTAGCTCAGCTGGGAGAGCGTCTGCCTTACAAGCAGAATGTCGGCGGTTCGATCCCGTCATCACCCACCACTTGCTTTCAACGCTACGCGCAGCGGTAGTTCAGTCGGTTAGAATACCGGCCTGTCACGCCGGGGGTCGCGGGTTCGAGTCCCGTCCGCTGCGCCATATTCAAGTTTCCTGGCCCTCTGAACGCCAGGTCACGCTAGAAAGCCCGCTCAATGCGGGTTTTTTTTCGTCTGTGGTTTGGCTTTTTCAGTTCGCTCCTAACGAAATTATCGCGATGCCCTCAAATGCGCGGCAATGCCTGAACTTATCAGCCATATCCGGCTCTTATGCCGGTAGCCATTGGTCGTGGCCGCCTGATAAGCTCGCGGCTTTACTCGATTGCCCTCTCGGCGCATGAACAAGGAAATAGCATGAAACAGCATCGGTTGGCGGCGGCGGTTGCCCTGGTTGGCCTGGTTCTGGCGGGTTGTGACTCGCAGACCAGCGTAGAGCTGAAAACCCCGGCGCAAAAAGCTTCCTACGGTATCGGCCTGAACATGGGCAAAAGCCTTGCCCAGGAAGGCATGGATGACCTGGACTCCAAAGCGGTAGCCCAGGGCATTGAAGATGCCGTCGGTAAGAAAGAACAGAAGCTCAAGGATGACGAACTGGTCGAAGCCTTTGCTGCCCTGCAAAAGCGTGCTGAAGAGCGCATGGCCAAGTTGAGCGAAGAGTCGGCAGCCGCCGGCAAGAAGTTCCTTGAAGACAACGCCAAGAAAGCCGGCGTGGTCACCACCGCTTCCGGCCTGCAGTATGAAGTGGTGCAGAAGGCTGACGGTGCCCAGCCTAAGCCGACCGACGTAGTGACCGTTCACTACACCGGCGCACTGACAAATGGCAAGGTGTTCGACAGCTCCGTCGAGCGCGGCAGCCCGATCGATCTGCCGGTCAGCGGCGTGATCCCAGGTTGGGTCGAAGGTCTGCAACTGATGCATGTCGGTGAGAAGTACAAACTGTACATTCCAAGCGAACTGGCCTATGGCGAGCAGAGCCCGAGCCCGGCGATCCCGGCTAACTCGGTGCTGGTATTCGACCTGGAACTGCTGGCAATCAAGGATCCGGCAAAGCCGGAGGCCGCCAAGTAAGCAGCCGCGTCTGAGTCCACGACAACGCCCCGTTCCTGCGGGGCGTTGTCGCATCCGGCGTATGGAAAAACGAACCGATGGCACGGATAGGAGTCACAGGGAGAACTGGCGCCGCGCTAGAGGGTGATGGGCGCCAAGTCAATGAAATATTGGATTTTTTTATGTGAGTGAAAAACGCCCGATCTGAGTCTGGCCCTTGTAAAACGGGGCTCTCAGCAGGTTTATGAGGCTCTGTTCACAAGGTTATCCACAATTTGTGTGGATAACATTTCAGTGGGAGAAATGATGAAAACACCCTGGAGTTTCGCCCGTTTCCTCCCTATGGCTGGTCGGCTCCTGAGCCGTGGCCGTTTGCCTACCCTGTTGTTCGCCGTGGCCAGCAAAGGCGCGAGCCAGGGCAATCGCCTGGGCAAGCTCAAGGACGATCTGCGCTTGCTGCAGGCGCTGTGCCTGGCCTACTGGCGGGGCGAGTACCGCGCCATTAGCCCCAAGGCTTTGCTGTCGGTGGTGGCGGGGTTGATGTATTTCCTGAGCCCGGTGGATGCGATCCCGGATTTCATTCCGATGTTTGGCATGCTCGATGATATCGCCGTGCTGGCCTGGCTGATGAAAACCCTCACTGGCGAACTCAATGCCTTCCGTGCTTGGCGCAGCCGTCAAGCGCCGGAAAAACTGGCGGTGGTGGAGCGGTTGCCTGATACGCCGCAGCAGTTGCAACTGGAGCGGCCGAAAAAAAATTGATGGGTTTTCGCAACGGTTTGGATTGATCCCCCATTACGCTCTTGGCCGCTGTTAGGATTACACTCCTAAGGAAAGTGCTGACGCGCTAAGTGTTGTTGTCCTACGGGGTGGTAATGGATATTCAGATAATCGCACGCGATGGCGAGCCCGAGTACGCAGTGGTGCCATGGGCTCAGTATCAGGCTTTATTGAAGGCCGCCGGCCAGGACCCGGCACCGCCACAACCCGCGCCGGCCCGTCAAGCGCCAGCGCCAGACCAGGTTCTGCCGAGCCTGGGTCAACTGCGCAGTCTGCGCGAAACCAAGGGCATTGCCATTGAGGCGCTCGCCCGTACCGTCGGTATCAGCCCGTCCTACCTGGCCTTGATTGAAAGCGGCGAGCGTCTGCCCGACGCGGCGATTCGCCGGAGCCTGGCGTGGGAATTGACGGTGCCAGGATGGAGAGACGAGCTATGAGCGTGCGCATCAGTCGACAGCATTGGGACGGTTTGCTGGGCGAGTTGGACCAGGCCCGCCGCCAGCGCCACTTACTGACTTACCGCGCCCTGTTGGAGCGTCTGCAACTGCCCAGCCCGGCGATGCAGACCCTGACTGCCGCCTTGGAGCATTTGGCGGCGCTGGACGCCCGGGCGGAGCAGCCGCTGCGCAGTTCCCTGGTCATCAGCCAAGGCGCCAGCCGTTTGCCGCGCACCGGTTTCTTTGAGTGTGTGGAGCGTCTGGGGCGGTTCTCCGGCCCTTCCGATGGTGTGGCTGCCGCGTCGTGGCACGCCTCGGAAGTGGTGCGGGTTTTTGAATATGAATATCCCGAATCGGCGGAGGCTTAAGTGTTCTTGCGACTCAAAGCACGTGTCAGCTATTGGCTGGCGCGCCGGCTGTTTCATTGGTCCTGGCTGGTTCGCCAGCCGCGCGGTTGGAGCTGGATGGAAGGGCAGTTCGCGCGCATGGCCAACCTGGGGGATGTCGGCGCCCAGAGTTTCTATGGCCATATCCTGGCCTTCCGTGGCCAGGGTTTGGGCGCACGGGAGGAGGGCGTGCGCCTGCTGCGCTTGGCAGCGCTGGCCGGTGACGGCAAGGCCGCGTATCAGGTGGGCGTCTTCAGCCTGGCGGGAACGCCTAGCAAAGCGCCGGACCCGGCCGAAGCCGCGCGTTTCTGGAGCCTGGCGGCCAAGGCCGGGCACCCGTTGGCTGAGCTCAAGCTGGCGCAGTTGGCAGCGTCCGCGCACTAGGTGCCGGGTGGCTGTCCCGCGGTTTCAGGGCCAGGCTGTCGATCACATGGATGCTATGGCCGGGTACGTTCTTGGCGTGGTGCTTGGCTTGTGACGCCAGCTCGGCCAATTGGCTGGCGTCGAGGTGCTCGCAGGCCTGCGGGTACAGGTGCACGACGCCGATGGACAGCGACAGCAGGGCAAATTCCTGACGCACGCCTTGGCGGTTGGGCGCGATAAAGCAGCCGGCCTCCAAGTGCTCGCTGCGATAGAAACGCCGGCACTGGCTGTGAAAATCCTCCAACAACTGGTTCAAGCGTTTGCGCCAGTCTTGCGGCCCCAACACCAGCAAGAAGTCATCGCCGCCAATGTGCCCGACAAAGTCGCGGCTGGGGTCGATGCGGTCGTTCAGGCATTGAGCGAGGCACAGCAGCACTTCGTCACCACGGCCGTAGCCGTAGATATCGTTGAAGGGCTTGAAGCTGTCGATATCCACATAACAGATCACCGATTCGCGTTGCTGCTGGAGTAGCCGCGTCAGGCACTGCTGGATCGGCACGTTGCCGGGTAGCAGGGTCAGCGGGTTGGCGTAGCGCGCCTGTTGGATTTTCAGCTCGGTAATCAGCTTGAGCACGTCGATTACCCGGCCCAGGCCCAGGTAACTGCCGTTGAGGGTGATGATGAAATCCTCCTCGATGCGCTGGCGGGCGCGGCTGGTTATCAGGCGGCTGACCTGTTGCAGCGACTGGCTCAGCTCCACGGCGAGAAAGTCGTCGTTCATCAGGCGGCTGATGGGCTTGCGGGCAAACAGGTCGGTGGCGAAGGGCTTGAGCAGGGCGTCGGACAGCGAATGGCGGTGGACGATGCCGCAGGGTTGGTCCAACTCGTCCAGCACCGCCAGGGAGTTGAGGTTGGCCTGGCGGCGAAAGGCCTCCAGTACCGTGGCGGTGGGTGTGTCGCGGGCCACGGCGGGTTGTTCGTTGAGCAGGGCGCTGAGGTCGCCGGCCTCTTCGGTCAGTGAGGCCGCCGGGTTGTCGAGCTTGGGCATCATGGGGTGGGCGTCCCGCGGCGGCTGTTCCTGGGGCCGGCAGAGCAGATACCCCTGGACCAGGTCCACGCCCATTTCGGTCAATACTTCCAATTCTTCCGGCAGCTCGATGCCTTCGGCGATCACCTGTGCCCGCGAGGCCCTGGCGATTTGCAGAATGGAGCCGACGAACTCGCGCTTGAGGGCGTCCTGGTGGATGCCGTCGATGAAGTGTCGATCGATCTTCACGTAATCGGGGCGTAGTTCCGACCACAGGCGCAGGCTCGAATAGCCGGCGCCCAAGTCGTCGAGGGCAATCGAAAAACCCATGGCGCGGTAGTGATGCAGGGCCTTTTGCAACAGTTGAAAGTCGTCGATGGGGGTTTGTTCGGTCAGCTCGATCACCACCTGGCTGGGTGGGATGCTGAAGTCCTGGAGCAATTGCAGGGTACGCCCGGGTTGGTGGGCGGCTTCCAGTAGGGATTCGGGGGAGACGTTGAGGAACAATTTGCCGGGCAGTTGCTGCTCATTGAACCGCCGGCAAGCACTGCGCCGGCAGGCCATTTCCAACTCGCTCAGGCGCTCGGCCTGGCGGGCCACGGCGAACAGGGCGATGGGGGAGTGCAATGGGCTGTTGGACGGGCCGCGGCTGAGGGCTTCATAGCCGACGATGCGCCGCGCCGACAGCGAGACGATGGGCTGGAACAGGCTGTGCAACGCCCCTTGCGCGAGAATTGAACTCAGGGCGCTCAGCTGTTCGGTCGTGGTCATGGCGATCTCTGTCGAAAAAAAAGGACCGGGCTCCTTGGGGAGCCCGGTCCTGTATTTCACGACAGGATGATGACTGTTTAATGACGCTCCACTGGAGCGCCAATATTAAATTGCCACTACTGTCAGTGCTTGGCGATCGCCGTGTTCAACTTGAGGTAATCGAGCAGGATGCGCCCGGTTTCGCTCAGGTAGGCATCGTCTTCGGGCTTGGTTTTATCAGGCTCGGCGGCGATCACGTCTTCGTCTTCTTTCTTCAGTTCCTTGAGCGGCGCTTCGCCCTTGGCCTTGCGCCGGATGTTTTCCATCACCAGTTGCTGGGCTTCGATATCGGTGTGCTGGGCGCGGCGTTCGGTTTCGTTGAGGCTGACGGTTTTTTCCGCCATCAGCTTCTGGGCCAGGGCCAGCTTGTCGCGGATGAACACGAACTCGGCGTCTTTGGCCGAACGGCTTTCATGCTCGGCCTTGAGCTGGGCCAGGAACGGCTTGAACGGGTCGAGCGCGGGGCGGATGGCCGGGCGGATGGTGTCCCACGGCATGGCTTCGGGCAGGGCGCTTTCGCCGATTTCCTTGGTGTCGATCAGGGACGGGAAGTCCAGGTCTGGCAACACGCCCTGGTGCTGGGTGCTCTGCCCGGAAACCCGGTAGAACTTGGCCAGGGTCAGTTTCAGCTCGCCATGGTTGAGCGGCTGGATGGTTTGCACCGTGCCCTTGCCGAAGGTCTGGCCGCCGATGATGAGCGCGCGGTGATAGTCCTGCATGGCGCCGGCGAAAATCTCCGAGGCCGAGGCCGAGAGGCGGTTGACCAGCAGCGCCATCGGGCCTTTGTAGAAAGCACCGGGGTTTTCGTCTTCGAGCACATCGACCCGCCCGTCGGCATTGCGCACCAGCACGGTAGGGCCCTTGTCGATGAACAGGCTGGTCAGCTCGGTGGCTTCCTGCAACGAGCCGCCACCGTTGTTGCGCAGGTCGATAACCACGCCATCGACCTTGTCTTTCTGCAACTCGGTCAGCAGTTTCTTGACGTCGCGGGTGGTGCTCTTGTAGTCCGGGTCGCCCGCGCGGAACGCCTTGAAGTCCAGGTAAAAAGCCGGGATCTCGATCACGCCCAGCTTGTAGTCGCGGCCGTCCTGCTTGAGGTTGAGCACCGATTTTTTCACAGCCTGGTCTTCAAGCTTCACCGCTTCGCGGGTGATGGGCACGATCTTGCTGGTTTGGTCGTTGGGCGCGTTGCTGGCGGGGATCACTTCCAGGCGTACCACGGTGCCCTTGGGGCCGCGGATCAGCTTGACCACTTCGTCCAGGCGCCAGCCGACCACGTCCACCAGCTCTTTGTCGCCCTGGGCGACGGCGATGATCTTGTCGGCGGGGGCCACTTGCTTGGTCTTGTCTGCGGGGCCCGCGGGCACCAGGCGCACAATCTTGACTTGATCGTTGTCGCTCTGCAGCACCGCGCCGATGCCTTCCAGCGACAGGCTCATGTTGATGTCGAAGTTTTCCGCGTTATCCGGCGACAGATAGTTGGTGTGCGGGTCGTAGGACATCGCGAAGGTGTTGATGTATGCCTGGAAGATGTCTTCGCCGCGGGTCTGGTCCAGGCGCACCAATTGGTTCTTGTAGCGCTTGGTCAGCAGTTCCTGGATGGCCTTGGGTTCCTTGCCGGCAATCTTCAGGCGCAGGACCTCGTCCTTGACGCGTTTGCGCCACAGGTCGTCGAGTTCGGCGGTGTTTTTCAGCCATGGCGCGTCCTTGCGGTCGATCAGCAAGGTTTCCTTGGCATTGAAGTCGATCTTGTCCACGCCTTTGTTCAGTTCGGCCAGGGCGAAGTCCAGGCGCGACTTGACGCGGTCCAGGTAGCGTTTGTAGATGGTGAAGCCCGGGTTCAGGTCGCCGCTTTTGAGCAGGTCGTCGAACTGGGTCTTCCACTTGTCGAATTCGCTGATGTCGCTGGCCAGGAAGTAGCTGCGCGAAGGGTCCAACAGCTTGATGTAGCTGTCGTAGATGATGACCGAGCGGGCATCGTCCAGCGGCGGTTTGCTGTAATGATGGCGTTTTAGCAACTCGACGACGTTAAGGCTGGCAATCACCTCGTCACGATCGGGCTGAAGTTTGTCCCAGCTGTTGGCTGCGAACGTTTGGCTGGGCAAAAGGCCCAGGCCAATGAAAAGAGCGAGTGCGGTGCTGGGGAACAAATGCTTCATGCTGATTCGACGCGGGGGCAATTGATAACGCATATTAGGCCGTCTTTGAAGTCGCCGGTTCCATAGGGGCCGGTCGCATAATGCAAAAAGCCCGACGCTACAGCGAACGGGCTCAGTCCAGACTCACTATGGAGGCACTGTGAAGGCATTGCAAGGCGTTGAAGGTCATGTGGAGTGGGTTCAAAGCCCGCGTCCTACCTGTGATGTAGGGCAAGTTCGCATCCGTGTGGCGGCGGCGGGTTTGAATCGCGCCGATTTGCTGCAACGCGCGGGGCTCTATCCGCCGCCGCCCGGCGCTAGCCCGGTGCTGGGCCTGGAATGCTCCGGGGTTATCAGTGAAGTGGGCGCCGGGTCGTCCTGGCAGGTAGGTGACCGGGTATGCGCGCTGCTGGCCGGCGGCGGTATGGCCGAGGAAGTGGTGGTGGACGGCCGCCATGTGCTGCCGGTGCCCGAGGGCTTGTCCCTGGCCGAAGCGGCGGCGTTGCCGGAGGTGTACAGCACGGCGTGGCTGAACCTGTTCCGCTTGGCGGCGTTGCAACCGGGCGAAAAAGTGCTGCTGCACGCCGGCGCCAGTGGCGTGGGCTCGGCGGCGATCCAGTTGTGCAAGGCGTTCGGCAACCCGTGCTGGGTCAGTGTCGGTTCGGCCGACCGTTTGGCGTACTGCGAAACACTGGGGGCCCAGGGCGGCGTGGTGCGCACCGATGGCCTGGAAGGCTTGGGGGACTTCGGCCCGTTCGACGTGATCCTCGACCCGGTGGGTGCCAACTACGCCCAGCTCAACCTCAAGTTGCTGGCCCAGGATGGCCGCTGGGTGTTGATCGGCCTGATGGGCGGCCGCGAAGCGCCGTTCGACCTGGCGCAGGTGCTGGCCAAGCGCGTGCAGTTGCTGGGCTCGACCCTGCGCAGCCGCGACGAGCAGTTCAAGGCAGACCTGCTCAGCGACCTGGGCCGCCAGGTCTGGCCGCTGTTCAGCGAAGGCCGCCTGAGCCCGCAACTGGCCCGCACCTTCGCCATCCACGACGCCGAAGCCGCGTTCGCGCAACTGGCGGGCAACCAGGTGTCGGGCAAGTTGGTGTTGGTGATTGACGATAGTTTGGTGTGAGTTAACCCCAGCGGTTGGCTGTGGGAACCGTGGGAGCGAGCCCGCTCGCGATAGCAATGGACCGGCCCCTTAAGAGTTGACTGACAGTCCGCCATCGCGAGCGGGCTCGCTCCCACAATGCACGCCAGCTACTTCCAGTGATGCACCGGCCACCCCGCCTGTTCGGCGTGGGCACGCAGTACCGGGTCGGGATTGACCGCGTGGGGGTGGTCGACCTTGCGCAGCAGCGGCAGGTCATTGCGCGAGTCGGAATAGAACGCCGCGCCTTCCAGGTTTTCCTCTTCCTCATCCAGCCATTGCAGCAAACGGGCGATCTTACCTTCGCGGTAGGTCAGGGTGCCGACCGTGCGCCCGCTGTAGACGCCCCTGGCCACTTCCAAGTCGATCGCCAGCACTTCGTCGATGCCGATGCGCGCGGCAATGGCGCTGACCAAGTGGGTGCCCGAGGCGGAGATCACCAGGATGCGGTCGCCGGCCTTGCGGTGGCGGGCGATGGTGGTGGTGGCGTCGCTGTAGATCAGCGGCTCGATGACGTCTTCCACCCAGGGTTCGACCAAGTGAGTGATTTCCTCGGGGGTGCGGCCGATCATGGGTTCCAGGCTGAACGCCATGTAGTCCTCCATGGCCAGTTCGCCGCGGCTGTAGGCGTCCATCAGCTCATTGTTGCGGCGCATGAAGGGCTCGGGGTCGACCCAACCCAGGCGCCCCATTTGCTCGCTCCATAAGGTGGCGCAGTCGCCGTGAATCAAGGTGTCGTCCAGATCGAAAATTGCCAACGCCATCAGTGCGGTTCTCTCTTAAAAAGCGCGAAGGCCATCAGGCTACCTCACACAGGGCCGAAGGATCGATGCTCAATGCCAGGCGCTGACCGTCGGCATAGAGGTCCGCCGCCGAGCGGTTGAGCACGTCTACCACCAGTTCCACGCCACGGGCTTCGATGCGGTAGCGGATGACGTTGCCCAGTAGGCTGTGGCTGCGTACCTGGGCATCGAGGTCGCCGTGCAGGCTCAGGGCGATGGCTTCCGGGCGTATCGCGATGCGGCTGGCGATGGGCCGTTGCAGCAGGCTGCTGGCGCTGGCGGCGTCGAGCAGGTTGTAGTTGCCGATAAACCCGGCGGCGAACAGGTCCACCGGCGCCGTGTAGAGGGTTTCGGCATCGCCGCTCTGGACGATGCGGCCCTGGTTCATCAGGAAGATACGATCTGACATGGTCAGGGCTTCTTCCTGGTCGTGGGTGACGAAAATCGTGGTCAGGCCTAGCTCACGCTGGATCTGGCGGATCTGTTCGCGCAGGTGCTTGCGGATGCGCGCGTCCAGGGCCGACAGCGGCTCATCGAGCAGCAGCAGGCGCGGGCGGGTCACCAGCGAGCGGGCCAGGGCCACGCGTTGGCACTGGCCGCCGGACAGTTGATGGGGGTAGCGGCTGGCGAAGTCGTTGAGTTCCACCAGGCGCAGCACCTCCTGTACCCGCTGGCGGCTGTCGTCGGCCTTGACCTTCTGCATGCGCAGGCCGAAGGCGACGTTTTGTTCCACGGTCATGTTGGGGAACAGCGCATAGCTCTGGAACACCATGCCGATCCCGCGTTTCTGCGGGCTCAGGGGCACCAGGTCCTGGCCATCGAGGAGGATCTGCCCGCCGTCCACCGCCGTCAGCCCGGCGATGCAGCGCAGCAGGGTGGATTTACCGCAACCGGAAGGGCCGAGCAGGGTGACGAATTCGCCCTTGGCGATTTCGCAATTGATGTCACTGAACACCGGGGTGCCGGCGTAACTTTTTTGCAGGTGTTGGACGCTGACAAAACTCATTGGCTTTTGTCCTTGTTCAAGATGTTCGCCGCCCAGGTCAGAACCAGCACGAAGAGGAAGTAGGAAATCACCACGGCACTGGTGAAGTGGCCGCTGCTGTTGCGCATGTTGTTGAGGAACACCTGCAGGGTTTCGTAGCGCGTGCCCACCAGTATGTTGGCGAACACGAACTCGCCGAACAGGAACGAGAACGACAGCAACAGCGCCACCATCAGGCCTTTGCGCAGGTTGGGCAGCACCACCAGAAACGCCGCCTGCCAGGTGCTGGCGCCGAGCAGTTGGGCGGCGTCCATCAGGTCGCGCAGGTTGATCGCTTGCAGGTTGTTGGTGATCGCCCGGTACATGAACGGCAACGCCACGGTGAAGTAGCAGCCGATCAGGATCCACGGCGTGCCCACCATCGCCAGCGGCCCGGAACCGTAGAGCTGCAACAGCCCCACCGAGGACACCACCGGCGGCACCGCAAAGGGCAGCAGGATGAGGATGTTCATCAGCGCATCGAGCCTGGGGAAGTGGTAATGCACCACGAACAGCAGCGGCAGGATCAGTACCACCGACAGCACCAACGCGCCGACGCACACCAGCAGCGACTGGCCGAACGCGGCGAGAAAGCGCGGGTCGCTCCACAACTGGGTGTACCACTTGAGGGTAAAGCCGCTGGGCAGGATGGTCGCCGACCAACTGCTGGCCAGGGAATACACCAGGGTGCCAGCCAGGGGCAGCAGCAGGATTATCAACAGCACATAGACCACGGTGCGGTGATACAGCGTGGCAGGGCCACCTTCAACGCGAGACATGGTAGCTCCTCTTCAACAGCAACTGATGGACGATGGTCACCAGGGTCATCAGCGCCACCAGTACCACGGCCAGGGCGCTAGCCATGTTCGGGTCCAGGGAGATATCGCCCGACACCATCGCCGCGATGCGGATCGGCAGCACGTTGAAATTGCCGGTGGTCAGGGCGTAGACCGTGGCATACGCGCCCAGGGCATTGGCCAGCAGGATCACGAAGGTGCCCAGCAGCGCCGGGGTCAGCACCGGCAGGCCGATGTGGCGCCAGAACTGCCAACTGTTGGCCCCCAGCAGGGCGGCGGACTCGCGCCAGTCCTCGTGCAGGGCGTCGAACGCGGGAAACAGCAGCAACACACCCAAGGGAATCTGGAAGTAGGTGTAGAGAATAATCAGCCCGGTCTTGGAGTAGAGGTTGAAGTCCTGAATGATCCCGGCCTGCTTGAGCATCAGGGTGAAGGTGCCGTTGAAGCCCAGCAGGATGATGAAGGCGAAGGCCAGCGGCACCCCGGAAAAATTGCTGGTCATGTTGGCGAACGCGGTGACGAAGTTGCGCAGCCGCGAATCGACCCGGTGCAGCGAATAGCTGCCCAGGATGGCGATGATGATGCCGAACAGGCTCGACCAGAAGGCCAGTTCCAGGCTGTACCGGATGGCCTGCATATAGAAGCGCGAACTGAATATCTTGCTGAAGTTGGCCAGGCCCCAGCCGAACGCTTCGGACTGCACGCTGTGGATCATCACCCAGGCCAGCGGCGCGATCTGGAACACGATAAAAAACAGGGCGAAGGGCAGCAGGCACAACACGGCCAGCCACTTGCCACGGGTGATGGCGTTCACTTGAGTAGCCCCCGGCATACAGGTTTGTCGTGGGTGACGCCCAGCAGTTCGCAGACCGTGCCGCACAACTCCACCTGCCGGGGCGCGGCGCCGGGGTCGAGGCTGAAGGCATCGCCCAGGACAAACAGCGGCACCTGGCGTTCCTCGGCCAGCAGGCCATTGTGGGAGCGGTCGTTGTTCATGCCGTGGTCGGCGGTCACCAGCACCTGGTAGCCGGCGTCGAGCCAGCCTTGCAGATAGTCGGCCAGGATGATATCGGCCGAGCGGGCGCTGTTGCGGTATTGCGGGGTGTCGAGGCCGTGCTTGTGGCCGGCGTCGTCGATGTTCATGGGGTGCACCAGCAGAAAGTTCGGCGCATGGCGCAGGCGCAAGTGCTCGGCGTCGGCGAACAGGTGGGCGTCGGGATAATGGTCGCTCCAGTAGAAGTGGCCGTGCTGGATCGCCAGGCTCGGGTCGTCGGTGTGGCGGTCCCGTGCGGCGTTGAAGGGCGAGCGGTTGTACAGCTCGCTGACCCAGTGATAGGCCGCCGCCGCTGTGGTCAAACCGGCCGCGCGGGCGTAATGGAAAATGCTGCGTTGGCTCGACAGGCGCGACACCTGGTTATGCACGATACCGCTGTCGATGGGCGCCACGCCGGTGAGGATGCACTCGTAGAGCGGTCGCGACAGGGCCGGCAATTCGCAGTCGAGCCGATAGAGCGCGGCGCGCCCGGCACCGACATAGGCCTGTAGATGGCCCATGGCATGGCGCGCGACCTCATGGTTCAAACCGTCGAGCACCACCAGGATGACGTTGTGCTGCATGGGTTGGGGGCTCCGTGACAAAAAGAGGAATCGCAGTAGCGGTGTGCGGGAGCGGGCCGGGCGGCGCCCGCGAGGGCGGTGTATATGACCCACCGCCCTCGCGAGCAGGCTCGCTCCCACGGGCTCGGTGTGGCTAACCGCCTTACGGCATTTCGACGATGACCTGTTCCTGCCATTGCTGCGGCAGGGCCTTGGAGGTTTTTTCCCAGGCGTCGGCGTCCTTGATCGGCGTGACTTTTTTGTACTGCTCGTTGGGCAGCAACTGCGCCTGGACGTCGGCGGGCAGGGTCAGGTGTTCGGCGCGGATCGGCCGGGCGTTGCCGCGGGCCAGGTTGGTTTGTCCGGCGTCGCTGAAGATGTACTCACGGGCCAGTTTCGCGGCATTGGGGTGCTTGGCGTACTTGTTGATGAGGGTGGTGTAGCCGGAAATCACCGAGCCATCGGCCGGGATCAATACGGTGTAGTCATCCGGGTTGGCCATTTTGGCTTTGTAGCTCAGGCCATTGAAATCCCAGACCACGCCCACTTCCACTTCGCCCTTTTCCATGGTCGCGATGGTCGGGTTGGCCAGGGACAGACGCCCCTGCTTGGCGATCTCGGCGAACATCAGCAGCGCCGGTTGGATGTTCTTTTCATCGCCGCCCTTGGCGATGGCCGCAGCCAGCACGCCGTTGGCCGCTTGGGCGGCGGTGCCGACGTCACCGATGGAAACCTTGTACTTGCCCTTTTCCAGGTCGGCCCAGTTCTTCGGCGCTTCGGAGCCGTGCAGCAACTTGTTGTTGATGATGAACGCGATGGTGCCGGTGTAGGCCAGGGCCCAGTGGCCGTCGGCGTCCTTGGCCCACGCCGGGACCTGCTCCCAGGTGCTCGGTTTGTACGCCTGGGTCACGCCCTGCTTGACCGCGATGGGGCCAAAGGCGGCGCCGACGTCACCGATGTCGGCGCTGGCGTTGTCTTTTTCGGCGGCGAACTTGGCCACTTCCTGGGCCGAGCTCATGTCGGTGTCGATGTGCTTGAGGCCATAGAGCTTGGCCAGGTCGTCCCAGGTGCCTTTCCAGTTGGCCCAGTTGTCGGGCATGCCGACGCTGTTGACTTCACCTTCGGCCTTAGCGGCGGCTTCCAGGGTTTTCAGATCGGTTCCGGCGGCCAGGGCGGCGGTGCTCATGGCAAGGGTCGTGCCTAACAGTGAAGCCAGGAAAAGCTGTTTCATCGAAAGCTCCTTTGGGCGTTTTCACGCGGCGTACTAGCGACAGCTGGGGTGGGGTTGGTCTAGGTCAGCAAACCTTGAGCCAATTTAGGCGTGTTGGATGACACTTTGATGTCGGCGGCCCGGCTCGCGGGCAATGCGAGGTAAGCGTAGACCATGGCCGCACGGCCGCAGCGCCTGGACTTGGCGGCGGTTTTGCAGGCAAATGGCGGGCGCCTGTCATGGATCAGTCACATGCCGTGCCTAGGCTGGCGGCAGGCCTTTCGGGGCATTCGAGAGGGCGAGGGTGCCCTGAAACAGTGCTGGTCTAGTCCAGATAGGTAACGTTGATGCGCGTCGATGCCAGTAAAACGGTGACAACCATAGGCCAAGCCCTGCAAGAGCAGATCGACCACGGCTTGCTCGCCCCGGCCAGCCAATTGCCGGCCGAACGCAAGTTGAGCGAGTTGTTCGCCACCACCCGCATCACCGTGCGCGAAGCGCTGTTGCAGCTCGAAGCCCAGGGCCAGATCTACCGCGAAGAACGCCGTGGCTGGTTCGTCTCGCCGCCGCGCCTGGCCTACAACCTGATGCAGCGCAGCCACTTCCACGCCATGGTCAGCGCCCAGGGCCGCAGGCCGTCCACCGAGGTGATTTCGGCGCGCCTGCAACCGGCGTCGGCGGCGGTCTGCGCCTGGCTACGGATGCCGGCGCTGTCGAGCGTGATCCAGATCCGCCGCGCCCGGCGCATTGACGAGCGCCTGGTGCTGTACGTCGAGCACTACCTCAACCCGCAGTATTTTCCCGGCATCCTCGATTTCGACCTTAACCAGTCCATCACCGAACTGTATGCCCGCCACTACGACCTGCACTACGGCCGCGTGCGCTTCGAGATCGTGCCCACTTCACTGCCGGTGGAGGCCGCCGCCGCGCTCAAGGTCTCGGCGGGCAGCCCGGGCCTGCGCATTGCCCGGGTCAATTACGACCAGCACGAACGCCTGATCGACTGCGACCTGGAGTTCTGGCGCCACGACGCCATTCACGTCGGTGTGGACGTGGTCTGAGCCGCGCCCCTGCGCCGACACACCAGCAGCACGCAGGGGATGAACAGCACGTCGAACACCAGGGCAATAAGGATGGTGATAGACGCCATCAAACCCATCCAGGCGTTGATCTGGAACCCGGAAAACGCCAGGCAGGCAAACCCGCCGGCCAGCGCCAGGGTCATGGCGATCATCCCGGCGCCAACCTGTTTGAAGGTGACGTGTAGGGCCTCTTCCACCGCCAGGCCCTGGCGGCGCAGGCGTGCATAAGCAGTGAGCAGGTGGATGGTGTCGTCCACCACCACGCCGAAGGTCACCGAAGCCACCGTCGCCACCGCCATGCCCACTTCGCCATTGACCAACGCCCACACCCCCAGGGTCGCCAGGGACGGCACGATGTTGGCGACGGCGCCCACCAGGCTCAGGCCCAGGGAGCGGAACGCGCCGAGGAAAATCAGCCACACCACCACAGCCGCCACGGCCATGCCCTGGTACATCTGCTTGATATTGCGGTTGCCGATGTGGGCGAACAGCACCGAGGTGCCGGTGGCCTTGGCGCTCGCTGCCAGCAACGGCGTGTGCTCGTTGGCCCAGGCCTGGGCGCTGGCCTGTAACGCGGCGATGGCGGCGGTGGACATATCGTTAAGGCCCACGCTCAGACGGCTGCTGCGCTTGTCGGCGCTCACCAGGTTTTTCAGGTCGGCGCCGGCGGGCAGGGACATTTCATACAGGGCCAGGAACTGCGCGGCGTTGTCCCGCGACTCGGGCAGGCGAAATTGCGCCGCGCCACCGCCGTGCAAAGCGCGGTTCACGGTTTTGAGAATGTCCGTCAGGCCATGCACGTGGGTCACCCCCGGTTGCTGGCGCAGCCATTGGCCAAATTGCTCGGTTTGGTGCAGGTACTCGGGGGCCCAGATGCCCTCGGCCTCCTGGGCATCGAGGGAAAACTCCAGTGTGTAGAACCCGCCCAGGGCCTGGTTCAAACGGTCGGTGGCCTGGCGAAACTCATAGCGCTGGTCGAAGTAGCGCACGTAGCGGTCATCCAGCGTGTTGGAAAACGCAAAAGCGCCTAACACACCGCCGGCCAGCACCACGCCCGCCAGCGCCTGGCGTGGCCGGCCCAGCACCTGGCGGGCCAGCCACAGGCTCAGGGCCTGGGCCGGTGCCGGGCGGGTCGAGCCTTGCCACGGCAACACGCACATCAGCGCCGGCAGAAAGCTCAGGCTCAGCAGCCAGGCCAGCAGTGCGCCGATGGCGACAATCGCCCCCAGGTGGGCAAACGGTGGCACCGCGCTGAACAGCAACGACAGAAAACCCGCCGCCGTGGTCAGGGTGGTCAGGGTCACCGGCCACCAGCACTCGACCAGCACCTCGCGCACCGCCTCGCGCCGGCTCAGGCCTTCACCGCGCAGGCGCAGCATGCCGGCGCACAGGTGCAGGCAATCGCAGCAGGCGATGGTGAGGATGATGTTGGGCGCGATCACGCTGGGCGACGACAGCGGCACCCCCAGTAGCGCCGCGGTGCCCAGCGCCGCCAGGGTGCTCATGAGAATTACGCTGAACGTGGCCAGGGCCCCGGCGAACGAGCGCAGCACCAGGACGATGATGCCCAGCAGCACCAGCACCATGATCGGCAACAGCACGCTGCTGTCGAAGGTGCTCGCCTCGACGAATGCCTGGTCCAGGGCCACCGAGCCCGACAAACCGATGTGCAGGTCTGGGTGCTCGGCCGCGAACCGGCCCATCAGCGCTTGGGCCGCGGCCATGGCCTGCGCAGCCTGGTCCGCACCCTGAGTGGCATCGAGGCGCAGGTTGGCGGCCACCAAGGCCAGGCGCGCATCGGCGGACAACAAGCGGCCGACTAGCAGGGGCTCATCGTTGATCTGCTGGCGCAAGTCGCGGGCCTGGTTGTCGCTCAGGCGATCGCCGGAACGCAGCAATTGGTCGATGTGGATATCGTCCGCCAGGGCCTGCACGCGTTGGAAATTGGTCAGCGAATCGACGCGTTTGACCTGGGGCAAGTGCCACGCGGCATCCGTCAATTGGCTGATGGCGTGTAGGCGCGCGGCGCTGAACAGGTCGCCGTCGCGGGCGCTGACCACGAACACCAGGGTGTCGTCGCGGCCGTAGGTTTGCTCGAACTGTTCCAGCGCTTGCAGGTCGGCGTTGTCCTGGGCGAAAAACACCCGGCTGTCGCTGCGAAAACTCAACTGCGCCATGCCTAGGCTCAGGGCGACGACCAGCAGCAACGACGCCGCCAGCACCCACCACGGGTGGCGGGTGACCCCGCTCGCGTAGGCGTGCAGGAGGGCGGTGAACCGGTGCTGCGCGCCGAGGGGCGCGGCTGCGGGGGGAGTGTGCATCGAAGGGGTTCCTAACAAATCAGAAGTACCAGGCCAATCCCAGCTTGAGGTAGGTGTCGTTGCCATAGCCGTTCAGCGCGGGATCGCGCCGGGCCTGGCTGGGCGCGAGCAACGCGGCGGAGAACACCGTGCTGGCGAACACCCGCCGGCTGGCGCGCAGTTCGAACAGGTGCGAGGACCACTGCAGGTCGTGGCTGGCGCGCAGTTCCAGGACGCTGTCCTGGGGGTCGTTGAGGCTCAGGCGCGCGCCAAAAAACAGGTCGCGCTGAAACGGCGTGACCGGTGCGTCGGCACTGCGGGCGTCGTAGTAGAACTCGCTGTAAAGGGTCAGGTCCGCCGTGCTCGCCCCGACACGGCTGAACGTCGTCTCGGCGCCCACGCCACCGCCCCAGAAGCGCTCGCCGGTGCCGCGCTGGTGGATGACTTCGCTCTTGAGCACGCTGTCGCCCACCACGTACTGGGCTTGCAAAGCGGTTTGCTCGATTTGCGCGTAGGTGGCGCGAAAGCCGCGCAGGCCCCTGGCATCGACCAGCGGTTGCAGCAGCGGCTCGCGGGCGTGGCCGCGGTAATGGGACAGCGCCAGCTCCAGGTCGCTGCCCAGTTTGAACGCGGCGCGGGCAGCGAAGCCGGGGGCCCAGCGGCCGTCCTCGAAGGCTTCTTCGCGCACGGCGGCCGGCAGGCTGCGCAAGCGGTCGCGGCCCTCGCCCAGGCGCTGGCCACGGGCGTAGGTCAGGGCGTACAGCGACAGCACCGTGTCGTCCAGGTTGAGGCTGACCATCGCCCCGGGTTGGCCCAGTTTGGCTTTGCCTTGGAAGTCTTCGGCGAGGTCGCGGACGTTGATGACGTCCACCGGGTTCCACGCTTCGAGCACGCCCCAGGTCTGGCTCAGCACCCCCACTTGCCAGTCGCTGGCATCGCTGCGCAGGTTCCAGGTGGCTTGGCGCAGGTCTGCGCTCCAGGCCTGTTCAGCATTGGCCGAGGCGCGGCTGAACAGCTCCAGGTGGTAGTCGCGGTCGCTGAGGGTCAGGTTCAAGGTGGCCGCGGCGTTGCGGTATTCGTCGGCCTGCCCGGCAAACTGCGGCGGTTCGGCGAATACCAGGCTGTCGAGCCCCAGGCTGCCCCGCAGGCTGGCCCCCTGGGCCAGCGGCAGGCACAGGCTGGCCGCAAAGGCCAGGCACAGGAGGGAGGCGGGCCGGCTCATCGCGACCATGAAGGCAGGCGGCTGTCGGTCATGTCGGCGGCTTTGAGGCCGGTGTTGAAGCGGTAGTCGTCCCAGATGATTTGCGAGCTGGCGTTGTCCTGCAGGTTGGTCATGACAATCCGCCCTGGCCGCCAATACGTGCCGTACTGCTGGTAGTCATGGAAATCCAGGCGTTTGGCGGCTTGGCCGACCTTGTCGTAGTAGACGATGCGCACCGGTTGCCAGATGCGTGGGTCGATGGTTTCCACCAAGCGCGAGTAGCCGGAGTGAGCGTATTTGGGCAGGTTGGCGATGGTGTGGCAGGTCGCCTGGGGCTCGCCGCAGGGTTCGTCCTGGACGAACTCGTAGTCGTAGTTTTCGACCTGCCAGGTGGTGATGTCTTCGTAGGTGAACTCCGATCCGCCGAAGGAGCCGGTCTTGTCCCGTGCCGCCAGGCGCTTGACCCGTTTGACGGCAGGCAGGTAGATCCATTGGTCATCGGCGGCCTGGGCGTTGCTGAAGGTGAGCGAGGCGAACCCGGCCAGATCGCGCGGCTGGGAAAACACCACCAGGCGTTTATCGCCCACGGTGTCGCCTTCCAGGGTGCTCATCTGGAAGCTGCGTTCGGTGCTGCGCCCGTCGGGGCGGTTGAGGGTCATGCGCCCGTTGACTACGTAGTCGCCGTAGCCACTGTCGTTGCGGTCGACGGTGAGGGCAATTTCCCGGCCCCGCTCACGCAGCTCGGGGGTGCTGGCGCTGACGGTCGGGGCGAGCAGCAGGTGGCCCGCCGCCAGGGCGAGCAGGGGAGGCAAAGTGTTCATCGGTGTTCCTTGGATACGGCGCTCGACCCTGTTGCGGTCGAGCGCGGCGTTGGGCTTAGAGAGGTTGGGTGAGCAGGTCGAGGGTGTGGGCGATCATCGCTTCGTCGTGCTCGCTACTGATGAAGCAGCGCAGCCGCGCCTCGTTGTGCGGCACCACCGGGTGCATCACGGCGTGGGCGATCACGCCGTGGTCCAACAGCCTCGACATCAGGCGCAGCGCCCGGTCGTCGTCGATCATCAGCGGCACGATGGGCACCCCGGGCACTGCACTGCCGCACTCGAAGCCGCGCTGGCGGGCCTGTTCGACGAAATGCCGCGCATTGCTTTGCAGGCGCGCCACCCGCTGTGGCTCGGCGCAGGTCACGCGCAGGGCGGCCAGGGCGGCGGCGGTATTGGCCGGGCTGATGCCGGTGCTGTAAAGCTGCAGGCCGGGGCAGAAGTGATGGAGCAGGTCGATCCATTCCTTCTTCCCGGCGACAAACCCCCCGCAACTGGCAAAGCTCTTGGACAGGGTGCCGACGATCAGGTCGACCTCCGCCGGGGCGATGCCGAAGTGCTCGCACACCCCGCGCCCGGTGGCGCCGACGGTGCCGCACGAGTGCGCCTCGTCGATCATCAGCCAGGCGTTGTGACGCTTTTTCAGGGCCACCACTTGGGGCAGGTCCACTAGGTCGCCGTCCATGCTGTAGGCGCCTTCGACCAGAATCAGTACGCGCCGGTAGCCGTCGCGGTGCTCCTTGAGCAGGGCCTCCAGGGCGGCCATGTCGTTATGGGGAAAGGCGATGCGCCGCGCCCCGGACATCACCGCGCCCATCAGGCCGCTGTTGTGCATGTATTCGTCATGCAGGATCAGGTCGCGTCGGTCCAGCAGGTAGCCGATCACGGTGACGTTGGCGCTGTAGCCGCTGACGCTCACCGTGGCCGCTTCGCACCCGATGAAGCGGGCCAGTTCGGTTTCCAGTTGGGCGTGCAGTTCGATTTCGCCGCCCACCATGCGCGCGGCGCCTGCATGGCAGCCGTAGCGGTCCACCGCCTCGTGCACCGCGTGCTTGACCCGAGGGTCGTTGGCCAGGCCCAGGTAGTTGTAGTTGGAGAAGCTGATGTAGTCGCGCCCGGCCATCTGCAAGGTCGCGGCCACGTCGCCGCTGCGCGCGCGAAAGTACGGGTTGATAAGCCCGTTGCCCTCCTGATAGCGAGCGCGCAGGCCCTTAAGCATGGCGTACTCGGGCGACTCGGTGAGGTTGCCCGACTCGCCCGGCGCCACCCTGTGCGGGGCGGGCTGCTGGCTGGTGATGTTGGCGCGCATCTTGGCCATCAAGGTGTCGACGGCGGCATTGGAAGAACGGTTCATGGGTAAAGGTTTCCTTTTGGAAAAATCAGGCCGCGCTGGCCAGTTCGATCTTGCTGCGCACCTCGCTCAGGGCCCGTTGGGCGAGCTTGGCGATGGTGGCCTGGCCTTGGAGCTCGATCACCGAGTAGGTCACGCCCAGCTGCTGCTCCAGGAGGAACTTGATCTCGGTGGAGAGCAGGGAGTCGACGCCAAAGGAATCAAACGACTGCTCGGGTTTGAGGCGCTGGGCGCTGGTCTTGAGGCCGGCCGCCACGCACTCGGCAATCAGGCTTTGCAGGACGCCGCTGGCCTCGTTGTCATCGACACTGGCGACCACCGCGTGCAGTTGCTCCACCAGGGAGCTGTTGTCGCTCTGGCTGGCGCGGCTGGCCTGGACCAGTTCGGCGAAGGTCGGCGAGGCGCCGCCGACGCTTTCGTATACCGCCCACTTGCCCCAATCGGCCTGCTCGGACACCGCCACCTGGGCCAGGCCCTTGGCCAGCGCCCGGCCAAGGCCGCGCAGAGCCACGTGCACGTCCAGCGGGGTGAGGCCGATTTGCGTGAGGTGCTGGCCGATGCGCTCGTCGCTTTCGAGCATGCCGACACCGGCGATGGCCCCGAAGTTAATGCTCAAGGCCGGCAGGCCCTGGGCGCGACGCAGGTGCGTGAGGCCTTCGAGGAAACCGTTGGCGGCGCAGTAGTTGGCCTGGCGGCTGTTGCCCACCAGGCTGGCGATGGACGAGAACATCACGAACTGCTCCAACGGCGCGCCGATGGCCAGGGCGCCTTGGTGCAGGGCCCAGGCTCCGCCGGCCTTGGGTTGCATGACGGTGCTGACGTGGGCGGGCGTCATCTGCTCCAGCAGGTGGTCCTGCAACACGCCGGCGGCGTGGTAGATGCCCAGCAGCGGTGCCTGCGGTTGGTGCAACTGGCCCAGCAGGCGCTGTACCTGGGCCGGGTCGCTGACGTCCAGGGCATGGGCGCTGGCCTGGGCACCGAGGTTGTGCAGGTGCGCCAGCAGGGCTTGGGCCTGGGGCGTGTCGGCGCCACGCCGGCCGACCAGGGCAATGTGCCCCGCGCCGTGGCGGGCCAGCCAGCGGGCCAGTTCCTGGCCCAGGCCGCCGAAGCCACCGGTGACCAGGTAGACCCCGTCACGGCGCAGCGCCGGCGTGTCGCTGGCGGCTGCCGTGAACGGTCGTTCGTCCCCGCCCACTTGCAGCTCGATCCAGCCATGCAGCGCGCTGCCGTCCAACAGGTCGGCGAAGCCGGGCAGTGCTGTGGCGAGCGCCGCGGGCGGGGTGGCCAGGGCGCTGCGCAGGGCGGCGCGGTAGGCCTCGTCCTGGCGGCACGCCGCAAGGTCCAGGGTGGCGCGGATCAGGCGTTGGCACTGTACCGGCAAGGCGAAGGGCGCCGGGTCGTTGCCCAGGTCGAGCAACTGCCCGCCCGTGGCCAGGGCGAAGAAACCGGCCTGATGGCTCCACTGCGCCAGGTCGGCGGCGATCAGGTCAAAGCCTGGTGCGTTGGGCAGGTCACTCAGGTCCGCCGCGACGCGGGTGACGACGGCGCCGTGCTGGCTCAAGGCCGCGCTCAGGGCATCGCCCAGCACACCTTCGACCACCAGGGCACGCGCCCCGGGGCGCAACGCGCAGGTGCGGGCCAACGCCACGGCGCGGGCCTGGATGGGCGCGATCAAGGCCGAGGGCGTGTCGTGCTGGCCGATCGGTGCCAGCACACACTCGGCGGGGCGCAAGCTCAACTCGGTGCCAAGGTGGCGCGGGGCCAGAGCGACGATCCGCTCACCCACGCTGAACCCGCTCAGTGCCTGGCCAACGGCGGTCACCACCGCGACCACACCCATGGGCTGTTCCGGGTGTTCCAGGGCCACGGCCAGGCGTTCGACCCGCACCTGCAAGGCCTCGGGGTCCAAGGCTTGCGGTATTTGCAGGTGGGCGCTGAAGGCGCTGTGGTGCTGGCGCAGGCTGATGGCCTGCGGCCCGGTGCAGCGGCTCGGCACGTGCCCTGGTTGCTGCAACAGCCCGCTGGCGATCAAGTGGGCGCCGTAGCGCTGCTGCTCGCGCAGGGCCACTTCGTCGATCAACTGATCGGCCATGACCTCGGCGAACAGTGCCGCCAGCCCTTGACCTTCGTCGATGTCCACCAGCGCCGCGTCCAGCGATGGCTGCTCGTTGCGCACCACCCGCACGAAACCGGCCACCGCCGCTTGCGCCGGTTGCACTGGATCGTCCTCGCGCACCCCATGGGCGCCCCGCGTCACGACCCGCAGCGGCAACGGCCGGCCCTGGGCCGCGAGGGCCTGGACCGCCAGCAGCAGCTCGCGCAGTTCATCTTCGCCGGTCACCGCCATGGCGGCATTTTGCCCGGCCCAGGACAAACCGATCACCCGGTCTACCGCGCCGAGGCCAGGGTGGGCCGGCACTTGGGCCCAGGTGCAGCGCTCGCAGCCCAGGCCGCGTTCGCCGGCCAGTTGGGCGAAGCGCACCGCCAACGGGTCGTCGCCGTGGGCCACCAGCAGCAGCCGTTGCGCGCTCATGGGTGGGTTGGCGAGGGCGGGCAATTCGCGCCAGGTGCGCTGATAGTCGCCGGCCGGGAACACCTGGGCCTTACCGCGGCCTTGCAGGGAGCGGCAGGTCAGGCCCTGTAAGTGGGCCAGGACAGCGCCGTGGCGATCGGTCAATTGGAAGTCGCAGACGATGCGCGAGGCGTCGCGCTCGACGATCTGCACCCGGCAGTCAATCGCCTCGGGCAAGGGGCCGTAGACGTGCAGCGCCGCGAGGCTCACCGGCAGGAACACGCCCTCCTCGGGGCGCATCAGTGCCAGGGCCGCTTGGAAGCAACCGTCCAGCAGCGCCGGGTGCAACAGGTAGGCCGGCGCGTCAGCGGCCAACTCGACGGGCAGGCGCAAGTGTGCCTGGGCCAGGCCCTGTTCGAGGTCGCGGTGCAGGCGGCGGATCGACTGGAAGGCCGGCCCGTACTGCAAGGATTGGCCGTGGAGTTGGGCATAGAAGGCGGCCGGCTCCAGTGCCTGGAGATCGCCGGTGGCCAGCAGCGCAATGGCCGTCGGGGCGGGTGTCGCCAGTGGGTGCAGGGTGGCCTGGGCATGCACCAGGGGCGCGGCGTCTTCGGCGATATCGTGGGAGGCGAGGGTGGCGCGATGGCGCGTGGCGTCGAACTGCACGTGCAGGCGCAGCTCACGGGCGTGGTCGAGCAGTAGCGATTGTTGGATATCGACGTCACGTACGCTCAGGCCCGTGCTGTGCGGCCAGCGTTCGCGGGCCTCTTCGCACAGGGCTTCGAGGAACCCCGCGGCGGGCATGATCGGCGAACCGTCGACGATGTGGTCGTAGAGGTAGTTGAGGCGCCGCAGGTTGAGGTCGATACCGCTCTGGTCGGCGTGCAGCGGCCAACCTTGGGCGTTGAGGCGGTCGTCGCGCTGCCATTGTGCTTCGCGCCACAGCAACTGGCGCTGCCACGGGTAGGTGGGCAATTGCACCTGTTGGCCGGCGGGCGCGCGCGCGGCCCAGTCGAGGTCGGCACCCTGGGCGTAGATGGCGCAGACAGCGCGGCGCAGTGCGTCGGTTTCCGGCTTGTTCATCGCCAGGGTGGCGCTGGCGCGGATCTCGATGTTGCGGGCGCTGGCGGTTTCCTCCAGGGAGCGGCGCAGCACCGGGTGCGGGCCGACTTCGACGAAATGGGTGTAGCCGTCGTCCAGTAGCGCGGTGATGGCGTCACAGAAGTACACCGGGTTGCGCACGTTGTCGCACCAGTATTGGGCGTCGTACAGGCGTTCGCCGTTCAAGCCGCCGCTGACGGTGGAGTACAGCGCCGTGGTCGCGGGCACGGGTTGCAGGCCGGCCAGGGCTTCGCGGATCTGCGGCTTGAGGGCCTCCATCAGCGGGCTGTGGTAGGGCACTTCAACGTCGAGCATCTTGGCGAACACCTTGCGCTCGCCCGCCTCGGCGAGTAGGGCCTGCAAGGCCTGGCGGTCGCCGGCGATGGTCACGCTGCGCGGCGAGTTGATGGCGGCCAGGGAGATCAAATCGCCATGGGGCGCCATCAGTTCCAGGGCCTGCTCGGCGCCCAGGCCCACAGCGAGCATCGCCCCGGTGCCGGCGGCCGTGGCCTGGATGCGGCTGCGTTCGCGGCTCACCCGCAGGGCGTCTTCGAGGGTCAACATGCCGGCGGCCCAGGCCGAGGCGACTTCGCCTACCGAGTGGCCGACCACCGCATCGGCCACTACGCCTTCGGCCTTGAGGGCGGCCGTGAGGCCGATCTGGATCATCAGGTTGGCGGGTTGGGCGAACTCGGTGTGCTTGATTCGCGAGGTTGCTTCATCGCGCAGCATTTCTTCCAGGATGGAGAACCCGGCAATGCCCTGGAACACGCTATCGGCTTGCTCCAAGGTGTGGCGGAACACCGGGTTTTCGCTTAGCAACTGGCGGCCCATGGCCCACCACTGCGGGCCCATACCGGTGTAGACGAAGGCAATGCGCGGGCTGGCGTTGAACGGGCGCGCCCCTTCAACGCCGGGGAAGTCCCCGCTGTCGGCGGCAAACGCGCGCAGGGCGCTGGCCAGTTGCCCGGGGGTATCGCCCCACACCGCGACGCGATGGTCGAGGTGGCTGCGGCGCAGGGCAGTGGTGAACAGCACATCGTTGAGGGCGGGGGCGCCGGCCGCCTCCAGCATCTGGGCCAGTTGCCCGGCGCGTTCGCGCAGGGCCTGGGTGTCGCGGGCACTCAGCGGCAGGATGGCCACCGAGGGGGCGCAACCAGGCTGGGGCACGCGCGGCGTGGTGGCGGGCGGCGAGCTGAGGATGGCATGGGCGTTGGTGCCGCCGTAGCCGAACGAGTTGATGGCGATGCGCCGCACCTGTGCGGGGTCGCCCAGGGTCTCGGTACGCCGGGGCAGGTCGATTTCCTCTGGGATTTGCGGGTTGACCACCTCCAGCCCCGCCACTTCAGGTACCTGGTTGTGGCGCAGCATCATCATCGACTTGATGACGCTGGCCACGCCGGCCGCGGCTTCCAGGTGGCCGATGTTGGCTTTCACCGAACCCACCCGGCAGCGCCCGCCCTGGGCGTAGACATCGGCGATGGCGCGGGTTTCCAGGGGGTCGCCCACGGGGGTACCGGTGCCATGGGCCTCGACGTAGTTCACCGACGCGGCGTCGATACCGCTTTGGGCCAGCACCTCTTCCATCAACTGGCGCTGGGCCTGGGGGTTGGGCACGGTGATACCGCTGGTGCGGCCATCCTGGTTGACGCCGGCACCGTCGACCAGGGCAATGATTTCGTCTCCGTCCCGCAGGGCGCAGGCATAGTCCTTGAGCACCACGACGCCACAGCCCTCGCCCCGGCCATAGCCATCGCCTCGGGCATCGAAGCTCTTGGAGCGGCCGTCCTTGGCGAGGAAACGGCCCTTGGCCATGGCCACCATGTACTCAGGACGCAGCATGAAACTGGAGCCACCGACCAAGGCTGTTTCGCATTGCCATGTAAGAATGGCGCTGACGCCCTGTGCGAATGCCACCAGGGAAGAAGAGCACGCGGTATCGACCGACAGGCTCGGCCCTCGGAAATCGAAGGCGTAGGAAATGCGGTTGGAGAGCATGGTCAGGGTCGAGCCTGCCGCACTGTGGGCACCGATCATGCCGCGGGCATGGCTGCCGAACTGGTTGAGTAGGTGGTCGACAGTGAAGCCGCCGACGAACACGCCGGTCTGCGAACCCGCCAAGGCCTCGACGCACAGCCCGGCGTTTTCCATGGCTTCAAAACTCAGTTCCAGCAACAGGCGCTGCTGGGGGTCGAGGAATTCGGCTTCGCGGGGGGAAAAGTTGAAAAAGTCCGCGTCGAAGCCACGAAAGTCGTACTCCTCGAGAAAGTGCCCGTGGCCGACGTAGGTTTTACCGCACACGTCCTGTTCATTCAGATAAGTATCGTTCGACCAGCGATCCGCAGGCACCGGGCGCACATAGTTGCGGCCACTCAATAGGCTGTCGAAGAACGCTTGCGGTGTGGTTGAACCACCCGGAAAGCGGCAGGCGGAACCAATGATGGCAACTTTGCGAGCAAGTGGAGTTGTCGGGTTATTGCGGGTGTTGGGCACGTAGATGCCTCCTGAGTTGTCAGAACTGATATTGCAACTTGTAAGTTGTTTATCTGGCTTTTGTAGGTGGCGGATTCTAACGAGGGGTATTTAGTGCGGGTAGATATCAATTTGACAAAAGCGGGAGTTTGTACAGGTCGTGTGTGTGCGGATATTAATGAATGTAGGAATAATTACTATACTCTGAGTTACTTGTGAGTTGCTTACGTAGTCATGTTTACGGGGTGTGGGTGATGTTTCTGAATGTGCTGGTAAGTTTGGCGCTGTGTCTTGACTTATACCTCGCCTTGGTATTTGTGCAGCTTCGCGAGTTGCGAATGAAAGTTTGGGGTTTTGGATAGAGGGCGATGTCTTGAATTAACTTTAAAGTTTGTGGCGTTTTATAACGCCTGGCGTTGTGGGGGGCATACGCCAGCAGCCCGGCAGTATTAATTGTCGGGCTGTGTTTTAGGCGTGGCGATGTAGAAGGGGCGTAGCGTTATTCCTTGGCCGGCCCCGCGCTGGTGGTCACCACTTGCACGCTCAGGCGTGGGGTGGCCAGGTCGAACCCGGCTTCATCGAGGTGGCGTTTGAGGGACAGGTTGAACGCCCGCGACACTTCCCATTGTTTGATTGGCGCCGTCTTGAAGCGCGCGCGCAGGATGGCGCTGCCGGACTCGAAGCTCTCCACGCCCTGGATTTCCAGGGGCGACCAGATATTGCGCCGTTGCAGCGGGTCGGTGCGCATCTTCTGGCCGACGTCGCGCATCAGCTTGATGGCGTCGTCGATGTCCATGTTGTACGGCACCGCCACCCGGAAGATCGCGTAGCCGAACTCGCGGGAGTAGTTCTTGATGCTCTTGATTTCGCTGAACGGGATGGTGTGTACGATGCCGTCGATGTCTCGCAGGCGCACGGTGCGGATGGTCAGGCCTTCGACGGTGCCCAGGTGGCCGCCGACGTCCACATAGTCGTCGATGGCCAGGGAGTCTTCGATGATGATGAACAGCCCGGTAATCAGGTCGGCCACCAGGGACTGGGCGCCAAAACCGATGGCCAGGCCGATCACCCCGGCACCGGCCAGCAGCGGCGTGACGTTCATGCCCATGTTCGCTAGGGCGACGATCAGGGCAATGATGAAAATCGCCACGAACAGCACGTTGCGGATCAGCGGCATCATGGTTTGCGCCCGGGCATTGGCCAGGCCTTTGCGCGAGCGGGTGAGGGCGTGGTGCACGGCGGTGTCGCTGAGGATCCAGACCAGCCAGGCGAAAATCAGCGTGCCGGCTAGGCTGAACAACTTGACGCTGATTTCATGGCCGTCGCCCTCGGTAAAGCGGATCAGCGACATGCCCCACACCCGCAGGCCCAACTCGATGAACACCAGCCACACCACCAGGTGCACGAGGGTGTAGCAGAAGCTTTTCAGGCGTTCGGAATACAGCGCATGGCGCTTGTGCCCGCGTTGCGGCTTGAGGGCGTGGCGCCGTACCAAGCCGTTGATGACCATGCACACCACCAGCAGCACCGTGCAGATCAGCGCCTGGCGCAGGGCGGTGCTGGTGTCGCCGGCGGAGACGAAGGTGGCGAACAGGGAGATGCCCACCAGCACCAGTGCCGGCAAGTACCAGAAGGTGCCGATGATTTCGATGGTGTCGCTCAGCGCGCGGCGGGTCAGGCGCCGGGACAGCGGCTGGTTGCGGATCAGGTGAGCGATGGGGCGGCGGAAACGCAGGATGAACACCCCGGTGGACAACGCCGCCAGCACATTGGCGCAGGTCGCCGCCGCGTGGGCCAGGTGCGCGCCCAGGCTGGCCACCAGGCGCGGGTCGCCCAGGGCCTCGCCGAACGCGGCGAAACTGCCGATCAGCCACAACGGGCGGAAGGCCTGGTGGCGCAGGATGTACAGGGCGCGGTGGCGGTGCGGGCCGTCGAGTACGGAAAACGCCACCACGCAGATCGCCGAAAAACAGGTGCCGATTACCAGGGCATAGGCCAGCACCATCGCCAGGACTTTGCCCAGGGACGAAGGCAGGGCGTAGCTCAGGTACACGGTGATGACCAGTGCCACCAGCCACGGCCCGAGTTTGCGCAGGGCAAAGCGCAGCAGGTCCCAGGGCTTGGGGTGCTGGGGCAGTTCTTCGGTGAGGCCAAAGCGCCGGCGTACATGGTTGCCGACCCAGATCAGCGCGGCGGCCAGCAGGCTCCAGAGCATCAGGATCAGGGCGAAGGCAAAGATGATCGGCCCCCATTCGCTGGCCGGCAGCAGCAGGGCATCGAACTCCTCGCGGGCCAGCTCGAACTCGGCGGTCCAGCGGTTGAGGGGGCTGTCGGCGCCGGTGAACTGTTTCTCCAGGTCGGCCAGGGTGCCGCCGATCAGGCCCAGCACGCCGATTTCTGCCGGGGGTTGAGCCTGTTTCGTGGCATCGCGCAGTTTTTTCAGGTCGGCCAGCAACTTGCTGCGTTGCTGGTCGTTTTCCAGGGACTTGATGACTTCGTCCAGGGATTGCCCCAGGGGCTCGCTCGCCTGCGCCTGTTTGGTGGGGCTGGCGAGCAGGCCCGGCAAGCCGACAGCCTGGGCGCCGGTGGCGGGCAACAGCGCCATCAGGCACAGCAGAAAAACAGTCGGCAGGGACAACAGGCGAGCAAGCACGGGGCGGTCAACCTCAAACGGGGGGATTGACCGAGTGTACGAGTGGGGCAAACCCAATGCGAGCGTGGTGGGGTTTTATTCGTTGAGCTTGGCCAGGATCTTGTAGACCACCGTGGCCAGGATCAGCAGCATGCCCACCCACATGCTGAACACGCCCGCGTTCTTGTCGCGGAAGTTGAACCCGATGGCCAGCAGGAGCATGCCGGCAAGGATCGGGATAAGCATGGAGTGGAACGCAGACATCGAGATCATGGAGACAGCCTTGTCAGAAAGGATAAATAGAGTCTAGGCCGGTTCGCCCCGGCCCAGGTTGACCTGTATCGCCTGGTGTAGCAAGCGGGCGCACTAGGGCAAATCACGGCAGGCGTAGAACGCGCTCAGCACTTTGACCAAGTGGGCCAGGTCGTGGCTGCCGCACAGTTCACGGATCGAGTGCATGGCGAACGTCGGTAGGCCGATGTCCACGGTGCGCACACCCAGGTGGCTGGCGGTGATCGGGCCGATGGTCGAGCCGCAGCCCATGTCGCTGCGCACCACGAAGCTTTGCACCGGTACTTCTTCGGCCATGCACAGGTGGCGGAAGAACCCGGCGGTTTCGCTGTTGGTGGCGTAGCGCTGGTTGCTGTTGACCTTGATGACCGGGCCGGCGTTGAGCTTCGGGCCGTGGTTGGCGTCGTGCCGGTCGGCGTAGTTGGGGTGAATGCCGTGGGCGTTGTCCGCCGAGACCAGCAGGGATTTCTGCATCGCCCGCACGAACGCCTCGCCTTCGGGCAGCAGGCGGCGCAGGGTTTGCTCCAGCATCGGGCCGTCGGCACCGCAGGCGGAACAGGAGCCGACTTCCTCGTGGTCGTTGGCCACGAACACGCAGGTTTCCTCGCTCGGGGCAGTGAGCAATGCTTGCAGGCCGGCGTAGCACGACAGCAGGTTGTCCAGGCGCGCGCCGGCGATGAAGTCACCGTGCAGGCCAATCACCGCGGCGCTTTGGGTGTCGTAGAAGCTCAGCTCGTAGTCCAGCACCACGTCGGCGTTGAGGCCGTGTTCCAGGGCCAGTTGGTTGGTGAGCACGGCGCGAAAATCCACCCGCTCATCACCGGCGAACTGGGCGAGGATCGGCGGTAGCTCGGTTTGCGCATTGATCGCCCAGCCCTGGTTGGCCTCGCGGTTGAGGTGGATGGCCAGGTTGGGAATGGTGGCGATCGGTGCCTTGAAGTCGATCAACTGGCTCTCGACCTTGCCGTCGCGGCGGAAGGTCACGCGCCCAGCCAGCGACAGGTCGCGGTCGAACCACGGCGCCAGCAGCGCGCCGCCGTAGACTTCCACCCCCAATTGCCAGAAGCCCTGGCGTTGCAACTCCGGCTGCGGCTTGACCCGCAGGCACGGGCTGTCGGTGTGGGCGCCGACCATGCGGATGCCGTCCTGCAGGGGCGAGTGGCGGCCCATCTTGATGGCGACAATCGAGGAGTCGTTGCGGGTCACGTAGTAGCGGCCGTTGGCTTCGGTGGCCCACGGCTCGCGCTCGTCGAGGCGCTGGTAGCCGGCGGCTTCCAGGCGCTGTGCCAGGCTGGCGGTGGCATGGAATGGGGTGGGGGAGGCCTTGAGGAAGTCGATCAGGCCTTGGTTCAACTCTTCGCGCATAAGTAGCTCCAGACAGCAATGGGCGCGAGTTTAACGTATTGGACTTGGCTTTTGTGGGAGCCAGCGGCTAGCTCCCACACGGGGGCTAAAACGGTGCCGGGCACTCGAAGCGCAGCCGCTCGCCACTTTGCGGGTGGGTGAAGCTGAGCATGCTGGCATGCAGACACAGGCGCGGCCACGCGGCCAGGGCCTGTGGGTGGGCGTACAAACCGTCGCCCAGCAGCGGGTGGCCGATGGACAGCATGTGCACGCGCAACTGGTGCGAGCGGCCGGTGATGGGGGTCAGCTCGACGCGGCACCAGTCGCCACAACGCTCCAGCACTTTCCAGAAGGTCAGGGCGTGCTTGCCGAACTCGTGGTCCACCACATGCCGCGGTTTGGTCGGCGGGTCATAGCGCAGGGGCAGGTCGATGCTGCCGCTGTCCAGTTCGGGTTGGCCCCAGCACAGCGCGGTGTAGGCTTTTTCGGTTTCGCGGTCGTGAAACTGCCGGGACAGTTCGCGGTGGGTGTCCGCGTCACGGGCCAGCAGGATGATGCCGGAGGTTTCCCAATCCAGGCGATGGACGATCCGGGCTTCGGGGTAGCCGTTTTCTTGCAGGCGGGTGATAAGGCAATCCTTGTTGTCTTCGGCCCGGCCGGGCACGGAAAGCAGCAGGGTTGGCTTGTCCACCACCAGCACACCAGCGTCCTGGTGGATGATGCGGATATTGGACAACGGCATTACAACAGCCTCATGACAAACGTATGGGAGCGGGCCTGCCCGCGAAAAGGTCGGTGACGACGCCTTCGCGGGCAGGCCCGCTCCCATATTGGATCAGCAGGTGTTCAGCCTGCTGTGGCCTCCACCGGTTCGATCAACGATCCGGCAGGGTGATGTTCAGTTCCAGGATCGAACAGCTGCCTTGGTTTTCCAGGGCAACGTGCACATCGTCGGAGCCGATGTTGACGTACTTGCGGATCACTTCCACCAGTTCCTTCTGCAGGGCGGGCAAGTAGTCCGGGGTGCTGCGCTGGCCGCGTTCATGCGCCACGATAATCTGTAGACGCTCTTTCGCTACCGACGCGGTGCTTACTTTTTTGTTGGCACGAAAGAAGTCAAAAAGATTCATTATCTACCTCCAAACAGGCGCTCGAAGAATCCCTTCTTCTCGACATCAAGGAACCGATGTTCCACGGTTTTGCCCAGCAAACGATCGACCGCATCGCTGTACGCCTGGCCGGCGTCGCTCTGGTCGTCGAGAATCACCGGCACGCCCTGGTTGGAGGCCTTGAGCACCGCTTGGGATTCGGGGATGACACCCAGCAGGGTGACGGCGAGGATTTCCTTGACGTCTTCAACGCCCAGCATTTCGCCGTTGCTCACGCGCTCGGGGTTGTAGCGGGTCAGGAGCAGGTGTTCCTTGATCGGGTCTTCGCCTTTCTCGGCGCGCCGCGATTTGCTCGCCAACAGGCCCAGCATGCGGTCGGAGTCACGCACCGAGGACACTTCCGGGTTGGTCACGACAATCGCCTCATCGGCGAAGTACATGGCCAGGTGGGCGCCTTTCTCGATGCCAGCAGGGGAGTCGCAGACCACGAACTCGAAGGTTTCCTTGAGTTCCATCAGGACCTTTTCCACGCCTTCGACGGTCAACGCGTCTTTGTCGCGGGTCTGGCTGGCGGCCAGGACGTAGAGGTTCTCCAGGCGCTTGTCCTTGATAAGGGCTTGCTGCAGGTTGGCCTCGCCGTTGACCACGTTGACGAAGTCGTAAACCACGCGACGCTCGCAACCCATAATCAGGTCGAGGTTACGCAGGCCCACGTCGAAGTCGACGATCACTGTTTTGTGGCCGCGCAGAGCGAGGCCGGTACCGATAGCGGCGCTGGTGGTGGTCTTACCCACACCACCCTTGCCGGATGTAACCACGAGAATCTTGGCCAAGGTGTTTCACCCCTAAGGAAAAAGGACTTTTAGCCCCTGAAAAACATCTCTGGAAAACGCCAACTGCCGAACAACCTTGGCTGAAATTTGAGCAAAAGCGCTATTAACGGCCGGCTTTGGGTCAATTTCCTACTTCGTTTGGGCTGTTTTCGCTACGCGTTAGAGATGTTTGGAAAATGCGGCAGTATCCGTTAAAGCCCAATGATGTTCAACACATCACCCGACAGACTGATCTGCACGCCAGAACCCCACAGCGGGTCGCGCCGCAGGTCTTCGCAAACTTTGTATTGGCCGGCAATCGACACCAGTTCGGCGCTCAATTGCTGGCAGAAAATCCGTGCCTTGGTATCGCCCTTGACGCCGGCCAGCGCCCGGCCGCGCATGGGGCCGTATACATGGATGTTGCCGTCGGCGAGAAGTTCCGCCCCCGGGCTGACCGAGGAAATCACCACCAGGTCGCTGCCCTGGGCGTAGATCTGCTGCCCGCCGCGCACGGGGGAGGTGATGATCTTGGTCGGCTTGATGGTGGGTTCTGGCGGTTTTTCCGGCTTTTTACGCGCCACGCCTTCCTGCGGGTCGAGCGGCCGCTCGCGGGCGCCGGAGGGGGGCAGCACGGGCAGGTCAACGGCAATGGCGGCGGCGATGTCTTCGATGCGGCTGGCGCGGATGGCCAGGGTCCGCAGGCCATGATGGCGGCAAATGCGCATCAGGCCGGGCAGGTCCACCGCGCCTTCCTGGGCCGGGAGTTTGTCCAGGGCCAGCACCAGCGGGGCGTTGCTGAAGAAATTCGGGGCCTGGGCGACCTTCGCGGCCAATTGGCGATCCAGCCCCTCAAGGTCATTGCGGGCCAGTTCCAGCACCGTTATGGCGAGCATGCTGCCCTTCAACTGGAACACAGGATCTTGGTCTAGCGGTTCGGTTTGGCTCATGGTCGGCATTAAACGGCTTGTCACTAAAAGTGCCGAGACTTATAACGAGAACGCCCGCGAGCCGCAACCCGCTGCGAACCGATGTAGAATGCGCGGCCTTTGTCTTGACGGAATCTTTAATGGATCGCCCGCGTTTACGAGCCGAATTTTTTCTTCCGCGTTTCTGGCCACTGTGGCTGGGCCTGGGGCTGCTGTGGCTGATCGTGCAGTTGCCGTACCCGCTGCTGCTCAAGATCGGTCGCGTCCTGGGCGCCCTGATGTACCGGGTGGCAGGCGACCGGCGGCGCATCGCCCAGCGCAATCTGGAACTGTGTTTCCCGGAAAAAACCGCCGCCGAGCGCAAGCGCTTGCTCAAGGAAAACTTCGCCTCCACCGGCATTGCCTTCTTCGAGATGGCGATGAGTTGGTGGTGGTCGCGCGCCCGTTTGGCACGCCTGGCCCATGTCGAAGGCCTGGAGCACCTCAAACAGGCTCAGCGCGAGGGCAAGGGCGTGATCCTCATGGCCCTGCATTTCACCACTCTGGAAATCGGCGCGGCCCTGTTGGGCCAGCAGCACACCATCGACGGTATGTACCGCGAGCATAAGAACCCGCTGTTCGACTTTATCCAGCGCCACGGCCGCGAGCGCCACAACCTCGATTCCCTGGCGGTGGAGCGCGACGATGTGCGTGGCATGCTTAAGCTGCTGCGCGCCGGGCGGGCGATCTGGTACGCGCCGGACCAGGACTACGGCGCCAAGCAGAGCATTTTCGTGCCGCTGTTCGGCATTCAAGCCGCGACGGTGACCGCCACTAGCAAATTCGCGCGCCTGGGCAAGGCCCTGGTGGTGCCCTTCACCCAGGAACGCCTGGCGGACGGCAGCGGTTATCGCCTGGTGATCCACCCGCCATTGCAGGGTTTCCCCGGCGAGTCCGAAGAGGCCGACTGCCTGCGCATCAACCAGTGGGTCGAAGCTTCGCTGCGCCAGTGCCCCGAGCAATACCTGTGGGCCCATCGCCGCTTCAAGAGCCGCCCGCCGGGCGAGCCGAAACTCTACGCCCAACGCTGATCCCTTCTTGACCTGCCCTGGAGCCTTGCAATGAGTCGTGCCGAACCGGTAACGGGTTTGATTCTTTCCGGGGGCGGGGCGCGGGCGGCGTACCAGGTGGGCGTGCTGGCGGCAATTGCCGAGTTGCTGCCGGCGGGGGCGGCCAACCCGTTCCCGGTGATCGTCGGCACGTCCGCCGGGGCGATCAACGCTGTGAGCCTGGCCAGTGGCGCGATGGACTTTGGCGCCGCCATCGAACGCCTGACCGCGTTCTGGCAAAGTTTTCGCAGCCATCAAGTGATGCGCAGCGACTGGCCGGGGGTGATCCGCCAGGCCAGCCGTTTTGTCGGCCATAGCCTGCTGGGCCTAGGCGCCCAGGTGCCGGTGGCGCTGCTCAACAGCAGCCCTTTGCGCGACTTGCTGCAAGAGCGCATTCACCTGGGCGGCATCGACGAGGCGATCAAGGCGCGGCAACTCAAGGCCGTGGCCGTCACCGCGTTTGGCTACGAGTCCGGCCATGCGGTGACCTTCTATCAGGGCGGCGGCACCATCGATGCCTGGTTGCGCCATCGCCGCATTGGCCTGCCGACGCCGTTGAGCGTCGAGCATTTGCTGGCCAGTTCGGCGATCCCGCTGCTGTTCGCGCCAGTGAAGATCGGCGACGAATTTTTTGGCGATGGTGCCGTGCGCCAATCGGCGCCCATCAGCCCGGCCCTGCACCTGGGCGCGAGTCGGGTGCTGGTGGTGGGCGTCAGCGGCAACCCGCGCGGCGCTGACCCCCAGCACCCTTTGCAGCGCAGCTACACCGGGCAGCAGCCGACCCTGGCGCAGATCGGCGGGCACCTGCTCAATAGCACCTTCATCGACAGCCTCGAAGGCGATATCGAGCTGTTGCAGCGCCTCAACCAGTTCGGCCACCTGCTGCCCCACGGCACGCCCACCCGCAGCCTGGGCGCGGCGCCGGTGGACGTGCTGGTGATCGCCCCCAGCCAGCCCATCGACGAAATCGCCGCCCGTCACCGCCAGGAACTGCCGCGGGCCTTGCGCATGTTCTTGCGCGGGCCTGGTGCCACCAAGACCAGCGGGGCCGGGGTGCTCAGCTACTTGTTGTTCGAGGCCGGGTATTGCAGCGAGTTGATCGACCTTGGGCGGCGCGACGCGCTGGCCAAGGCCGATGAGTTGAAGCGCTTCCTGGGGCTGTAGGGCCTCTACCTACCTGTAAGTTCTGACAGTATCCGTGCCTCGATCCGTCAGGCATCGTAGGGCCTGTGTTCAGCCTGATATGAACGAGGCGTCGCATGCCCCGCGCAACCCGGCTCCATGCCCACACCCCGACCCTGTCGGCGGTTGACCCGCGAGGCCTGCCGGTGCGCACAGTGGCCTATTGCCGCGAGCTTTCGCGGCAAGCCGCCGAGGCGCGGATCACCCGCCAGGTGTACGACGGTGCCGGGCGCCGCGTCGGCAATTGGGACCCGAGACTGTGGGGCCTTTCACCCAAGCCCAACCTGACCTCGGTGTACAGGTTATCCGGCCAGCCATTACTGACTGACAGCCTTGACGCCGGGTGGCAACTGAATTTGCCCGCGGTGGCGGGCCAGGTGCTGTCGGCGTGGGACAGCCGGGGCAGCCAACAGCATACCCAGCACGATGCGCTGCTGCGGCCGCTGGCGGTGCGCGAGGCTGTGGCGGGCGAGGCGGCCCGGTTCGTCGAACGCATGACCTACGCCGGCACCGATGCGGCGGCCCATAACCAGTGCGGCCGGTTGATTCGCCATGACGACCCGGCAGGCACGTTGCACCTGCGCGATTACGGGCTCGATGGCACGGCGCTGGCGGAGCAGCGCCAGTTCCTCGCCAGCCTGGAGCCGCCCGACTGGCCCATCGGCACCGGGCAGCGTGATGACCTGTTGGAGCCCGGGCCGGGTTTTATCAGCAGGCAAACCCACATCGCCACCGGCCAGTTGCACAACCAGACCGACGCCATGGGCCACCTGCGTTCGTTCACCTACACCCGGGCGGGGCAGTTGAAGTCTGCCAGCCTGCGCCTGGTGGGGGCGGGCCAAGTGCCACACCTGCTGGTCAGCGCGCTGGCCTATGACGCCTTCGGCCAAGTCGAGGAAGAAACCGCCGGCAACGGCGTGCATACCCGGGCCGAGTACGACCCTCGGGATGGTCGCTTGCTGCACCTGCGGGCGGCCGCTGCCCAGGTGCTGGCGGATGTGCATTACACCTACGACCCCACGGGCAACGTCCTCAGTATTGAGGATGTTGCCCAACCCGTTCGCTACCACGGCAACCGGCGCATCGAGCCGATCAACCGCTACCAGTACGACACCCTCTATCAACTGGTGCAGGCCAGCGGCCGCGAAGTCATCACCCCGGCCTATGGCCCGCAACTGCCGGCGTTGCAACCTTTGCCGGCCGACCCCAACCAACTGCGCAACTACACCCAGGCGTTTACCTACGACGCGGCGGGTAACCTGCTCAGCCGCCAGCACAGCGGCGCGCCCACCTTCGTCATGGCCGTTTCCCAGCGCAGCAACCGCAGCCTGGCCCAGCGCCCGGACGGCGGCCTGCCCGGCGAGGACGACATCGCCCAGGGCTTTGACGCGCAGGGCAACCAGCAAACCCTGCAACCCGGCCAAGCCCTGCACTGGGACGCCCGCAACCAGTTGAGCCGGGTTACCCAGGTGCAGCGCCCGGACGGTACGGACGACGAGGAGCATTACGTCTACGACCGCCCCGGCCATCGCCTGCGTAAAGTCCGACTGGCCCAGGCGCACCGTCGCACCCTGCGTGGCGAAGTGCGCTACTTGCCCGGGTTGGAAACTCACCAGCACGGTGCCGAGCGCTACCACGTCATCCACCTTGAGGCCGGGCGCAACAGCGTGCGGGTGTTGCACTGGGAAACTGCGCCGCCGGCGGGTGTCACCAACGATCAATTACGCTACGGCATCAGCGATCACCTGGGCTCCTGCACGTTGGAGGTGGATGAACACGCTGCCCTTATCAGCCAGGAAAGTTACTACCCCTTTGGTGGCACGGCGTGGTGGGCGGGCAGAAGTGCGGTGCAGGTCAAATACAAGACCGTGCGTTATTCAGGTAAAGAACGCGACGCCACGGGGCTTTATTACTACGGTTATCGCTATTACGCGCCGTGGTTACAGCGGTGGTTAAGTGCAGATCCGGCGGGGGAAGTCGATGGGCTTAATTTTTATTGGATGGTCAATAATCGGCCCACTTATTTGACTGATAAGAAGGGGTTGGTAGGGGGGAATGACTTGCCCGTGCCTGCGCAACAGTTGGGCCGCTGGAAGTTGGAGAAACTTGAGTTGTCACATTCAGCTTTGAAGTCTCGGGAGTCTGAAGGGCATGATCTCAAGGTGAGGTTAGTATTGTCTTATAAGGGCAGGTGGTTGGATAAGGTAAGAGGCCGTATGGAAGAGCCACCTGCGTTGACTTGGGATGAAAGTATTCATGTAAATGATCTGGAGAAAAAAGAGTCCTGGCAATTCAATGTGAATATGTATGAACACAACCCGTCCAGCCGGACCCTTGAGGCTTGGCCAAGGAGGTACATCGAAGCCTATAACACCGCTGCGGGCCAGCCAGGACTACAACGGGGAAGTGTCCGTCTATTGGATGTCAATGATTCGCCGGTGAGTATCGCGAAACTGGGTGAAGGGGTCGAGGGTAATGAAAATAAAGCCAATGCGGTCAGGTCATATTTAATTGCTTCGGGTGGAAAGCTGGAATTTGAGATTCATGATGTTCCATCCATTGTGCTACGGGAAAATACGCACAAGGAACGCTTGCTTCAAATCAGTATTGGATTGCAAGGTGCGCAGGGGAGGGCGTTATTTAGCCAATATTTGCTCGTGGATAATACCCATGGAGAGGTTAGGCGCGAGAGTACAGTGAATGCCGAGTACATTAGGATGGACCGCGCCGGGCTGGTGAAAGTCGAGGCGCCAAGCATCGTGAGAACACCCAGAGCCTATATTCGCATGCCAGGGGAGTATGTTTGATGTGCTGCTTGTGCGTTAGTCGGCTGAGCAAAGCGGGAATTTTTAATTTTAGAGGTCACGAGTTTTTGTCGCAGGAGTAGCCAGCGGGCAGGCCCGCTGGCTATAGACGAGAATGTTGTTTAGAAGTGCAACTTCACCAACAAGCTCGCGGTGTTCTGGTCGGTGTCGAAGTAGTGGCTGTCGTTGATGCCGTACTTGTTCTTCCAGTAGTCGTATTCAATACCCACGTACAACTGCTTCTCGCCGAAGTTGAGCGCTTTGCCCAGGTCGTATTTGATTTGCGGGTTGATGTGCAAGTTGGCGTGGTAGGTGCCCTTGCTGTTCTGGTCGTTGTCCACGACCCAGTCGATAAAACCGTCGATCAGGATGTCGGACTTGCCCACGGGAATGGTGTAGGCCCATACCGGGGTGATCTGCCAGACGTTGTCGCCGGCGCGCGGGCCTTCGGTCTGGCGGTTGTAGAAGTTCAACTGGAAGAAGTCGAAACCGGGGATGGCCAGGTCGAAACCCGGGCCGATCAGGTAGGACTCGTTGTCGCCTTCGCCAAACTCGTAGGTCATGGCCAGCAGCACGTCCTTGATCGGGCCGAACTCGATTTTCTGGTCGAAGATCTTGCCGAACGACAGGCGTGGGCTGAACTCGCCGTAGTAGGTGTTGGGGCCCGAGTTACTGTCTTTTTTACCGTTGTAGAAGATCTTGTCGACGAACAGGAAGTTGTCGCCGTACTTCCAGCCATCGGCGTGTTCGAAGGTGAAGGTCTGCTGTGTTTCGGGGTTGACTTCGAAGTTTTGCCCATACAGGTACGTCAGGCTGTTGTTCTGCCATTGCAGCAGGTCGCCCGCCATGGCCTGGCCGCCGGCCAGCAGGCCGGCAGCGAGCATCACACTGTTTACGGTACGTTTCATTCGGTTGCTCCCAAAAGTTGGTGGTTCTACGTTGTTCTTCAGTCAGCGCTCTGCTGTGGCGCCTGTTTTCACTGCAGTTAAAAGTTATCCGGTTGGTCAGCTTTGCTGTGCTTTGCAAGCGCTGAGCCAAGGTGAAGCGAAAACCAAACAACGCCCGTCGGCTGTCCGCAAAACAACCGAGTGGGAGTGTTTTTTTGTTGTGTTCGGGACGCCTTCGAACTAACCGGGGCCTGGATAAGTTGGCTGCCCGGTCAGGTTCGGGCGGTACGGCGGGGTCAGCCGTGCCGCGGCGCGGGCGCGGAGAATACTGGCTCCCACGGCCCGGCTCAAGTGCCCTGCAACAGCGCACCGCCAGCAATGTGGGCGCGCTATTGCCGGGCATTTTAGAAATGCACCTTGAGCAGCAGGCTCGCGGTGTTTTGGTTGGTGTCCAGGTTGGCGCTGTCGGCGATGCCGTACTTGTTTTTCCAGTAGCTGTACTCGGCGCCGACATAGACCCGTTTTTCGCCCCAGTTCAAGGCTTTGCCCAGGTCGTATTTGATCTGCGGGTTGATGTGCAGGTTGGCGTGGTAGGTGCCGCGCGCGTTCTGGTCGTTGTCCACCACCCAGTCCAGGTAGCCGTCGATCAGCAGGTTGGAGCGGCCCAGGGGGATGCTGTAGGACCAGGCTGGGGTGATTTGCCACACGCCATCGCCGGGGCGTGGGCCTTCGGTCTGGCGGCGGTAGAAGTTGAGGGTGAAGTAGTTGAAACCCGGCACCGCCAGGTCGAAGCCCGGGCCGATCAGGTAGGCCTCGCTTTCGCCTTCGCCGTACTCGTAGGTCATGGCCAGCAGTACGTCCTTGATTGGGCCGAGCTCGAACCTGCGGTCGAAGATCTTGCCCATCGACAGGCGCGGGCTGAACTCGCCGTAGAAGGTGTGCGCGCCTTTGTTCCGGTCTTCGGCGCCGTTGTAGAAGATTTTGTCGACGAACAGGAAGTTGTCGCCGTACTTCCATTTGTCGGCGTGCTCGAAGGTCACGGTTTGCTGGATCGCGGGGTTGATGGCGAAGTTCTTGCCATACAGGTAACTCAGGCTGTTGGTCTGCCACAGCAGCAGGTCGCCGGCCATGGCCGGGCCGGCCGCCAGCAGTGCGCCGCCCAACAACAGGCGTGAGGGGGTGAGTTTCATCGGTGTGCTCCCTGATTGTTTTTATTGTTAAAGGCGCAGGCAGACCGCTGACCGCGTGCGATCAAGCGCCGTCATGGGTGTTGCAGGTGGAACCGGTGGCGATGCGGGGCGCGTTTGCCGCGCCCGGGTCGATCAATGGGGGTGGGCGCTGCACTCACTGGCGGCGGCGCGGTGGCTGCCGCCGAGGATGTTGAACAGCAGGTTCAGCGCCAATGCGCTGAGGGTGGCCATGGCGATGCCGCTGTGGGTGATGGGGCTCATCCACAGGGGCAGGTGCGCGAAAAAGTCCGGGCGCACCACGGGGATCAGGCCCATGCCGATGCTCACGGCCACCAGCAACTGGTTTCGGCGGTCGGCGATGTCGGCTTCCTGGAGGATCTTGATGCCCGTGGCGGCGACCATGCCGAACATGGCGATTGCCGCGCCACCCAGCACCGCCGGGGGAATCGACGCCACCAGGAACGCAGCCTTGGGCAGCAGGCTGAGGAGGATGAGAAACAGCCCGGCGACGATGGTCACCGAGCGGCACCGCACCCCAGTCATCTGCACCAGGCCGATGTTCTGGGCGAAGGAGGAATGGGTGAAGGTGTTGAAGAACCCGGCGAAGAACGACGCGCCGGCGTCGCACAGCAGGCCCCGGCGCAGCATGCGCGGGGTGACGTCCTGGCCGGTGATCTTACCCAGGGCCAGGAACATCCCGGTGGATTCGACGAAGATAATCACCACCACCAGGCACATCGACAGGATCGGCGCGAGGTGGAACTGCGGCAGGCCGAAGTGCAGCGGGGTGACGAATTGCAGCCACGGCGCCAGGGCCATGCCGCTCAGGTCGACCATGCCCAGCGCGCCGCACAGTACGTAGCCCAGGGCCATGCCGATGAGCACCGAAATGTTCACCCAGAAACCGTGCATGAAGCGGTGGATCAGCAAAATAGTGCCCAGCACCAGGGCGGCGATGGCCAGGTAGATCGGCGAGCCGAACTCGGCGGCGGCGTTGCCACCCCCGGCCCAGTTCACCGCCACCGGGAACAGCGACAGGCCGATGGAGGTAATGACGGTGCCGGTGACCAGGGGTGGGAAGAAGCGCACCACCTTGGACATGAACGGTGCGATCAGCATGCCGAAGAAGCCGGCAGCGATGGTCGCGCCGAAAATCCCCTGCAAACCGATGCCCGGCATGCCGGCCATGGCCACCATGCTGCCGACGGCGGCGAAACTGGCGCCCATCATCACCGGCATGCGAATGCCCATGGGGCCGATGCCCAGCGACTGCACCACGGTGGCGATGCCCGCCACCAGCAGGTCGGCGTTAATCAGGAAGGCGATTTCTTCGCGGCTCAGGCCCGCAGCCTGGCCAACAATCAACGGCACCGCGATGGCGCCGCCGTACATCAGCAGGACGTGTTGCAAGCCCACCAGGATCAACTGCAACAGCGGCAGACGTTGGATGGCAGGCGCGTCGGCGACGTGCGTGGGGGATAACACGGACATGCAACACCTCGGATCTTTTTTTATTTTTGTAGGGTTTGGCCTGCAGCGGCTGGCGCCTGCCTGTCAGGGGAAGGCAGGCGTGCCAGGGCTAATGGTGGGGGCGGGCCTGCCCCCACAATAAATCACCCTCGCCAGGGGGCGATCAGTTCGTGGGCGCCCCCTGCACAATCCAGGCGCCGATCAGGTCACGCTCCTGCTGGGTCATCTGGGTGATGTTGCCCAGCGGCATGATTTGCGTGGCGACAGCCTGGGCCTGGATGCGCGCAGCCTGTTGCTGGATTTGCTGCGGGGTATCGAACATCACCCCGCCCGGCGCGGCGCTGAACAGTGGGCTGGTGGGCTTGGCCGAATGGCACACGGCGCAGCGTTCCTGGATCACGCTATGCACCTTGCTGAAGTCGCCGCTGCCGGCCTGGGCGTTGGCCGCTTGCGGTTGCTGCGCCGGGGCCGCGGCCGCGGCAGGTTTGGCGCCGCCACCCAGGGCGGTTTCCGGCAGGGGTTGGTACTCGATGGCGGCCGGGGCCTTGGCGGTGTCCGGGGCCAGGGCCACGGGTTTTGGCCCGGTGACGTAGGCCAGGCAGATCATCGCCAGTGCGCCGGCCGGCAGGGTCCAGGCGAACTTATTGCTGTTGTGGCGGGTGTTGAAGTAATGGCGCACCAACACCGCCGCCACCGCGATCCCGGCCAGGATCAGCCAGTTGTACTGGCTGCCGTAGGTGCTGGGGAAGTGGTTGCTAATCATGATGAACAGCACGGGCAGGGTGAAGTAGTTGTTGTGCCGCGAACGCAACAGGCCCTTGGCCGGCAATGCCGGGTCGGGGCTGCGGTTCTCGGCGATGGCGGCCACCAGCGCGCGCTGGGCCGGCATGATGATGCGGAACACGTTGCCGACCATGATGGTGCCGATTACGGCGCCCACGTGCAGGTACGCGCCACGGCCGCTGAACACCTTGCTGAAACCGTAGGCTGCCGCGATCAGCAGCACGAACAGGATCAGGCCGAGCAGGGCAGGGTGCTTGCCCAGGGCCGAGTCGCACAAAAAGGAGTAGACGAACCAGCCGACGAACAGCGAGCCCAGGCCCAGTAGCACGCCTTCGGGGCCGCTCAGGCTGCTGCCCGGGGCCAGGAGGTAGAGCGTGGGGTTGGCGTAGAACACCACGCACAGCAGCGCGACGCCCGACATCCAGGTGAAATAGGCTTCCCATTTGAACCAGTGCAGGTTGTCCGGCATGGTCGGCGGGGCCAGTTTGTATTTTTCCAGGTGGTAGATACCGCCACCGTGGATCGCCCACAGATCGCCCGCCAGGCCATCCTTGGGGTTGACCCGGTTGAGGTTGTTCTCCAGCCAGACGAAGTAGAACGAGGCCCCGATCCAGGCCACGCCAGTAATCATGTGAACCCAGCGCACGCTCAGGTTCAGCCATTCCATCAAATGTGCTTCCACAGTGCTTACCTCTTGCCCGACACCCTCGTCGTGGGGTGTGCGGGCCTTCTCTTATTGGTGGGGGGCAAGGATCAACCGCTCATCCTCTTTGAAAAAATGCTCATCGCAGTTATTGCCTGTGCCACTGCGATCAACCACCAGGAAGTCATCCCGCTTTTCGATCGTCAGCACCGGGTGGTGCCAGACGCCGCGATGGTAATTGATGCCCTGCCTGCCATTGGTGCGGAAGGCGCGGACCAAGCCTGATACAGGTGCATCGCCAACGGGCGCGACCACGATCAGAAAGGGGTTGCCGAGCAGCGGGATGAAAGCCTGGCTGCCCAGCGGATGGCGCTCCAGCATGCACAGGGTCAACGGCATGTCCTGCGCCTCGGCGCGGAAGATGCTGATGATCGCCTTGTCTTCGGGCAGGGCCGTTTCAACCTCGGCCAAGCGGTGGAAGCGCAGGGTCGAACCGTTGTTAATCATGAAGTGAGCACTGCCGTCGGTTTCGATCACGTCACCGAAGGGGGCGAAGGCTTCTTTGCTTAAGGGTTCGATCGTGAGTGTGCGCATGCTGTTCTTCTTATTCAGGGTTCTGTGTTGTTTGCTCTGGTGCTATCGCGAGCAGGCTCGCTCCCCCAACTGGAATTCATTCCCCTGTGGGAGCGAGCCTGCTCGCGATCGGGTTGTCGCTTACTTGGCCACCTTGCCCAGGATGCGCAAGCGGCTCACGCCACCGTCCGGGAAGATGTTGAGGCGGATGTGGGTGATCGGGCCCAGGGCCTTGATCTGCTCGGCGAAGGTGTGTTCGGCGTGCATTTCCAGCTTCTGGCTGGGCAACAGTTCCCGCCAGAACAGCGATTGGGTTTCGATCTGGCTGTCGGTGCCGCCCTTGACGAATGCGCCCTGGATCGAGCAGCTATCAGGGTAGTTGCCCTTGAAGTGCAGGGTGTCGACGACGATTTTTTCCACTTCGCCGGCATGGCCCAGGGCGACGATCACCCAGTCATTGCCCGGCGTGCGGCGGCGTGCGGTTTCCCAGCCGTCGCCCATGTTGATGCCACGGCCCGGGTTGAGCAGGTTGCTGATGCGCCCGAAGTGCTCGTCGGAGCAGGCCAGGGCCCGGCCGCCGTTGAGGGCGCTGGCCAGGTCGAGCTGTTCGTTGTCGCCCACCGCCGACCAATCGCGGAACGGAATGCCGTACACCCGCAGGCGCGCAACGCCGCCGTCGGGGTAGATGTTGAAACGCAGGTGGCTGAACGCCTGCTCGTTGTTGATCTCGTGGTAGTGGTGGCTGTTGCCCTGCAACTCCACCGCCGACAGCACTTCGCTCCACTGGGTGTTTTCGCCCGGCTCGCCGTCGGCCAGGAAGCAGCCTTCCAGGGACGCGGAGGGCGGGAAGTTGCCGGTGAAGAATGAAGTGTCGATGTCCAGGCCTTTGATCTGGCCCGGCACGCCGAGGCGGATCACCGCGCTGTCGTAGCCTTCAAAGCGCTTGCGGCGCGACTCCCAGCCGTCCATCCACTTGCCGTTGTCATCGAAAACGCCCTCCTTCCATACGGCCGGGGTCGGCTGGAACATGCGGTTGGCATCGGCGAACCAGTCATCGGTGACCGAAACGATCTTGGTGCCCAGGCGGGCATCGGCCAGGTTGACGAACTTCTCGAAAGGTACGGCGTAAGCTTTCATTCTTCTTGTCTGCCTTTAATAAAGTGGCTTGGGATGCTTGCAGGGCCCTGGGCGACGGGGCGTTGTGTGCCGCTCGGGCCAGGCTCGCTATAGGGTCAGTAAACGCAGCAGGGCGATTTTGTTGATCTCGCTCAGCGCGCACTGGAACTCGGTGTCTACCGGGTTGTGGATGCGCGTTTCGAACGCCGCGAGGATCTGGTGCCGGTTGCTGCCTTTTACCGCCATGATGAAGGGAAACTTGAACTTGGCTTTGTAGGCCTCGTTCAACTCGGTGAAGCGCTGGAACTCATCGCTCGAGCATTGGTGAATACCGGCGCCAGCCTGTTCGCTGGTGCTGGCTTCGGTCAGTTGGCCCTGGATGGCCGCTTTGCCCGCCAGGTCCGGGTGAGCGTTAATCAGCGCCAGTTGCCTGGCGTGGTCGGCGCTCAACAAAATGTCGCTCATGCGCTGGTGCAGGGTTTCGATCTCGTCGATCGAAGGGTCCTGGCCCAGCTCGAAGGCCTTTTCGGCCACCCATGGCGAGTGTTCGTAGATGTCGGCAAAGGCCTCGACGAAGGCCTCGCGGCTCAACGTCGAAGGCTTGAGGGTTTGGAAAGCGGTCATTGCGCGGCCCCTTGGAATGGGTGGACGTCGTGCCAATGGCGGGCGATATCGACGCGGCGGGTGAACCACACCTGCTCGTGGCCCTTGGCGTATTCGATAAAGCGCTTGAGGGCGGCCAGGCGCGCGGGGCGGCCGATCAGGCGGCAGTGCAGGCCGATGGAAAGCATCTTCGGCGCCTCGCTGCCTTCGGCGTAGAGCACGTCGAAAGCGTCCTTGAGGTAGTTGAAAAAGTCGTCGCCGGTATTGAAGCCCTGCACCTGGGTGAAGCGCATGTCATTGGTGTCCAGGGTGTAGGGGATCACCAGGTGCGCCTTGCCGGTGGGGTTGCGGCTTTCCCAATAGGGCAGGTCGTCGTCGTAGGTGTCGCTGTCGTAGAGGAAGCCGCCTTCTTCCATCACCAGGCGCCGGGTGTTGGGCCCGGTGCGGCCGGTGTACCAGCCCAGCGGGCGTTCGCCGCTGATGTCGGTGAGGATGCGGATGGCTTCGAGCATGTGCTCGCGCTCCTGGGCCTCGTCCATGTACTGGTAGTCGATCCAGCGGTAGCCGTGGCTGCAGATCTCGTGGCCGGCGGCGACCATGGCGCGGATCACGTCCGGGTGGCGCTGGGCAGCCATGGCCACGGCGAACACGGTGAGCGGGATGTCGAATTGCTTGAATAGCGCCAGAACCCGCCACACGCCGGCACGGCTGCCATACTCGTACAGCGACTCCATGCTCATGTTGCGCTCGCCTTGCAGCGGCTGGGCCGAGACCATCTCCGACAGAAAGGCCTCCGACTCCTTGTCACCGTGCAGGATGTTGCGCTCGCCGCCTTCTTCATAGTTAAGGACAAAGGACAGGGCGATACGGGCATTGCCCGGCCAGTGTGGGTGCACGGGGTTGGGGCCGTAGCCGATCAGGTCGCGTGGGTAGTCGGCGCTCACTGCGTGGTTCCTTCTTGTGCGTGGCTAGGTCAGTAGCAAAGGGTGGCGTGGCGGCCTGACGGTGGAGGGGCAGGCTGGCGTCACAGCGATGGGCTGATTGTATACAAGTTTATATTCAATTTGTAAGCCTGTTTTTTCCCCAATTTCATTTTCGGGTTGGCCGGGGAGCACTGCAAGAAACCTGCCTCGTTAGTCAGTTGTTGGACGAAAGGTCTGGGCCGCCTGTGGCGGGGGGCTGTCTCCCGGTGACGGCAGCCCTGGGTTGAAGCGTGGAAAAAAATCTGGATCTATTGTGTACAATTTTTGTTGAAAGTGTCTTAATCAGCTCCGCGCCGCACCTTTTCACGATCTGAAACGGTGCGGCCTCCACATTTCACTGACTCCGGGAGGCGCGAGGCCTGGCGGTACACACCGCACAAGGGCCCGCAGAATCAATGGGACGTTTGACTACTCACGTATTGGATGCCGCACACGGTTGCCCTGGCAGCTCGATCAAGGTCGAGCTGTATCGGGTCGAGGGTTCGCAGCTGGAATTGGTCGCCAGCACGCTGACCAACGCCGATGGCCGTTGCGACGCGCCGCTGCTGCAAGGCGAGGACTACCGCACGGGCGTTTACCAACTGCAATTCCATGCCGGCGATTACTACCGCGCCCGTGGTGTGGCACTGCCCGAGCCGGCGTTTCTGGATGTGGTGGTGCTGCGTTTTGGCATCAGCGCCGAGCAGGAGCACTACCACGTGCCGCTGCTGATTTCGCCCTATAGCTATTCGACCTACCGAGGTAGCTAAACCCCAAGCTAGCCATCTCACTTAAAGAAGCTTTCGCGCATCGAGCTTCTCTGGTCTTTCGCCCGCTCACACTGCGGGCTTTTTTCGCCCGGGATTTACCGTGGCCCAGGCGTTAACTATCTAGGGCACGGCGCGCTGCGTGGGGTTTTAGGCTCGGGTTTTGACTGCGCGAAGAGGCCCGACATGACCCCACCGACCACGCCTTTGGCCGAGCCCGGCGACCACCTGCCGTGGCTTGAGCACGACGGGTTTCAGGCGCGCGTGCGCGATTGCCTGACCCGCCGCCTCGAAGAGGCCGCCCACCCCAGCCGCTTTATCAACGACCTGCACGCCGCGCACCTGCGCTGCAGCGAAGCGGCCCGTGCCCTGCGGCGCCTGATCGAGCGGGCGCCGCGTATCGCAACGTGGGTGGGCGAGGCGGTGCAACAGCACTTGGGCCTGGCTCCCGAGACGGTGTTGTTTCTGGAACCCGATGCCCCTGACGCCCCCCGGTTATCGGCAAGCGCCTTAGAGTGGGCGTTGCGCCTGATGCGCCAGCCTCCCGGGGACGAGACTGCGCCCGAAGGCACCCGCGCCCGCCTCCTGGCGCTGGATTTACGCACGCAGGTGCAGGCGGCCACCGACCAGTATTGGGCGCAACTGGCGGACGGCGCCCGGCATTCGCGCACGGCGCAATGGCGGGCGTTGTACCGCAGCCTGTTGGCGGACAAGGCGTTTATCGCCCACCAGTTGTACGAGTTGTCCGAGACCGGGTTCGACCTGGTCCAGCGTTTGCTCGACGCCCCCACGCCCGAGGATCGCGCCCTGGCCGGCGGGCCCTGGGCCCAGGTGCAGGTGCGCGAGTTGGTATGGGCTGGGGAGGGCCAGGCCCGGGTGGCCATTGGCGGTGCGCTGCATATCGCCTATGCCCCCGGCGCCGAGCACAGCCAGCAAGTGGTGTACGTGCCAGGGCTGACGCGCGAGTTCCATGAGTTTGCCTCCCTGGCCGAGCTGGAGTTCAAGCTGCCCGCGTTGCTCAATGGCCACGATCAGGCCCGGCTGTGGCAGCGCCTGCCCCTGCGTTGGCGTACTGACCTGCTTGATGCTCGCTTCCGCCAGCCGATGCCGTTCAGCTTTACCCCGGTGGCCTTGATTGCTGGCGACGCCGTGGGCGACAGCGCCAGTAGCCTGCTGCACCTGCAAAGGGACAACGAACTGGCCTGTGCCCTGGGCATCGACCTGGCCTGGCTGAGCATCCGCGGCGACACGCCCCCGGAGCAGGGATTGGCCCCGCTGATCGCCCACGTAGAGGCCGACCGCAGCGCAGGCGTGGGTTGTCCGAACCTGCGTCGGGCCTTGGAGCGCCTCCTGGGCTGGGACGAGCAACGCCGCGCGCCGGAGATCAGCTTCGATGCCCTGGCCGCGAGCCTGGCGGTGCGCACCCGCGAGCACGCGGTGCGGCGCTACGAAAACGGCCTGCTGGGCCTGCTGGACAGCGCTGACCCGGCGGCCGAGACCGAAGCCTTCAGTCAGTGGGTGGTCTTGCAGGAGCACTGGCAGGCGCGAGTGACGCAATTGCATGACTACATCGAGCAACAGGTCGCGCGCTTCGATCAGCGCCCGTTCTGGAATGAAAAGGCCAAGGCCGGGCATAGCCACGCGGTGCTGCACCTGGTGTTGCAACGCCAGGCCCTGCGAGATGAGATGCGGCTGCAACAGCGCCTGAACCTGATCGACAGCGCAGCGTTGGGCCTGCTGAGCGAAGTGCTCGATGAGTCGTTCGCCACTCGCCGTCCGGCCAGTGATACCCGCGCCCTGCACATCAGCGTCGGCCAACCGTTGTGCCAACTTACCGGCGCCTTCGTGGTGACCACCGCCCAGGCACTGGCGGACCACAGCGTGGGGCAACCGGTGCTGTTGTATGTGGGGGGCGGGCAGGGTGGCCTCACCCCATTCGCCTCGCTGGCGCAACTGAGCAGCGCCCTCGACGCCAGCCTTAACAGCCCCGACGGCTCGGTGCTGTGGGATTGCATCGGCCGCCATGAACGCGCTGGCGTGCGGGTGCAGGTCGCGGCGTTGGGCGCTGGGCGAAAACTGGAGGTGGCTTATGGGGTGATCGAGGAACAGGTGCTGGGCTATAGCTTCAAAGGGTTGGTGAAGGGCTTTTTCAAGACTCTCAAGTGGCTCGACGAGGGTGGCCAGCCCTTCAGTGAAGTCAGCGACGCCAGCTTGGCGTTGGGGTTGTTGCGCCGCGAACTGGCCGAGCGCTTGGCGGCGCCGAGCAGCGCCGCGCGGGATGTGGCGCTGGTCAACGTGCGCCTGCTGCGGCTCGCCGCCGAGCACCGCAAGACCCTGGCACCGTGGTTTGCAGGCGCCGACGCCGCGACGCGCCGGCGCTACCGGCATCTGTTGCAGCACTACCTGGCCAACGCCCAGGCACTGGAACATGAACTGCTGGAGCGTCTACCGGGTTTCGATACCTATGCCCGCGCGGCCTTGCTCGCGCGCCTGACCCGGGACGGGCTCTACCCCGGCCTGGATATCGACCAGCCTCTATTCGACATGCCTGACGATGTCAGCCGCCCCTGGCAATCCCACCCACAAAGCCCCGCCGGGGACTCGGGGCCGGTGGAGCGGGTCAGCCAGGAGCGCACCACCTACAGCCTGTTGCAACTGGCCGTGCATAACCTCGACCCTGCCGCGCCCTGGACCCTATGGCGCCTCAACCACACGGTGTACCTGGACCCGGCCTGGAAAACCCGGCTCTCGCCTGCGTACTTGATCGACACCCTGTCGGACCTGAACCTGAGCGGGCGCTATGAACGCCTCATCGAGCAGGCCTTCTACGGCGATGGCACGGCAGCCGCGGGCGAGCCGCTGGTTAAGGCGCTGCTGCAGCGGGTCTTGAAGCAGCGCGCCCAGGTGGAGTTGTACAGCGCCCGGGAACAAGGCCTCTCGGCCAACGCTCAGAGCCTGTTCACCACTGCCCTGGCGGCGCGCACCGCGGCGGACCTGGAGCGCAACGGCCATCGCCTGCAATTGGCGTTTATCCACCTGGCCGGCGCCACGTCGCAAAAGGCGCGACATGTGGCGGAGGTGCTACTGATTCACGACCAGGTGTCATCCGTGTGGGTGCTCTATTGGCCGGGGGTTCAAGGCCATCCGGCCATCACCGCCCACGCCAGTGAGCAAGAGGCCTTGCAGGCACTGATGCAACGCTGTGCCGCGCCGCCCTATGTCACGGAGTTGGCCCAGCGGGTGGCCGCCGGTTGGGAGGCGCAGGCCATCGAGAGTTATCCGGGGACGGTCCGCACGGTCGCCCCGCCCTTGGCCTGGGACCAGGAACTGGAGCAACTGCGGCGGCTGCTTTTTCCCAATCATTTGGACAGGATGTGGATGGTGGCCAAGTCCACATCGCTGTGGTTAAACGATGTGAATGTGTTCCCGGTGGTCACCCTGCAAGACATCGAAAACGAGATCGCCAAGCAGCGGGCCAACGCCCCCGGCCAGTGGCTGGGCGTCACACCGACCAGCGGCCATGACGTGCTGCAGGTGTTGGCCCACGCCCAGGTGCTCAAGCGCCAGCGGCGCGTGCGCGCAAGTGGTAACTCGGGCCAAGCGCTGGATGAGTACCGCGAGTGGCGTCTGGACGAGCAATCGGCGGCGCGGGTGCGTGGGCTACTGGGCCTGGTGCCGATACTCGGATCGCTGGTGCAGGTTTACGAATTGCTGCTGGCGATCCGCCGGCTGTATCACAGCGGCAATGCCCACGATGGCGTGGACGTGGTCTACCTGGCGCTCATGGTGGCCGTCGACCTGGCGCTGATCCTCTATCCACCGGCCAAGGCCGGTACAGCGGCCAAATTGCGCCCAGCGCCCGCCCTAAGCCTGCTGCGCAAACGCCAGGCGTTGCACAACCAGGGCCATTCCAGCCTGGCGGTGCCGACGCGGGCCAAGCCCCTGCCAGGACTGCAACGCTATCAAAAGTCCCTCGACGCCGAGGGCGCCATCGTCCTGCGCGGCCCTTTCGACAAGGGCACCCAGGTCAAGCATGGTCAGCAGTTTCTGGTCGATGGCGACGCCCGTTACCCGGTCTACCGGCGCAAGGGCGAGCCCTTTGTGCGCTTGAGAAAAACCGACGCCAGCAGCGCTGATGAACTGATTCTGTACATCGACGAACCCGGTGAACGGCTGCTGGGTGCCGATGCCCCCGAACCTCAACCTGGGTCCAGCCGCGCCGTGACGCGCCAGGCTACCCCCGGTTGGCGGCCCTGGGACAGCCCCACCACCGGCACCGAATGGCGCATGCCCGCGCAGCCGCCAGTGTTGCGTGTGTGGTTGCAGCCGCCCCTGGCATCGACCCATTGGCACGCCTGGGGGTTGACCCTGGCCGACAACCCGCCCCACGAAGTCCTGCCGGCGCGCCAGTTGTTCCGGGTGATGGGGCGTCGGCCCTATGACGCAGTGAAGATCGGCGAGTATTACTATGAAGTGCTGCCCAACGGCTCGAAAATCCCCGAAAAAACCCTTTTCCTCAGGCGAACCGAAACCACAAGCGGCAATGCCATCAATGATTTGAGTCGCTGGCTGGGGCGCGACACCGCTCAGCAAGCCATTCCCATGACCTTTGAAAGCAATGGCCAGTGGCAGGCCCGTACGCCGTTGTTCACCAGCACCATCAGCGACTCGGTGCGGGGGGCGTTCCCCGGGATAACCCGGCTCAGTGGCCGGTTTGCCGCCGAGCGCCTCATCGAACAAGCGGACTACGGGCGCCTGAGCACCGCCACGCGCCTGCTCAACCTTCGCGACACCCTCGACCGCTGGCAGGCGTCCATGGTCGCAGGCACGGCCCAAACCGACGACCTGCTGCGCCTGCTCAGGCCCACCGACCGCCAGTCGAGAACCGGTATCTACATGGGCGCGGCGACGGACGGCCCGGGTTTTCATCGCCTGGATTTCGACCTGCCGCTGCCGTTGCCTAGTGCACAGGAGATGCAGTTGCCGCGCTCGCAGGCAAGGTCCATGGCGGCCCAGGACGCCGTCAGGACCATCCTGCAACGCCAAGGCTTCGTGGTGCGGGACGTGTTCAAGGGCTACTCATCGACGCTGGTCAATTTTGTCTGCACCCACCCGGCGTCCAACAATCTCTATTTCATACTCACTCGCTGGGTCGACCGGGGCTGGGTTGACCTGACCTCCCGCAACGAGTTTTTCCAGCTTTCCAATGGGTGGTTCGAGCTGCAGTTTCGCTCCCGGCGTAGATCCATCGACGATGTGTGGGGCCCGGTGAAAGAGGCGATGGAGCAACAGCGCCTGGTCAGGCTTCTGGGTGGCATCCATGGCGGCCCGGACCCGAGCTACGCCACGGTGTACTTCGTGAAAATGGGCAGCACCGATTATCGGCCGCTGTGACGGGCGGACCCTGGCGATATCTATGTAAAGACCTTTGGCGAAGCGGCGTCGGCATGCTGAACGGACTTAACCTCGTTTAGGGATTTTGAACATGACGACACCTTCCGTTTTGCCGGCCGCCCCCATCAAGGTTTCTGCCCTGCGCAGTGCCTCGACCCAGGTGCGCCTGTTGGACACGTTGACGCGCCTGGATGGCGAGTTACGCACGCTGCTGGCGGGGCAGCCGAGCTTCGACAGCATGGCGCAAGAGGCCTGGGCGATGACCTTTTCGCGGGCGCCATTAATGAGCCAGTGTTTTGTCTGGCGCGAACTCAAAGAGTTGGGCGACAGCGTGAACGAACTGCGCGAGGTCATGCAGGCGCCCCGGGTGACGGACGAGTTGCATGAGCGCATGCGCCTGGGGCGACCGCAGACCTACGCGGCGACCGCGACCCAACTGCTCGATACCCAGGGCGAGGCCATCGCGGATCTGGACATGGCGGCGTTCGAGAACTTCATCAACCGCCTTGGCGGCGATGCCGCGGGCCACTATCGCCAGGCCCTGGACCGCTACTGGAGCGCACCGCGGGCACCGTCCTCGGCGCAGACCCGCCAGGCGCGGCTGCTGGAGATCCGCCGCGAACAGTTACAGGCTGAAGTCGACCTGCTGTATGCCGATGAAACCCTGGCGGCGCCCAACAAGAGCCTGGCCGAGCAGGTGCTGATGTACCCCTCGGCGGCTGTGCGCAAGGCCTTGCCGGTGTCGTTGCGCCCCGCACTCTATGAGGTGGCATTGCAGGTAGGGGAGCGGCGTATGCCTGTGGCGGGTGCCTTTATCATCACCGAGCGCGATGGCAATGCGGTCAAGGACATCAGCGGTGTGTATTCCATCGCGCAAACAACGGTCGCCAGCGACTTGGCGCCGGAAGCGGACACCGGCGCGGCGCTGCTCTACAGCCCAGGCCGGGGCCTGGAGGAGTTTGACTCCCTCAAGGCCCTGGACGAGGCCCTCAAGCGGCGCTGGCAGGCCGCGAGCGAGTTCGAGTTCGTCTTCCAGTCGCTGGCCCGCGCCGACGTTGCGCGGGTGCAAGCGTTGGCCGCGCCGGCATTGCGCTACCGCGAGCTGGCAGAAGATGTGTTCGAGCAAACCTGGCAAACCCTGCGCGCCACCCAACTCGCTAACCTGAGTCACGCCCTGGAGCAGGCCCATAGCGACCCGGACGCGGACTGGGAGCAGGCCCTCACCCAAGCCGTTGCCATGGAACACACCTTGCAAGGCCGCGATGTGCTGGCGGCCCGCGAGCAAAAACGCCTGGCCAAGGGCCTGGCGGGTTGGCTCAAGGGGGCTTCGGCCGAGGACCGCGACCAGTGGCTGAACGCGGTGGCCGACTACCGCGAGCAGGTACAGGGCACGGAGCTGCAGGGCTTGCCTTCCCTCGCCCAATTCGGCGACCGCGCCTTGCTCCTGGCCTATGCCCGGCAGGAAGTGATGCCCTATGTGCAACTGCATTACGGGGTGCAGATCGACCCGGACAAGGTGCTGATTACCACCACCAAGGCCTACCAGACCGGGCCGCTGATCCCGCCCGGCGCCTCGGCCTACAGCACGGCCATGAGCCTGGACCGCACCGGGCCGACCCTGACCCTGGTGCACAACACCCGCAGCCTGACGGCCCTGCTGCTGGAGAATGTGGGCGCACTGGACATCGACTACGCCTTGACTGCGCGCATTTCTGGCGACGCCAAGGGGTTGTCTAGCGCCGAGGTGAAAGACATCGTGCGGGCGCTGAACATCGGCCAATCCTACGAGCGCTTCCTGCGTGAACGCCTGCTCCATGGCCCCCAGGCCCAAGCGGACCAGGAGCGCTTCGCGGCGCTGATGGCCGCGCAACTGCGGGTGGACCTGTTGGAGGCGAAAATCAGCGGGGCGTTCGCCCATGACCGCCAGGCCCGAGGGTTCGGTTGGGTCAACAGCGTGCTGGAGCACCCGGTGGACGATGACCGGCGCCTTGCGGTCGAGGGCCATCGCATCCAGGTCCAGCAGTTGCTGGTGCAGGGCGCGACCTTGCTTGACGTCCTGGTGTTCGCCCCGACGGCGGTGCAGTCGGTGCCGTCGCTGGTCATCTATACGCCTCAGGCACCGGGCGGCGTGCGTTTTCGTGAATACGAAAGCCGTGCGGCCCTGGTCGCCGGGTTGTTGTCTGACAGCCACCTGCGGGACTACTTCGTCAGCCGTGCGGCGCTGACCGCCCGCCCCGAGGTGGCGCGCCTGTTACAACGAGGCGTGCGGGGCACGGAGTTGGCCTTGCAACCGATCAAGGGGGATTTTCTGCACCAGGCCTACGCGGCGCAGGTGGAGCGCCTGCTCGCCGATGTCGACGCCCAGAGCACCACCACCGGGGAAAGCGACCGCGATACCAGCCTGGATGTACTGGAAGCCGTGTTGGACGTGGTGTCGTCTGCATTGCCGCTGAAAATCCTCGCGCCGCTGGCGCTGGGCCGCAGCCTGTTGGCGGTGTGGAATGGCATCGACGCTTTGCGCCGCGAACAGTACGAGGAGGCCCAGGGCCAGTTCTTACGGGTCATCACCCACTTTGCCGATCTTGCGTCCGATGTCGCCCAACCGCCCACCGGCCGGGTCCGCCGCCCGACCGTCCTGAACCCGCGGTTCGCAGTGGGCAAGAAGCCCGAACCCCTGACCCTGCGCAGCGATGGTGTCTACGAAAACCTGCCCGCCCAGGGTGGTTTCGCCCGTTACTTCATCGAAGACGCGGGGCGTTGGTTCCAGCTCCAGCGCGATGACCTGACCTGGCGCCTGGTGGATATGCGCCGCCCCGGTGCCTATTACAAACGGCCCGTGGCCCGCCAGGCCGACGGCACCTGGCGCTACGCCGATGCGCCGGGGCTCAAGGGCGGTGGTAAAAGCTTTATCGCCCCCACGCGGTTACAGGTGGCCTTTCCGCGGTTTTCCTTGAAAGAGGCGCGGGTCTACCTCGATCAGTTCCGCTTTCCCGAGGCCCGCCAGCGCCGCATGGAGTTGGACCTGGCCGAGGACCTGATCCGTACCCGCGGCACCCTGCCGGATTGGGCCAAGCCGTACTTTCATGGGCATGTCAGCCAACCCCAGCCCTCCACCAGTGCCGGCCCCTCCAAACGCCCGGCCTTGCCAGCGGTGGTGACGCCGCCCAAGCGGCCACGGCCCGACACGGGGCAAGATTGGACCACTTGGGGGCAGGTGCTGGAGGGGCGTGACCTGAACCGGGTCAGCGACTTGGAAACGGCTATGCCGGTGTATCGGGTGGTGAGCAAGGATGGTATTTACCCGGCGATCGAAATTGATGGCAGCTACTACGAAATCCTTCCCGACGGCCCCAGCCCCAGGGCCGGTAGCGTGTTTCTCAAGCCGCCGTCCTGGGCCGGCGACGACCTGCAAGGCGTGTGGCAAAAAGTGGCGCTCGACCCCAGCGACCAACCGCGCCTGGTGACTTTCAAGGCCGGTGTCGGTTGGAAGGTGGCGCTGCCGCTGTTCCACAAGCCTTTGCACAGGTTCATCGATGACCTGTACCCCAACTTGACCACCCAGTCCCTCTGGGTATTGGCCGAACGGCTGTTTCAGGTGGCAGACGCCGAGTCTATCGGGGAATTGACCGCCACGCGCCTGCTCAACACCTCCTACACCCTGCATGCCTGGCGGGCGAAGACAGCCGCGCCGGTGGCGAGCATGAGCGATCCGTTGACCTTGTTGGCCGAAGCGCGGCTGCTTTCGGGGCGCACGCACTCCATCAGCTCCGAAAGCCGCCTCGACACTTTTCGTCGGCTGAACTTCCGTCTCGACGAGGAGGACATCAAAGCACAGGGCTACCTGCCGATGGGCGATATTGGCTTTACCGACCGGATTTTGAGCCGCAATGGCTATCAGCTGCAGGCCGGGGTCACCGACTTGAACATGATGATGTTCACCCGCCCAGGGTCGCAGACGGTGTACCTAATGTTGTTCCGCGACATCATCGGCCGGGGCCTGTACGTACCTATCGTGGGGCGCTGGGTCGAGGCATTCGTCGAAAAATGCCGCAACCCGGACGCCGTACAAAGGCTGCGCACGGCTCAGAGCGAGGGCCGCGTGGCCAAGTTCATGGTTGGTGTGCAAACCGTGGAAGAGCCGGTCTTCTTTGTGGTGCGTGTCGACGACAGCCTGTCCTGACGTGGCCTAGCGGCTGAGCAGCGAGGCCGCCCCGGCCCCGCTGAACAGCCCGGCGCTGACGCGGTTGAACCAACTCTGGCCCTTGCCGCTGCGCAGGTAACGCGCAGCGCCATGGGCCCCCAGGCCATAGGCCAGCTTGCACAGCAGGTCGAGCACGGTCCAGGTGGCGATCATCACCAGCAACTGCGGCAAAAAGGCGTGTTCGGCGCTGAGAAACTGCGGCAAAAATGCCGCAAAAAACAGGATGTCCTTGGGGTTGCTGGCCCCCAGCACAAAGGCGCGGCCAAACAGGCTGCGAAAACGCGGGGCGATGGCGGCTTGGGGCACCTGGGCCGCCCGGGCCGGTTGCCGCGACTGCTGCCAGCTCTGCCAGGCGAGGTAGAACAGGTACAGCGCGCCAACGATTTTCAGGGCGCTGAACAGCTGCTCCGAGGCCAGCAACAGTGCGCCCAGGCCCAGGGCCGAAGCGCTCAACAGGCAGATCGACGCCACCACACCCCCGAGAAACGCCGGGTACGAACGCAGCAAACCGTAGTTCAGGCTGTTGCCGATCATCAGCAACGACAGCGGGCCGGGGATGAGAATCACCACCAACGCCGCGCCACTGAACAACAACCAGGTTTCCAGACTCATAGCATTACTCCAGCTTTTAGTTGTGAGCGGCAAGCGGCAAGTTAAGCGCTTGCGGCGTGCCGCTGCCTTTTCCCGTTTTTAAAGAAAGACGAATTTGGCGATGAAGATTGCGCACAGCACCCACAGGCTCACCGAGATTTCCTTGTGTTTTCCGGTGCCGGCCTTGAGTGCCACGTAGGTGATAAAACCCAGGGCGATGCCGTCGGCCACCGAGAAGGTCAGGGGCATCATGATTGCCGTGACGATGGCCGGGATGGCGTCGGTGGCTTCGTCCCATTCGATATGGGCCATGCCGCCCATCATCAGCATCGCCACGTAGATCAGTGCGCCGGCAGTGGCGTAGGCGGGGATCATCCCGGCCAGTGGGGCGAAAAACATCGCCGCAATGAACAGCACGCCCACGGTGACGGCCGTGAGCCCGGTGCGCCCCCCGGCGGCCACGCCGGCGGCACTTTCCACGTAACTGGTCACCGGCGGCACGCCGACCACCGCGCCGAACACGCTGGAGGCGCTGTCGGCCTTCATGGCGCGCGAGAGGTTTTCGATGCGCCCTTGCGCGTTCACCAGCCCGGCCCGTTGCGCCACGCCCATCAGGGTGCCGGCGGTGTCGAACATGTGCACAAAAAGGAACGCCAATACCACGCTAATCATGCTGATATTGAATACACCGGCCACGTCCATGGCCATCCAGGTCGGCGCCAGGCTCGGCGGCGCCGACAGGATGCCGCTGTACTGCACCAGGCCCAGGCCCCAACCCGCCAGGGTCACGGTGATGATGCTGATAAGGATGGCGCCGAACACCCGGTGGTAACTGAGGATGGCGATCATCAAAAAGCACACCGCCGCCAGCAGCGGGCCGGGTTCGCGCAGGGAGCCGAGCTTTATCAGGGTGGCCGGGCTATCGACGACGATGCCGGCGGTTTTCAGGCCGATCAGCCCCAAGAACAGCCCCACGCCGGCGCCCATGGCATAGCGCAGGCTGACCGGAATGCTGTTGAGCAGCCATTCGCGGATGCGTGAAAAGGTCAGGAACATGAACAGCACGCCGGAGACGAACACCGCGCCCAGGGCCGTTTCCCAGTGGTAGCCCATGGTGCCGACCACGGTGTAGGTGAAAAACGCGTTCAGCCCCATGCCCGGCGCCAGGCCGACCGGCCAGTTGGCGTACAGGCCCATCAACAGGCAACCGAGGGCGGCGGCGATGCACGTGGCGACGAAGGCCGCACCGTGGTCGATGCCGGCGTCGGCCATGATGTTGGGGTTGACGAAAATGATGTAGGCCATGGTGATGAACGTGGTCAGCCCGGCGATCAGTTCGGTTTTCACCGTGGTGCCATGGGCGTTCAACTTGAACAGGCGTTCCAGCCAGCCCTGGCGTAGCGGCGGCGAAAGATCCAGCGTCGGGGATTGGGGTTTGCGGCTATCCACAGCGAGTACTCCTCAAGCGTTTTATTGTTATTTCCAGAGCCGGGCACGCACGGGTGGGCAGCGGCTCTTTGAGGTGAGCATGGCTGGCGGGTTTTATTGACTTATTGGTCAGGAACTCGCACGAAGCGAATTATGCTTTTGTATACAAATAAAGCAATTAATGTTTTAGATTGTGTGTCCGAAAAATGACGAAAGGCCAACCCTCTGTAGCAAGCGGGCTTGCCCGCGCTCGGCCGCGTAGTGGCCGTAAACGCGCTCGGCTTGAAAGGGATTGGGGCTGCTGCGCACCCCAGCGCGGGCAAGCCCGCGTGCTGCACGGCGCCGGTTCAGGGGCGTTCGGCGAGGGCTTTGTTCACCGTCAACCAGCCATCCACCGCCGCTTCGCCGGCCTGGGCGAACACCCGCTCCAGCAGTTTCACTTGTTCACGGCGCAGGGCCTGCTCGAAACGGGCGCCGTCCTCGGTCAACTCCAGCAGGCGTTTGCGCTTGTCGGCCTGGCTGGCGACGCTGCTGACCAGGTGCATTTCCTGCAATTGGCGCAACGGCATGTTTAGCGCCTGCTTGCTCACCCCCAGCAGGGCCAGCAGTTGGGTGACGCTCAGGTGGGGGTGCAGGGCGATGAAAAACACGATGCGCTGATGTACCCGGCTCAGGCCCCGGCGTTCGAGCATTTCGTCGGCCTTGGCGGTAAACGCCTGGTAGCCGAAGAAAAACGCCTGCATGGCGGCTTGTTGCGAGGCGCAGTGTTTAAGGTCAAGCATATTGACGTATCCGTGGCGGGCGGCGTAATTTCGGTCAAGCAGTTTGACGTATTTTTCTCCGCCTTCGCTACCGGTGACTCTCCATGGCTTTCTCTGAACGTGTGTCGCGCCTTAAAGGTTCCTTGATCCGTGAAATCCTCGCTGCGGCCCAGCGCCCGGAGGTGATGTCCTTCGCCGGTGGGTTGCCGGCCGAAGCCATGCTGCCCCAGGTGCAATGGCAGGACATGCCGCGCAGTATCGGCCAATACGGCATGAGCGAAGGCGAGCCGGCCCTGCGCGAACTCCTCGCCGCCCAGGCGCGGGCGCTGGGGGTGCCGTGCGAGGCGAGCCAGGTGCTGGTGGTCAGTGGTTCGCAGCAAACCCTGGACCTGGCCGCCAAGCTGTACATCGACAAGGGCACCGAAATCCTCCTGGAAGCGCCGACCTACTTGGCGGCGTTGCAGATTTTCCAGCTGTTCGGCGCCGACTGCCTGACCGTGCCCCAGCAGGCGGACGGCCCGGACCTGGCCTGCCTGCGCGAACGGCTGGAGCGCTATCGCCCGGCCTTCATCTACCTGATCCCGACCTTCCAGAACCCCTCGGCGGTGCGTTACAGCGAAGCCAAGCGCGATGGCGTGGCGGCGTTGCTCGATGAGTTTGGCGTGACCCTGATCGAGGACGAGCCGTACCGCGAACTGACCTTCGACGGTGGCCAGGCCACGCCCATTGTCAGCCGCTTGAAAAATGCCAGTTGGATCTATACCGGCACAGTGTCCAAGACCCTGCTGCCTGGGCTGCGGGTGGGTTACCTGATCGCCAGCCCGGACCTGTTCCCCTATCTGCTCAAACTCAAGCAGAGCGCTGACCTGCACACCAACCGCGTCGGCCAGTGGCAGGCGCTGCAATGGTTGGGCAGCGAGAAATACACCGAACACTTGAGTGAGCTACGCAGCTTTTACCGTGTGCGCCGCGATGCCTTCCAGCAGGCGTTGGAGCGCCACTTCGCCGACCTGGCTGACTGGCAGGTACCGCAGGGGGGGCTGTTTTTCTGGTTGACCCTCAAGCAACCGCTGGACACGCGCACCTTGCTTGCGGCGGCGCTGGCGGCGGACGTGGCGTTCATGCCGGGCGAGCCGTTCTTCCCGCAGCCGGAGGAAAACCTGGGGCACCTGCGGCTGAACTTCAGCCACATCGCCCCTGAGCGCCTGGACGAGGGCCTCAAGCGTTTGGCGGCGGTGGTGCGCCAGGGGTTGTTGCAGTAGCAAGCGGGCTTGCCCGCTTGCTACGACGAGAAGGGGGTAGTCAAACCGCCGCGAAGCGCTTGTCCAGGTAGTCGATGATGACCTTGGACTCGTACATCCAGGTGACTTGGCCGTTTTCTTCGATGCGCAGGCATGGCACTTTGACCTTTCCGCCGTGTTCGAGCAGGGCCTGGCGGTCCTGTTCGTTGTTCTTTGCGTCGCGCAGCGCCACCGGCACGTTGAGGCGGCGCAGGGCGCGGCGGGTTTTTACGCAAAACGGGCAGGCGTGGAACTGATACAGGGTCAGGTCCTTGGCGGCGGCATTGACCTGAGCCTGGACGGCGGCGGGGCGCTGCTTCTTGCCGGGGCGGGTGAGGAAGTCGATGAAGATAATGATCTGGCCGAGGCCGACTCGAAGGGCTTTGACGAACACGATGGTGGCCTCACGGGGCAGGGTTTGCGGGGGCGCAGCTTACCTGATTTTTCAGGGGCGAAAAAAAACCGGCGCTCGATGCCGGTTTTTTTTGGGGCGTATCACTTGATAAGGCTGAGGAACTCGCTGCGGGTGGCGGCGTTTTCGCGGAACTCACCCAGCATCACCGAGGTAATCATCGACGAATTCTGTTTCTCCACACCGCGCATCATCATGCACATGTGCTTGGCCTCGATCACCACGGCCACGCCCAGGGCGCCGGTCACTTGCTGCACCGCGTCGGCGATCTGGCGGCTGAGGTTTTCCTGGATCTGCAGGCGGCGGGCGTACATGTCGACGATCCGCGCCACCTTGGACAGGCCCAACACTTTGCCGCTGGGGATGTACGCCACATGGGCCTTGCCGATGAACGGCAGCAGGTGGTGTTCGCACAATGAGTACAGCTCGATGTCCTTGACCAGGACCATTTCGCTGTTATCGGAGCTGAACAGGGCACCGTTGGTGACCTCTTCCAGGGTTTGCTCATAACCACGGCAAAGGTACTGCATGGCTTTGGCAGCGCGTTTTGGCGTGTCGAGCAGGCCTTCGCGAGAGACGTCCTCGCCCAATTGGCCGAGGATCGCCGTGTAATTCTGTTCCAGGGACATGAAACTACCTGTGGTTTTTACGCAAACGGCAAGGGTACGGGGGCGGGGCGGGCGCTGCAAGCCTGGTGATACGGCTTTACTCGTCGCGGCCTTCCATCATGGTGCGCTTGAGCATCACGTACACCGCGCCGGCGCCGCCGTGGCGGGCCTGGCAGGAAGCGAAGCCGAGCACCTGGGGGTGCTGGCGCAGCCAGGTATTGACGTGGCTCTTAATCATCGGCCGCTTGCCGTCCAAGCGCACGGCCTTGCCGTGGGTCACGCGGGCGCAGCGGATCTCGAACTGGGTGGCTTCGGCGAGGAACGCCCACAGGGTTTCGCGGGCCTTTTCCACGTTCATACCGTGCAGGTCGAGGCTGCCCTCGAATGGGATCTGGCCGGCCTTGAGCTTGCGCATCTGGCTGTCCTGGACGCCGTCGCGGGCCCACATCAACTCGTCTTCTGGGCCGACGTCGATCACGAATTGATCGGACAAGCCGTCCACGGTGGTGGCATCGGTGCGGATGGTCGCCGCTTGGCGCAGCTTGGCGATCTGCGCGCGGTCGGCCTTGGGTTTGCCTGTTTCGGCGCGGTCGTGCTTGATCGGCTTGACGCCTTGGATCGCGCTTTTGAACAGGGAAAAATCGTCGTCTTGCATGTCAGCCTCCGCGAAGGGCGGCTAGTCTACCCAACTCCCGCGCGATCGCGCAGGACAAAACGCAGCGCCGCCCTCAGTCATTCTTTTTCATCAGGTGCGGGGCCATGTTCAGTTCGTGGTAGCGGCGGCGATGGCGACGGCAGCGGCGCCACAACCAGACCCCGACGTACAACAGCACCAGGCCCAAGCCCAGCAACACGCCGGAACCGGCCGCGCTGGCATTCAACTCGCCCAGCGCGGGCGGGCGGCCCAACAGGCTGGCGGCCCCGGCCATGGCCAGCAGCACGCCGAACGTTGCCAACAGCGCGGCAAAACCGGCGCTCAGGCGAAAACGCCAGTTGCTCGGGCCTTTTGGGCGCAGGCGGCGGGCGTCAAATCCATCGGATATTTTCATTCCGACCATTCCTCAATGGGTATCGGCCCTTCGACCGGAAGTCGTGCGGGTGGTTCCTGAAGCTAAGCCATTTGGCGGGAATGAGAGGCTTTTGCGGATGAGCGGCCAGCGTGCCGCTCACCGGGGGAGGCGGTCAGATCAGGTCTTTGGTCTGCGCCAGGGTGGCGAAGTTGTCGGCCATGATCGCCATTTCAGTCTGCTGCACGTGCTCGGCCGTCAGCACACCGCCCTTGTAGGGCAGGTCGCGGGTGGCGCAGGCGTCTTCGACCAGGGTGCAGCGAAAGCCCAGGTTCTTGGCGGCGCGCACCGTGGTGCTGACGCTGGAGTGGCTCATGAAACCGCAGACGATCAGGTCCAGGGAGCCCAGCTCTTGCAGGCGTTTTTCCAGCTCGGTGCCGTGGAAGGCGCTGGGCAGCAGCTTACCGATGATGGTTTCGTCGCCTTGCGGCTCCAGGCCCGGGATGAATTCACCGCGCTCGCCCTGGGGGTCGAACAGGCCGCCGACGGTGCCCAGGTGGCGCACGTGCACCACCGGCCGGCCGGCAGCCCGGGCGGCGGCGAGCAGTTGCTGGATGTTTACGACGGCAGCGTCCATGCCGGACAGGGCCAGGGGGCCGCTGAGGTATTCCTTTTGAGCGTCAATGATGACCAGGCTGGCATGGCTCAAATTGGCCGGTGCGTAACCGCGGCCGCTGAGTTGAAACATCGTCTTTGGAACGGACATTCTGGGGCTCCTTCGGGTGGGGCTTTTGGGGCATTGTCCTCTGGCTGAGCGGTTCTGTGAATCGCTACCAACGTAAGCTACGTGGTTGTTGGCTTACAGCGATGTCAAGGGGCGCTTGCGTTCAACCAAAAACGGCTGCCTGGGATTTTTCCTACTTTTCTCGAGCTGTTTTCATGCGTCGTCGGCGGACGTTTTGGCTGTTAGAATCACCGGTCGTTTTTTCTGGAGTCTGTTCCGTGATTACTTCCCGTCTGCGCACGTTGCGCGACCACATCCGTTGGGCCGTCAGTCGTTTTCATGGGGAGGATCTGTTTTTCGGCCATGGCACCGACAATGCCTGGGACGAAGCCCGCCAACTGGTACTCGGTGCCGTGCACCTGCCCTGGGAAATCGCGGACAGCTACCTCGATTGCCGCCTCGAAGACGACGAACTGATCCACGTGCAGCACCTGCTGCACCGGCGTATCGAAGAGCGCGTGCCCACCGCCTACCTGCTGGGCGAGGCGTGGTTCTGCGGCCTGTCGTTCATCGTCGATGAGCGCGTGCTCATCCCCCGTTCGCCCATCGGTGAGTTGATCGAAAAACGCTTCGAGCCCTGGCTGGGCAGCGAGCCGGCCCGCATTCTCGACCTGTGCACCGGTTCCGGTTGTATCGGTATTGCTTGCGCCTATGAGTTCCAGAACGCTGAAGTGGTGCTGGCCGATCTGTCGTTCGAGGCCCTGGAAGTGGCCAACCAGAACATCGAGCGCCATGGCGTGGATGAGCGGGTATTCACCGTACAGGGCGACGGCTTCGACGGTTTGCCGGGGCAGCGTTTCGACCTGATCGTGTCCAACCCGCCGTATGTGGATGCCGAAGATTTCGCCGACATGCCCGACGAGTACCAGCACGAACCGGAACTGGCCCTGGCCTGTGGCGACGATGGCTTGAACCTGGTGCGGCGCATGCTCAGCGAAGCGGCGGACCACCTCACCGAAAAAGGTCTGTTGATCGTAGAAGTGGGCAACAGCCAGGTGCATGTTGAGGCCTTGTACCCGGGCGTCGACTTCGCCTGGCTGGACTTCGAGCGTGGCGGCCACGGTGTGTTCATGCTCACCGCCGAGCAATGCCGCGACCATCAGGCGCTGTTCGCCTCCAAGGTGTAAGTGCGCAACGCCTGCGTGCCTCGTGAACGAGGCGCAAAAAAAGAGGCTGCCACGGTAGTGGACGGCCTCTTTTTCATTCCCTCAGGGCTTCAGCCCTGTTTGCCGGCCTCCAGCATGTGTTCTGGTTTGACCCATTCGTCGAACTGCGCATCGGTCAGGTAGCCCAACTGCAACGCCGCTTCGCGCAGGGTCAGGTTTTCGCCATAGGCTTTCTTGGCGATCTCTGCGGCCTTGTCGTAGCCGATGTGCGGGTTCAGCGCGGTGACGAGCATCAGCCCGCGTTCCAGGTGCGCGGCCATTTGCACCGGGTCCGGCTCCAGGCCCGCCACGCAGTGTTCCTGGAAGTTGCGGCAGCCGTCCCCCAAGAGGCGGATCGATTGCAGCAGGTTGTGGATGATGACCGGTTTGAACACGTTCAGCTGCAAGTGCCCTTGGCTGGCGGCGAAACCGATGGTCACGTCGTTGCCCAGCACCTGGCAGGCGAGCATGGACAAGGCCTCGCACTGGGTCGGGTTGACCTTGCCCGGCATGATCGAGCTGCCCGGTTCGTTGGCCGGTAACTTGACCTCGGCGAACCCGGCCCGTGGCCCCGAGCCCAGCAGGCGCAGGTCGTTGGCGATTTTCATCAGGGCCACCGCCAGGGTTTTTAGCGCCCCGGAGAGGGCGGTCAGCGGCTCATGGCCGGCCAGCGCAGCGAATTTGTTCGGCGCGGTGATAAACGGCAAGCCGCTCAAGGCCGCCAGTTCGGCGGCGATGGCCTCGCCAAAGCCGTGGGGCGAGTTGAGCCCGGTGCCCACCGCGGTGCCGCCCTGGGCCAGTTCGTACACCGCCGGCAAGGCGCCGCGCAGGGCGCGTTCGGCGTAGTCGAGCTGGGCGATGAAGGCCGAAAGCTCCTGGCCGAAGGTGATGGGGGTGGCGTCCATCATGTGGGTGCGCCCGGTCTTGACCAGTTTCATGTGCCGCGCCGACTGCTCGGCCAGGCCCCCGGACAACTCGCGCAGGGCCGGCAACAGGTGCTCGTGCACCGCTTGCGCGGCGGCGATGTGCATGGCGGTGGGGAAGCAGTCGTTGGAGCTCTGGGAGCGGTTGACATGATCGTTGGGGTGCACCGGGCTCTTGCCGCCACGGGGGTTGCCGGCCAGTTCGTTGGCGCGCCCGGCGATCACTTCGTTGACGTTCATGTTGCTCTGGGTGCCGCTGCCGGTCTGCCAGACCACCAGGGGGAACTGTTCATCATGCTGACCGTCGATCACTTCGTCGGCGGCCTGTTCGATCAGGCGGGCGATATCGGCGGGCAGGTCGCCATTGCGGTCGTTGACCCGCGCGGCGGCTTTCTTAATCAGCGCCAGGGCGTGCACCACGGCGATGGGCATGCGTTCCTCGCCAATGGCGAAATTGACCCGCGAACGCTGGGTCTGCGCGCCCCAATAGGCGTCATCCGGGACTTCAACCTGGCCAAGGCTGTCAGTTTCGATACGGCTCATGGGTCTTACTCCTGTAGGTCGGGTTGCGCAGCTTAGGCTGCATGGGGTTGCCGGGGTTCCATCGGTCGCCTTTTGCGCCGTTGGCGCGTTGCAAATGAGAAGCGCCCCGCCCCGGGGTTGAGTGGCGGTGATTGTTAGGCGCAGAATGGTCGCCCTTGGGGTTTTACCTCGTCTGCTAGAAAAGGAAACTTGATGACTCGTCTTCGTGCGATCTGTACCGCGGTTGTTCTGGTTTGCGCAAGCGGCCAGGCGCTTGCCGACACCGCCAGCCACAACGCCAGTGCCGAGGCCTTCCTGACCCTGGCACACGCTGACAAGCTCGGCACGCCGGTGTACATGCAAGTGCAGCAAATGTTCGCCCAGCGCTTCGAGCAAACCAAGGCCCCGGCCTCCAAGCAAGCCCTGCTGGAAACCTATCAGGCCAAGGCCAATGCCGCCCTGGACAAAGCCATCGGCTGGAACAAGCTCAAGCCGGACATGGTCAAGCTCTACACCAGCAACTTCAGCGAGTCCGAGCTCAAGGACCTGGTCGCGTTCTACCAATCGCCGCTGGGCAAGAAAGTCCTGGAAAAAATGCCGCAGCTGACCCAGCAATCGGCCCAGTTGACCCAGGCCAAGCTCGAAAGCGCGGTGCCGGTGGTCAACAAGCTGTTGGCTGACATGACCGCCGAGCTGGAGCCTAAAGCCGCTCCCGCGAAGAAAAAGTAAGCAGGCCTATGAACATGCAGCAACGTATCGAAGCGGCACTCGCGGCCCTGAACCCCGAGCACCTGCAAGTGTTGGACGAAAGCCACATGCACAGCCGTGGGTTGCAAACCCACTACAAGGCCGTGCTGGTCAGCGAGCAATTCGCCGGGCTCAACAGCGTCAAGCGCCACCAGAAGGTCTACGCCACGTTGGGTGACCTGATGGGCCAATTCCATGCGTTGGCGCTGCACACCTATACGCCCGAAGAATGGGCACAGACCGGCGCGGCCCCGGCCTCGCCCACCTGTGCCGGCGGCAGCAAGCACTGACCTGGGGTTTTTGCTAGACTGCGCCACGCGCCGCTCAGTCGGCGCGTTTTTTTTGTCTATCCGGTTCACCCCTTGCGCGGGTAGCCACCTGGAGAATCACCCATGACACACCCCATTGTCGTGGCGGCACTGTATAAGTTCGTCACCCTCAACGATTACGTCGCCCTGCGCGAGCCACTGCTCAAGGCCATGGTCGATAACGGCATCAAGGGCACCCTGCTGATCGCCGAAGAAGGCATCAACGGCACCGTCTCCGGCAGCCGCGAAGGCATCGACGGGCTGATGGCCTGGCTCAAGAACGATCCGCGCATGGTCGATATCGATCACAAAGAGTCGTACTGCGACGAGCAGCCGTTCTACCGCACCAAGGTCAAACTCAAGAAAGAGATCGTGACCCTGGGCGTCGAAGGGGTAGACCCGAACCGCCAGGTCGGTACTTACGTCGAGCCGCAGGACTGGAACGCGTTGATCGACGACCCCGAAGTGCTGCTGATCGATACCCGCAACGACTACGAAGTGGCGATCGGCACCTTTGAAGGCGCGATCGACCCGAAAACCACCAGTTTTCGCGAATTTCCCGACTACATCAAAGCCAACTTCGACCCGGCCCGCCATAAGAAGGTCGCCATGTTCTGCACCGGTGGCATCCGTTGCGAGAAGGCCTCCAGCTATATGCTCAGCCAGGGTTTCGATGAGGTGTTCCACCTCAAGGGCGGCATCCTCAAGTACCTGGAAGAAGTGCCCCGCGAAGAAACCAAGTGGCAGGGCGACTGCTTCGTGTTCGACAACCGCGTCACCGTGCGCCACGACTTGAGCGAAGGTGACTACGATCAATGTCATGCCTGCCGCACACCTGTTAGCGTCGAAGACCGGGCCAGCGAGCACTATGTGGCCGGCATCAGTTGCCCCCATTGCTGGGATAAGCTGAGCGAGAAAACCCGGCGCAGCGCCATCGACCGGCAAAAGCAGATCGAACTGGCCAAGGCCCGCAACCAGCCACACCCCATTGGCTACAACTACAAACAACCGTCCGAGGCCTGAACCATGTCCGCGCGCTTGCTCTATGTAATGGACCCCATGTGCTCCTGGTGCTGGGGTTTCGCCCCGGTCGCCGAGGCGTTGGTAGAGCAGGCCCAGGCCGCGGGCGTGGAGCTGCACCTGGTGATGGGTGGTTTGCGCAGCGGCAGCGGTTCGGCCCTGGAGCCGACCACCCGGCGCTACATCCTCGAACACTGGCAAGCAGTTAACGAGGCCACCGGCCAGCCGTTCAAGTTCGACGGCGCGCTGCCTGAGGGGTTTGTCTACGACACCGAACCTGCCTGCCGTGCCCTGGTCACCGCCCGGGGCCTGGCACCGGATTGTGCCTGGGCCCTGCTCAAGCTGATCCAGCAGGCGTTTTATGCTCACGGCCGCGACGTCACCCGCGCCAGCGTGCTGGTGGAATTGGCGGAGCAGGCCGGTTTGCCGCGCATTGAGTTCGCCGCCGCGTTCGACCGGATGGAGCAGCACACCGCCACCCTGGCCGACTTCGCTTGGGTCCAGGACCTGGGCATCGCCGGTTTCCCCACCTTGCTGGCCGAGCGTAATGGCCAACTGGCCTTGCTGACCAATGGCTATCAGCCGCTGGAGCAGTTGTCGCCGCTGTTGGGCCGCTGGCTGGAGCGCGCGGCCTGTGCATGATGGCGCCGAGCAACCCCGGCGCGCCGATCGGTTGAGTTGGGCGCACATCCGGCGCCTGGCCCAGCAGCATAAAAAATCCCTGTGGCTCGCCAACGGCGTCGCCGTGCTGGCGACCCTGTGCAGCGTGCCGATTCCGCTGCTGTTGCCGTTGCTGGTGGACGAAGTGCTACTGGGCAATGGCGACGCAGCCCTCAAGTTGATGAACCACGGCTTGCCGCAGGCCTGGCAGACCCCCGCCGGCTACATCGGCCTGATGCTCCTGGCCACCCTGACCCTGCGCTGTTTCGCCCTGGTGCTCAACGTGGTGCAGGCGCGTTTGTTCGTCGGCCTGGCCAAGGACGTGGTGTACCGCATCCGCCTGCGCTTGATCGAGCGCCTCAAGCGTATTTCCCTGGGCGAATACGAAAGCCTGGGCAGTGGCACGGTGACCACGCACCTGGTCACCGATCTGGACACCGTGGACAAGTTCGTCGGCGAAACCCTCAGCCGTTTCCTGGTGGCCATGCTGACCCTGGTGGGCACCTCGGCGATCCTGTTATGGATGCACTGGCAACTGGCGCTGCTGATTCTGCTGTTCAACCCTTTGGTGATCTACGCCACGGTGCAATTGGGCAAGCGGGTCAAGCACCTCAAGAAACTGGAAAACGACAGCACCTCGCGCTTTACCCAGGCCCTGACCGAAACCCTGGATGCCATCCAGGAAGTACGCGCCGGCAACCGCCAGGGCTTTTTCCTCGGCCGCCTCGGCCAGCGGGCCCGGGAAGTGCGCGATTACGCGGTCAACTCCCAGTGGAAGAGCGACGCCAGCAGTCGGGCCAGTGGCTTGCTGTTCCAGTTTGGTATCGACATCTTCCGTGCGGCGGCCATGCTCACCGTGCTGTTTTCCGATCTGTCCATCGGCCAGATGCTCGCGGTGTTCAGCTACCTATGGTTCATGATCGGCCCGGTGGAACAACTGCTGAACCTGCAATACGCCTACTACGCGGCGGGCGGTGCCATCACGCGCATCAACGAACTGCTGGCCCGTGCCGATGAGCCCCAGTACCCCGGCGGCGTCAACCCGTTCCAGGGCCGCGAGACGGTGGGCATCGAAGTGCGCGGCCTGAGTTTTGGTTATGGCGATGAACTAGTGCTGGACCAGATGAGCCTAGCCATTGCTCCCGGCGAAAAAGTCGCCATCGTCGGCGCCAGCGGCGGCGGCAAGAGCACCTTGGTGCAGTTGCTGCTGGGCCTGTACACGCCGCAGGCGGGGAGTATCCGCTTCGGCGGCGCGAGCCAGGAGGACATCGGCCTGGAAACCGTGCGCGAAAACGTCGCCGTGGTCCTGCAGCACCCGGCACTGTTCAACGACACGGTGCGCGCCAACCTGACCATGGGCCGCGAACGCAGCGACGAGGCCTGCTGGCACGCCCTGGAAATCGCCCAGCTCGACGGCACCATCCGCAACCTGGCCCAAGGCCTGGACAGCGTGGTCGGCCGCTCCGGGGTGCGTTTGTCCGGCGGCCAGCGCCAGCGCCTGGCCATCGCCCGCATGGTGCTCGCCGAGCCCAAAGTGGTGATTCTCGACGAGGCCACCTCGGCCCTGGACGCCGCCACCGAGTACAACCTGCACCAGGCTATGGCGCGGTTCTTGAGCGGGCGCACCACCTTGATAATCGCCCATCGCCTGTCGGCGGTTAAGCAAGCAGACCGGGTGCTGGTGTTTGACGGCGGGCACATCGCCGAAGATGGCGACCATCAGCAACTGATCGCCGACGGCGGCCTTTACGCCAAGCTCTACGGGCATTTGCAGCAGGTTCGCTGAAGCCCTTCGAGGGTGCCGCTCGCGCCCTAACTCCCTGAATACATGATGCAAACCTGGCGCTGGAATCCTGGCGCCTGACTGTAGGAGTTAAATCCATCTCGTGTCAGATATCTTGCCTTTGCATTACTGAAAACTAGCCTAGGCTGTGCTGATTAGGAGAAAGAACCTCTCGGGTGTTCATCTGGCAGTGCTTATGCAAGGGACGTCATGAAGCAAAAGCGGACTCTCGGAACGCCGCGGTTGTTGGGCATCGTCTGGCCATTTATTACCGCGGTGCTGTTTCAGGCATTGCTGGGTGGTTTCAGCCTGTATGTCCTGTCGGCCGTGCGCGGTTATGTGGCGGGCGAGAGCTTGTGGTCCAAGGGCCAGAAAGACGCCATCTATTACCTGAGCCTCTACGCCGACGTGCGCGATGAGGCGGTCTGGCTCAAATACCGCCACGCCATCGCCGTGCCCCAGGGCGGCCATGAGTTGCGCGTGGCCCTGGACCGCCATCCGCCGGATCTGGACGCGGCGCGCCAGGGCATTCTCAAGGGCGGCAACCACCCGGATGACGTCACCCGGCTGATCTGGCTGTACCTCAACTTCCGCCATTTCAGCTACCTGGAAAAAGCCATCGACCTGTGGGCCGAGGGCGACGGCTACCTGGTGCAACTGGACGCCGTGGCCCGGGAGATGCACGAGAAAATCCTCGATAACCGCGTTAGCGCCGCCGATGTCGCCCGCTGGAAAAACCTGATCCTGGCCATCAACGAAGGGGTGACCCCGGCGGCCAAGGGCTTTAGCGATGCGCTGGGAGAGGGCTCGCGGGTGATGCTGCGCCTGCTGCTGACTATCAACCTGGCCACCGCCCTGGGCATGATCGCCCTGGCGCTGTTGCGCACCCACAAGTTGCTGACTCAGCGCCACGCCTTTGCCGATGCTCTGCAAATGGAGCGCGAGCGAGCGCAGATTACCTTGCAGTCCATCGGCGACGGGGTCATCACCACTGACGTAGAAGGCGCCATCGCCTACATGAACCCGGCCGCCGAGGCGCTGACCCATTGGAAAGCTTCCCAGGCCACAGGCCTGCCGCTGGCGGCGCTGTTCAACCTGTTGGATGAAAATGCCCAGGCCGAAGGCTTCACCCTGATCGAGCACATTCTCAACGGCCAACTCGGCGGCGGTAGTGAGCATGCCAAGCTGATCCAGCGCCTCGATGGCAGCACCGTTTCGGTAACCCTGGTGGGTGCGCCGATCCTGAATGCCGGCAAAGTCAGCGGCACCGTGCTGGTGCTGCACGACATGACCCAGGAACGCCAGTACATCGCCAACCTCTCATGGCAGGCGACCCACGATGCCCTCACCGGGCTGGCCAACCGCCGCGAGTTTGAGTACCGCCTCGAACAAGCCCTGCACGGCTTGCTCCGCCACCCGGGGCGCCACGCGGTGCTGTTTTTGGACCTGGACCAGTTCAAATTGGTCAATGACACCTGCGGCCACGCCGCGGGGGACGAGTTGCTGCGGCACATCTGCGCGCTGTTGCAGTCGGGCCTGCGTGAGGGCGACACCCTGGCACGACTGGGCGGCGACGAGTTCGGCATTCTGCTGGAGAACTGCGCCCCCGAAGCCGCAGAGAAAATCGCCGAAGGCTTGCGCCAAACCGTGCAGAACCTGCATTTCGTGTGGAAGGGGCGCCCGTTCGTGACCACCGTCAGCGTGGGCCTGGTACATATCAGCCAGGTGCCGACCACCCTGGAAGCCTCCCTGCGCGCCGCGGACATGGCCTGCTACATGGCCAAGGAAAAGGGCCGTAACCGGGTGCAGGTGTACCACGCCGACGACTCGGAACTGTCCATGCGTTTTGGCGAGATGGCCTGGGTGCAGCGCCTGCACCTCGCTCTGGAGGAAAACCGCTTCTGCCTCTACGCCCAGGAAATCGCCGCCCTGGGCCTCACCGAACGGGGCGGCGGCCATGTGGAAATCCTCCTGCGCCTGCATGACGAAGCGGGCCGGATGATCTTGCCCAGTAGTTTCATTCCGGCTGCTGAACGTTATGGTCTGATGCCTTCGTTAGACCGTTGGGTAGTTCATAACGTATTCAAGATCATTGCTCAATGTATTGCTCAGGAACGCCCGGGAACAATGGCGATGTGTGCGATTAATCTGTCAGGTATTACTATCGGAGATGAGAGTTTTCTGGACTTTCTGCGGGAGCAATTCAAAACTTACGATATTCCACCAGAAATGATTTGTTTTGAAATAACTGAAACAAGCGCCATCGCCAATCTCGCTAGCGCAATTAGATTTATCAATGAACTCAAGCGCTTAGGTTGCTTTTTTTCATTGGATGATTTTTGTGCCGGGATGTCTTCGTTCGCGTACCTAAAACATTTACCTGTAGACTTCCTGAAGATCGACGGAAGTTTCGTGAAGGATATGTTGGACGATCCGATCAATCGCGCCATGGTCGAAGTTATCAATCACATTGGCCATGTCATGGGTAAACGCACTATTGCCGAGTTCGTTGAGTCACCCCAGATCGAACAAGCGTTATTGGAAATCGGTGTGGACTTTGCTCAGGGTTATATTATTGAGCGCCCACAACTATTTACCTGCGACAGCCTGTTGTGCCGCCCTGTGCGGCCGCAACCGTTGTTGTTCAAGGCGCCCGGCACCTTTCGCTGAACTTACGGCTGATCTTCATCATCACCATCAAAAGGAGCTCGACAGTGATCGATACATTCAACCGCACCGGCCCGCTCATGGACGCCGCCAGTTACCCCGTCTGGGCCCAGAAGCTGATCCGCGAATGCAGCGAGAGCAAGCGCCGGGTCGTCGAGCACGAGTTGTACCAACGCATGCGCGACAACAAGCTGGGCGCCAAGACAATGCGCCATTACCTGATCGGCGGCTGGCCGGTGGTTGAGCAGTTTGCCTTGTACATGGCGCAAAACCTGACCAAGACCCGCTTCGCCCGCCACCCCGGCGAAGACATGGCGCGCCGCTGGCTGATGCGTAACATCCGTGTGGAGCTCAACCACGCCGATTACTGGGTCAACTGGAGCCGCGCCCATGGCGTGACGCTGGAGGATTTGCAGGCGCAACAGGTGGCGCCGGAGCTGCACGCCTTGAGCCACTGGTGCTGGCACACCAGTTCGGCCGATTCGCTGATCGTGGCCATCGCGGCCACCAACTACGCCATCGAAGGCGCGACGGGTGAATGGTCGGCGTTGGTGTGTTCCACCGGGGCCTACGCGGCAGCGTTCCCCGAAGAGGCGCGCAAGGGCGCGATGAAGTGGCTGAAGATGCACGCCCAGTACGACGACGCGCACCCTTGGGAGGCGCTGGAGATCATCTGCACCCTGGCCGGAATGAACCCCTCGGCGCAGTTGCAGGTGGAACTGCGCCAGGCCATTTGCAAGAGCTACGACTACATGTACCTGTTCCTGGAACGCTGCATGCAGTTGGAAAAAGCCCCGGTGGCTCGCGCGTGCTTGGCCCTGGCCGACGACTGAAGTGGCCTGGCGGGGTGCCTACCCCGCCATCGCCAAGCGGTTGCGGCCTTCGCGCTTGGCCACGTAGAGGGCGCTGTCGGCGCGGCGGATCAGGCTTTCGGCGGACTCACCGGGCAGCAGGGTGGAGCAGCCGAGGCTGACCGTCAGTTCGATGGGCACCGTGTCGGCCCGATAGTCCTGGGCTTGCGCGGCGTGGCGCAGACGTTCGCCCACCAGGGCCGCGGCTTCGCGGCTGGTGTTGGAGAGCAGGATCAGGAACTCTTCGCCGCCGAAGCGGAACACCATGTCCACATTACGCAACTGGCCCTTTATCGCCGCGGCCACGGCTTTGAGCACTTTGTCGCCGGCGTTGTGGCCGTGGCTGTCGTTGACCCGTTTGAAGTGGTCGATGTCGAGCATCAGCAGCGACAGCGGTTGCAGGTGGCGGCGCGCCATGTCGATTTCCCGTTGCAGGGTCTGGTCCATGGCGATGCGGTTGCCGGTGCCGGTCAATGGGTCGCGCAGGGCGCTCTGGGTGGCGGCGCGGTAGAGCAGGGCGTTGCGCATCGGGTAGAGCAGGCAGGACAGCAGCGACTCCAGGCTGGCCAACTCTTCCTCGCTAAAGCGCTGGTTACGGCGAAATACCAGTTCACCCAGGTGCTCGCCTTCGTGGCTGAGGCTGTAGCTGACGCAATGGTGGCCGCGTTGGCCGAACTCCAGGCGCAGGTCGCTGGCCTGGTGTTCGTAGCTCAGGGCGTGCAGCGGCACCAGGCGTTGGATCTCACGGAAAAACAACCCCAGGATGCGCTGCGGCTCCAGGCTGGTCTGTAATTGCAGGCCCAGTTGCTGGCGCAGTTGACCCAGGCTGATCGTGCGCTGCACCAGAGGCGATTGCTGCCCAAAGCCCAGGCGCTGCAATTTGGCGCTGTCGAAGTCGATGGCGTGGGTCTGGGTGGGTGATTTCATATGGCACGGGCCCCTGAGCACGAAATGCTGTCTTACAGGCCGAGTGAAAGCTTTGTATCCACTGATCCATCAGTCCCGTAGGACAAGTGCTATCAGTCTAGTCGGACTCGCTGCCACGCGGCGTGTTTGCAGGGTTTAGAGCGAAAGTCGTGCCATTCGGTTCAGTTTGATAAAACTCGTTTCAATTCAGATGCTTGGATTATTTTGCGGAACACGGCGAGAAGCGCAGTGGCAGAAACTTGGCTGAGATAGGCGCGGGGGGCGGGGAGGGGCGAGCAGCGCGCCGGTTTACCGGCGCGCCACGGGGGTTACTGCGCGTCGAACGCCTGGCCGTTGATCCCGGTGCTGTCCGGGCCCATCAGGTACAGGTAAACCGGCATGATTTCCTCGGGCGTAGGGTTGTTGCCCGGGTTCTCGCCTGGGTACGCCTGGGCGCGCATGCTGGTGCGGGTAGCGCCGGGGTTGATGCTGTTGGAGCGGATCGGCGCCACGGTGTCCACTTCGTCGGCCAGGGTTTGCATCAGGCCTTCGGTGGCGAACTTCGACACCCCATAGGCGCCCCAATACGCGCGGCCCTTGCGCCCGACGCTGCTGGAGGTGAACACCACCGAGGCGTCCTGGGACAGCTTGAGCAGCGGCAGCAGGGTGCTGGTGAGCATGAACATGGCGTTGACGTTGACTTGCATCACGCGCATGAAGTTCTCGCCTGACAGCTGCTCCAGCGGAGTGCGCGGGCCAATGATCGAGGCGTTGTGAAGCAGGCCGTCGAGGTGGCCGAACTCGCTTTCGACCATGGCTGCCAGCTCATCGTATTGATGGGGCAGGGCGGTCTCCAGGTTGAACGGGATCACCACCGGTTGCGGGTGGCCGGCGGCTTCGATCTCGTCGTAGACCTGGGTCAGGTTGGCTTCGGTCTTGCCCAGCAGCAATACGGTGGCACCGTGGGCGGCGTAGGTTTTCGCCGCAGCGGCGCCGATGCCACGACCGGCGCCGGTGACCAGGATGACCCGGCCTTTGAGCAGTTCGGGGCGAGCGGAGTAATCAAACATAGTTAAGCCTCAACAAAACAATAAGCAGGTGGCCGCAAGCGGCGCTCTAGCAGCGGCACAGCGCGTTATCCAGCACCTTGCGCAGTTCCAGCGGGTGGTCCACCACCGCACCGGCGCCCCAGTTGTGGGGGTTGTCGTCGGGGTGGATATAGCCGTAGGTGACGGCGGCGGTCAGGGTGCCGGCGTCGCGGCCCGATTCGATGTCGCGCAGGTCATCGCCCACGAACAGGACGCTGGCCGGGTCGAGGTCGAGCATCTTGCAGGCCAGTGTCAGGGGTTCAGGGTCGGGTTTACTGTTCGTGACGTGGTCCGGGCAGATCAGCAGGGCCGAGCGTTCGGCCAGGCCCAGGCGTTGCATGATCGGTGCGGCGAAGCGCAGTGGCTTGTTGGTGACCACGCCCCAGATCAGGTTGGCCTTTTCCAGGTCGGCCAGCAGTTCGGCCATGCCGTCGAAAAGCTTGGTATGGACGGCGCAGTCCTTGAGGTACAGCTCTAGAAATTCCTGGCGCAGCGCTTCGAAACCGGGCGATTCGGGGTCCATGGCGAAGGTCACTGCAACCATCGCCTTGGCGCCACCGGAGATTTCGTCGCGGATGTGCTGGTCGGCAATCGGTGCCAGGCCACGGTCGGCGCGCATCCGCTGGCACACCGCGATGAAGTCCGGCGCGGTGTCGAGCAGGGTGCCGTCCATGTCGAAAAGAACCGCTTTGATGGCCATCGGCTTATTCCTCGCGCAGGGTCTGGATCATGTAGTTGACGTCCACGTCGGCGGCCAGTTTGTAGTGCTTGGTCAGCGGGTTGTAGGTCAGGCCGATGATGTCCTTGACGGTGAGGCCGGCGGCGCGGCTCCAGGCGCCCAGTTCGGACGGGCGGATGAACTTCTTGAAGTCGTGGGTGCCACGCGGCAGCAACTTCATGATGTATTCGGCGCCGATGATGGCGAACAGGTAAGCCTTGGGGTTGCGGTTGATGGTGGACAGGAACACCTGGCCACCGGGTTTGACCATGCGCAAACAGGCGCGGATCACCGAAGACGGGTCGGGCACGTGCTCGAGCATCTCCAGGCAAGTGACCACGTCGAACTGCTCGGGCATTTCTTCGGCCAGGGCTTCGGCGGTGATCTGCCGGTACTCCACGCTCACCCCGGATTCGAGCTGGTGCAGGCGGGCCACCGCCAGGGGCGCTTCGCCCATGTCGATGCCCATCACGGTGGCGCCGCGTTGGGCCATGGCTTCGCTGAGGATGCCGCCGCCGCAACCGATGTCCAGGACCTTCTTGCCGGCCAGTTTGACCCGCTCATCAATCCAGTTGACCCGCAGCGGGTTGATGTCGTGCAGCGGTTTGAACTCGCTTTCGCGGTCCCACCAGCGGTGGGCCAGGGCTTCGAATTTGGCGATTTCTGCGTGGTCAACGTTGCTCATGGGGTCATCCTCTAAATCCAGTGAAAGCGTTGGCGGAGCTTGAGTCGTGGCTCAAGCCCCTTGATTCGGTTGGTGGTGGCCGCCGATGCGTTCGCCCCAGGCGACGGCGGTGGCACACAGTTGCTGCTCGTCCAGGCGCGTCAGGCGGCGGTCTTCAAGCAAGGCTTTACCGGCGACCCAGACATGCGTCACACAGTCGCGGCCCGTGGCGTAGATCAACTGGGAAACCGGGTCGTAGACGGGTTGCTGGGCCAGGCCGGAGAGGTCGAAGGCCACCAGGTCGGCGGCCTTGCCCACTTCCAGCGAGCCGATGTGCGTATCCAGGCCCAGGGCTCGCGCGCCGTTCAAGGTGGCCATGCGCAGTGCGCGGTGGGCGTCCAGGGCGGTGGCCGAGCCCGCGACAGCCTTGGCCAGCAAGGCTGCGGTGCGGGTTTCACCGAGCAGGTCGAGGTCGTTGTTGCTGGCTGCGCCATCGGTGCCGACGGCCACGTTGACGCCCGCCAGCCACAAGCGCTCCACCGGGCAGAAGCCGCTGGCCAGTTTCAGGTTCGATTCCGGGCAGTGGATCACGCTGCTGTTACTTTCTACCAGCAAAGCCAGGTCGTCATCGCTGACCTGGGTCATGTGCACGGCCTGAAAGCGTGGCCCCAGCAGGCCCAGGCGTGCGAGGCGGGCCAGGGGCCGCTCCTGGTTCTGCTCCAGGGCCTGGTGCACTTCGAAGGCGGTTTCGTGGACGTGCATCTGGATCGCAGCGTCCAGTTCTTCGGCGATGACCCGCACTTTTTCCAGGCTTTCATCACCCACGGTGTACGGCGCGTGGGGGCCGAGGGCGATGGTGATGCGCGGGTGGTGCTTGAGCTCGCCGAACAGCGCGATGGCTTGGCGCAGGGCTTCGTCGGCGTCGCTGGCGCCGGGGATCGGGAAGTCGAGGATAGGCATGGCGATTTGCGCGCGGATGCCGCTGTTGTGCACGCGTTCGCACGCGACTTTGGGGAAGAAGTACATATCCGAGAAGCAGGTGATGCCGCCCTTGAGCTGTTCGGCGATGGCCAGGTCGGTGCCATCACGGACGAAAGCTTCATCGACCCACTTGCCCTCGGCGGGCCAGATGTGGTTTTCCAGCCAGGTCATCAGCGGCAGGTCGTCGGCCAGGCCACGGAACAGGGTCATTGCCGCGTGCCCGTGGGCATTGACCAGGCCGGGGCTCATGAGCATGCCGGGCAATTCGCGCACTTCTTGCGCCTTGAGCTTCAGGGCCTGGGCCCTGGGGCCGATAAACACAATACGGCCCGCGCGGATGCCCAGGCCGTGGTCCTTGAGCACAACGCCGGCCGGCTCCACAGGTACCAGCCAGGTCGGCAGCAGCAAGAGGTCGAGCGCAGGGGCAGAGATTGGCATCGTGGCAGGGTTCCGCGGCTTTTATAGAGGACGGCGAAGTATACCCGAGCGTCTTCGCGGGGGGATCGCTATAATCGGCCGCTTTTGTTCTTGAGTGGGGAGTCAGGCATGCGCGATCGACTGTTGGCGGCGGAGAAGGTGAAGGCCATCGATTGGCGCGATGGCGCCCTGTACCTGCTCGACCAGCGCATCCTGCCGTTCGAGGAGCGCTGGATCGCCTACACCAGCGCCGCCGGTGTGGCCGAGGCCATCCGCACCATGGTGGTGCGCGGCGCGCCAGCCATCGGCATCAGCGCCGCCTATGGCGTGGTGCTGGCCGCCCGCGAGCGCTTTGCCGCCGGCGGTGATTGGCAGGTGGAGCTGGAAGAGGACTTCGCCTTGCTCGCCGATTCTCGGCCCACGGCAGTCAACCTGTTCTGGGCCCTGAACCGCATGAGCGATCGCCTGTACCGCCTCAAGGGCAACGCCGACCCCTTGGCGGCGCTGGAGGCTGAGGCTCTGGCCATTCACGAGAGCGACCGCGAAGCCAACCTGACCATGTCGCAACTGGGGGTGGACCTGATCCGCCGGCACCAGGGCAACGCCCAGGCGATCCTCACCCACTGCAACACCGGGGCCCTGGCCACCGGCGGCTTCGGCACAGCGCTTGGGGTGATTCGCGGGGCCTGGATCGAAGGCATGGTGGAACGGGTCTATGCCGACGAAACCCGGCCCTGGCTGCAAGGCTCGCGCCTGACGGCGTGGGAGCTGGCCAACGAAGGCATCCCGGTGACCCTCAATGCCGACTCCGCGGCGGCCCACATCATGAAAACCAAAGGCATCACCTGGGTCATCGTCGGCGCCGACCGCATCACCGCCAATGGCGACGTGGCGAACAAGATCGGCACCTACCAACTGGCGGTGAACGCCATGCACCACGGCGTGCGCTTCATGGTGGTGGCGCCCAGCTCGACCATCGACATGAGCCTGGCCAGCGGCGACGAAATTCCCATCGAAGAGCGCGACGGCAGCGAGCTGCTGGAGGTCGGTGGCAAGCGCGTGGGGGCGGACGTGGAAGCGTACAACCCGGTATTCGACGTGACGCCGGCGGACCTGATTGACGCGATCGTCACCGAAAAGGGCATTGTCGAGCGGCCCGATATGGCGAAAATGGCCCAGTTGATGTGCCGCAAACGCCTGCATTGATGGGCGATTCTGGTTGATGAATGGCTCTCGCGAGCAAGCTTGCTCGCGCGGGTAAGGGTTTTGGTGGGAGCGAGCCTGCTCGCGATAGGGGCCGCACAGCCAGCCAAACCGCCCCAATCGGCCGCCAATTCTGCATTCGCCCCCGCTCTGAGCTTCTCTCGTCGCCCTCAAGCCCGTCATCGCTCATCTAACTACGCTCCATGCGCATCAGAGGGATAGGTGCGTGGCGGCGATTGTGATACCATCCGGCGTTTTCCGAGATAGCCCCAAGGGGTTGTCTTTACTGCGCAAATCCGTGGTGCAACTCGTTGATTTGTCGTAAGTCGATGCATGGCATAAAGCCTGCACCGGCGAGCTTCGTTCGTCCCATATGGATGTGACGAGGTTTCACCAGAAAAAGGAATCAGGCTTCTCATGGGCGAACTGGCCAAAGAAATCATCCCGGTCAATATCGAAGACGAGATGAAGCAGTCCTACCTCGACTACGCAATGAGCGTAATTGTCGGGCGGGCACTGCCTGATGCGCGTGATGGCTTGAAGCCCGTGCATCGTCGCGTGCTCTTCGCGATGAGCGAACTGGGTAACGACTGGAACAAGCCATACAAGAAATCGGCCCGTGTCGTCGGCGACGTGATCGGTAAGTACCACCCCCACGGTGATACCGCGGTCTACGACACCATCGTGCGTATGGCCCAGCCTTTCTCCCTGCGCTACCTGCTGGTGGACGGCCAGGGCAACTTCGGTTCGGTGGACGGCGACAACGCCGCGGCCATGCGATACACCGAAGTTCGCATGACCAAGCTGGCCCACGAGTTGCTGGCCGACCTGCACAAGGAAACCGTGGACTGGGTGCCGAACTACGACGGCACCGAAATGATCCCCGCGGTCATGCCCACCAAGATCCCCAACCTGCTCGTCAACGGCTCCAGCGGTATTGCCGTGGGCATGGCGACCAACATCCCGCCGCACAACCTCGGTGAAGTCATCGACGGTTGCCTGGCCCTCATCGACAACCCCGAGCTGACCGTCGATGAGCTGATGCAATTCATTCCCGGCCCGGATTTCCCCACCGCCGCGATCATCAACGGTCGCGCTGGCATCATCGAGGCCTATCGCACCGGTCGCGGGCGCATCTACATGCGTGCCCGCTCGATCATCGAAGACATCGACAAGGTCGGTGGCCGCCAGCAGATCGTCATCACCGAGCTGCCGTACCAGTTGAACAAGGCTCGCCTGATCGAGAAGATCGCCGAGCTGGTCAAGGAAAAGAAACTCGAAGGCATCACCGAGCTGCGTGACGAGTCCGACAAGGACGGCATGCGCGTCGTGATCGAGCTGCGCCGTGGCGAAGTGCCTGAGGTGATCCTCAACAACCTCTACGCCCAGACCCAGTTGCAAGCGGTGTTCGGTATCAACATCGTCGCGCTGATCGACGGCCGCCCGCGCATCCTGAACCTCAAGGACCTGCTGGAAGCCTTCGTGCGTCACCGCCGCGAAGTCGTCACCCGGCGTACCGTGTTCGAGCTGCGCAAGGCCCGCGAGCGTGGCCACATCCTGGAAGGCCAGGCCGTTGCCCTGTCGAACATCGACCCGGTCATCGCCCTCATCAAGGCCTCGCCGACTCCGTCGGAAGCCAAGGAAGCCCTCATCAAGATGCCGTGGGAATCCAGCGCCGTCGTGGCGATGGTGGAGCGCGCCGGCGCCGATTCCTGCCGTCCCGAGACCCTGGACCCGCAATACGGCCTGCGCGACGGCAAGTATTTCCTGTCGCCGGAACAGGCCCAGGCCATCCTGGAACTGCGCCTGCATCGCCTGACCGGCCTGGAACACGAAAAGCTGCTGGCCGAGTACCAGGAAATCCTCAACCAGATCGGCGAGCTGATCCGCATCCTCAACAGTGCCGTGCGCCTGATGGAAGTGATTCGCGAAGAACTGGAAGTGATTCGCGCCGAATACGGTGACGTGCGCCGCACCGAGATCCTCGATGCGCGCCTGGACCTGACCCTGGGTGACATGATCCCGGAAGAAGAGCGCGTGGTGACCATTTCCCACGGCGGTTATGCCAAGACCCAGCCGCTCGCTGCCTACCAGGCCCAGCGCCGTGGCGGTAAAGGCAAGTCGGCGACCGGCGTCAAGGATGAGGACTACATTGCTCACCTGCTGGTCGCCAACAGCCACACCACGCTCCTGCTGTTCTCCAGCAAGGGCAAGGTGTACTGGCTCAAGACCTATGAAATCCCGGAGGCCTCCCGCGCCGCCCGTGGCCGCCCATTGGTCAACCTGCTGCCGCTGGGTGAGGGTGAGTACATCACCACCATGCTGCCGGTCGAGGAATACACCGAAGGTCACTTCATCTTCATGGCAACGGCCGACGGCACCGTGAAGAAGACCCCGCTGGAGCAGTTCAGCCGCCAACGCAGCGTGGGCCTGATCGCCCTGGAACTGGACGAAGGCGACGTGCTGATTAGCGCCGCGATCACCGATGGCCAGCGCGAAGTCATGCTGTTCTCCGACGGTGGCAAGGTGACACGCTTCAAGGAATCCGATGTACGTGCCATGGGCCGTACCGCCCGTGGTGTGCGCGGCATGCGTCTGCCAGAAGGGCAGAAGCTGATTTCCATGCTGATCCCCGAAGAAGGCAGCCAGATCCTCACTGCTTCGGCCCGCGGCTACGGCAAGCGCACCGCCATCAGCGAGTTCCCCGAGTACAAACGTGGCGGGCAGGGCGTGATCGCCATGGTCAGCAACGAGCGTAACGGTCGCCTGGTGGGCGCGGTGCAGGTGCTCGACGGCGAGGAGATCATGTTGATTTCCGACCAGGGCACGCTGGTGCGTACGCGGGTCGACGAAGTCTCCAGCCTGGGCCGCAACACCCAGGGCGTGACCCTGATTAAGTTGGCCAGCGACGAAACGCTGGTGGGCCTTGAGCGGGTGCAGGAGCCTTCGGAAGTGGAAGGTGAAGAGTTCGATGGCGATGAGGCCGAGTTCGAGGCCGGCGCCGTGAGCGACGAGGCGGGTGAGAGCCAACCGCTTGGTGCTGCCGCTGACGAAGAACCGCAGGAGTAAGCGGACACCCAGGGGGCGGATGAGAATTCGCCCCCTTGTTGTTTGTGTATGTGGGGGCGGGCTTGTCCGCGATGGCGTTATTGCTGCCGACAGCTATGTAGCGGTTGTATCGACTTCATCGCGGGCAAGCCCGCTCCCACGTCCGAGCAAGCATGAACTGAAGATTTATTGCACCACCCCCACCAGATCAGAGTGAGATTGGATGTGAGCAAGAGAGCTTATAACTTCTGTGCCGGTCCCGCGGCGCTTCCTGAAGCAGTCCTGCAGCGCGCGCAGGGTGAACTCCTCGATTGGCACGGCAAGGGCCTGTCGGTCATGGAAATGAGCCATCGCAGCGACGAATTCGTGTCCATCGCCACCAAGGCCGAGCAGGATCTGCGCGACCTGCTGGACATCCCGTCTAACTACAAAGTGCTGTTCCTGCAAGGGGGCGCCAGCCAGCAGTTTGCCCAGATCCCCCTCAACCTGCTGCCGGAAAACGGCTCGGCCGACTATATCGACACCGGTATCTGGTCGCAGAAAGCCATTGAAGAGGCCTCGCGCTACGGTCACGTCAACGTCGCCGCCACCGCCAAGCCCTACGACTATTTCGCCATTCCCGGCCAGAACGAGTGGCAACTGAACCGTGACGCGGCCTACGTGCACTACGCGCCGAACGAAACCATCGGTGGCCTGGAGTTCAACTGGGTGCCCGAGACCGGCGACGTACCGTTGGTGGCCGACATGTCCTCGGACATCCTCTCGCGCCCTGTGGATATCTCCCGTTTCGGCATGATCTACGCCGGTGCGCAGAAAAACATCGGCCCCAGCGGTATCGTCGTCAACATCATCCGCGAAGACCTGCTGGGCCGCGCCCGCTCCCTGTGCCCGACCATGCTCGACTACAAGGTCGCGGCCGACAACGGCTCGATGTACAACACCCCGCCGACCTTGGCCTGGTACTTGTCCGGCCTGGTGTTCGAGTGGCTCAAGGAGCAGGGCGGCGTGGCGGCCATCGGCAAGCTCAATGAGGTCAAGCAGCGCACCTTGTATGACTTCATCGACGCCAGCGGCCTGTACAGCAACCCAATCAATAAAACCGATCGCTCCTGGATGAACGTGCCGTTCCGCCTGGCCGACGACCGTCTCGACAAGTCGTTCTTGGTCGGCGCCGAGGCCCGTGGGCTGCTGAACCTCAAGGGCCACCGTTCGGTGGGCGGCATGCGCGCTTCTATCTATAACGCCGTGGACATCCACGCGGTCAACGCGCTGGTGGCGTACATGGCAGAGTTCGAGAAGGAACACGGCTGATGTCCGAGCAAGAACTCAAGGCTCTGCGCCTGCGCATCGATAGCTTGGATGAGAAAGTCCTAGAGCTGATTAGCGAGCGCGCGCGCTGTGCCCAGGAAGTGGCACGGGTGAAAATGGCCTCCCTGGCCGAAGGCGAAGTGCCGGTGTTCTATCGCCCCGAGCGCGAAGCCCAGGTGCTCAAGCGCGTGATGGAGCGCAACCAGGGGCCGCTGGGTAACGAAGAGATGGCGCGGTTGTTCCGCGAGATCATGTCGTCGTGCCTGGCCCTTGAGCAGCCGCTCAAAGTCGCGTATCTGGGGCCGGAAGGCACCTTCACCCAGGCTGCGGCCATGAAGCATTTCGGCCACGCGGTCATCAGCAAGCCCATGGCGGCCATCGATGAAGTGTTCCGTGAAGTAGCGGCCGGGGCGGTGAACTTTGGCGTAGTCCCGGTGGAAAACTCCACCGAGGGTGCGGTCAACCACACCCTCGACAGTTTCCTCGAGCACGACATGGTGATCTGTGGCGAAGTCGAGTTGCGTATCCACCACCACTTGCTGGTGGGCGAGAACACCAAGACCGACAGCATCAGTCGCATCTACTCCCACGCCCAGTCCCTGGCCCAGTGCCGTAAGTGGCTGGACGCCCATTACCCGAATGTCGAGCGCGTGGCGGTGTCCAGCAACGCCGAAGCGGCCAAGCGGGTCAAGGGTGAGTGGAACTCGGCGGCCATCGCTGGCGACATGGCGGCGGGCCTCTATGGCCTGACGCGCTTGGCGGAAAAAATCGAGGATCGCCCGGATAACTCCACGCGCTTCCTGATGATCGGCAGCCAGGAAGTGCCGCCGACGGGCGACGACAAGACCTCCATCATCGTCTCGATGAGCAACAAACCGGGGGCCTTGCACGAATTGCTGGTGCCGTTCCACGACAACGGCATCGACCTGACGCGGATCGAGACCCGTCCTTCGCGCAGCGGTAAATGGACCTACGTGTTCTTCATCGATTTTATCGGCCATCACCGCGACCCACTGGTCAAGGGCGTGCTGGAAAAAATCAGTCAGGAGGCCGTGGCACTCAAGGTGCTGGGTTCCTACCCCAAAGCAGTTCTTTAAGGGCGTTGATAATGAGTGGCGACTTCCTCGCACTGGCGCAGCCGGGCGTGCAACAACTTTCGCCTTACGTTCCGGGCAAGCCTGTGGACGAACTGGCACGTGAGCTGGATATCGATCCGGCCCGCATCGTCAAACTGGCCAGCAACGAAAACCCGCTAGGCGCCAGCCCCAAGGCACTTGCAGCGATCAGCGCCGAACTGGCGCAATTGACCCGCTATCCCGATGGCAACGGCTTTGCCCTCAAGTCCCTGTTAGCCGAGCAGTGCCGCGTGGAACCGGACCAGGTGACCCTGGGCAATGGCTCCAACGACATCCTCGAGTTGGTGGCGCGGGCCTACCTGGCGCCGGGCCTCAATGCGGTGTTCAGCGAGCACGCGTTCGCGGTGTACCCCATCGTCACCCAGGCTGTGGGCGCAGAGGCCCGAGTGATCCCGGCCATCGACTGGGGTCATGACCTGTCGGCGATGCTTGAAGCCATCGACAGCAATACCCGCGTGGTTTTCATCGCCAACCCGAATAATCCGACGGGCACCTGGTTCAGCGCCGAGGCCCTGGACGAGTTTCTGCAGGACGTGCCCGAGCGGGTGCTGGTGGTGCTCGACGAGGCTTACATCGAATACGCCGAGGGCAGCGACCTGCCCGACGGCCTGGATTTTCTCGCGGCCTATCCGAACCTTTTGGTTTCGCGCACGTTCTCCAAGGCCTATGGCCTGGCGGCATTGCGGGTCGGCTACGGTTTGTCCTCGGCCGTGGTCGCCGATGTGCTGAACCGCGTGCGCCAGCCTTTCAACGTCAATAGCCTGGCCCTGGCCGCAGCCTGCGCCGCGTTGCAGGACAGCGAGTATCTGGAGCAAAGCCGCCGGTTGAACGAGGCGGGCATGGCCCAGCTTGAAGCCGGTTTGCGCGAGCTGGGCCTGGGCTGGATTCCTTCCCGTGGCAACTTCCTTTGTGTGGACCTGAACCGGGTGGCGGCGCCCGTGTTCCAGGGCCTGCTGCATGAAGGCGTGATCGTGCGTCCGGTGGCCAATTACGGCATGCCGAACCACCTGCGCGTGACCGTTGGCCTGGCCGCGGAAAACGCCCGCTTCCTCGAGGCGCTGGCCAAGGTCCTGGCCCGTGGTTGATGTCACCGCGCTGCAATCTGCTGCACCTATGATCGGGCGCTTGGTGGTGGTGGGCCTGGGGCTGATCGGCGGGTCCTTCGCCAAAGGCCTGCGTGAAAGCGGGCTGTGTGGCGAAGTGGTTGGCGTCGACCTCGATCCGCAGTCGCGCAAGCTGGCAGTGGAGCTGGGTGTCGTCGACCGCTGTGAAGAAGACCTGGTTGCAGCCTGCGAAGGTGCGGATGTGATCCAGTTGGCGGTGCCGATCCTGGCCATGGAAAAACTGCTGGTGCGCTTGGCTGGCATGCAGCTGGGGCAGGCGATCCTGACGGACGTCGGCAGCGCCAAGGGCAATGTCGTGCGTGCGGCCAGCGTGGCTTTTGGCCAGATGCCGGCACGGTTCGTGCCGGGCCATCCGATTGCCGGCTCCGAGCAGAGCGGGGTGGAGGCGTCCAATGCGCAACTGTTCCGCCGCCACAAAGTGATCCTGACGCCGCTGGCGCAAACCGATCCGGGTGCGTTGGCGGTGGTCGACCGTTTGTGGCGCGAATTGGGCGCCGATGTCGAGCACATGCAGGTCGAGCGCCACGACGAAGTGCTGGCGGCGACCAGCCATTTGCCGCATTTGCTGGCGTTCGGCCTGGTCGATTCGCTGGCCAAGCGCAATGAAAACCTGGAGATCTTCCGTTACGCTGCTGGTGGTTTCCGCGATTTCACAAGAATCGCCGGCAGCGACCCGGTTATGTGGCACGACATCTTTCTCGCCAATCGCGATGCTGTCCTGCGCACACTCGATACATTTCGCAGCGATCTCGACGCCTTGCGCGACGCGGTCGATGCAGGGGATGGGCACCAACTGTTGGGCGTCTTTACGCGCGCCCGGGTTGCCCGCGAGCATTTCAGTAAAATCCTGGCCCGCCGGGCCTATGTGGACGCTATGAACTCCAACGATCTGATTTTCCTGGCAAATCCTGGTGGCCGCCTGACTGGGCGGATCCGTGTACCGGGCGATAAATCCATTTCCCACCGCTCGATCATGCTGGGCTCCCTCGCCGAGGGCACCACCGAAGTCGAAGGGTTTCTTGAAGGCGAAGACGCCTTGGCAACCATCCAGGCGTTCCGCGACATGGGCGTGGTGATCGAAGGCCCGCACCATGGCCGTGTCACCGTTCACGGCGTAGGCTTGCACGGCTTGAAACCCGCGCCGGGCCCGATCTACTTGGGCAACTCCGGTACATCGATGCGCCTGCTCTCGGGGCTGTTGGCCGCCCAGAGTTTTGACAGCACCCTCACGGGCGATGCTTCGCTGTCCAAGCGGCCGATGAACCGGGTAGCCAATCCCCTGCGGGAAATGGGCGCCGTGATCGAAACCGCCGCCGAAGGCCGACCGCCCATGGTGATCCGTGGTGGTCACCCGCTTAAAGGCCTGACCTACAGCATGCCGATGGCCAGCGCCCAGGTTAAATCCTGCCTGCTGCTGGCGGGGCTCTATGCCGAAGGCAAGACCACTGTTACCGAGCCAGCACCGACCCGCGACCACACCGAACGCATGCTGCGTGGTTTTGGCTACCCGGTGGCGGTGGATGGCGCCACCGCTTCGGTCGAGTCCGGGCATAAGCTGACCGCAACCCATATCGAAGTACCGGGGGATATTTCCTCTTCCGCGTTCTTCCTGGTGGCAGCGTCCATTGCCGAAGGTTCCGAGCTGGTGCTTGAGCACGTCGGCATAAACCCGACTCGCACTGGCGTCATCGACATCCTGCGTTTGATGGGGGCTGATATCACCCTGGAAAACCAGCGAGAGGTCGGTGGCGAGCCGGTGGCGGATCTGCGCGTGCGCGCGGCGCAGCTCAAGGGTATTGAGATTCCTGAAGAGCTGGTTCCGCTGGCGATCGACGAGTTCCCGGTGCTGTTCATCGCTGCGGCGTGTGCGCAAGGACGTACTGTGCTGCGTGGCGCTGAGGAGCTGCGGGTGAAAGAGTCCGATCGCATTCAGGTCATGGCGGATGGCCTACTGACATTGGGCGTCAAGTGCGAGCCGACGCCGGACGGCATCATCATCGATGGTGGCCTGATCGGCGGCGGAGAAGTACACGGTCACGGCGATCACCGCATCGCCATGGCCTTCAGCGTCGCCTCCTTGCGCGCCACTGCACCGATCCGCATCCATGACTGCGCCAACGTCGCGACCTCCTTCCCCAACTTTCTCGCGCTATGCGCGCAGGTCGGCATCCGCGTCGCGCAAGAGGCTCAGTCGTGAATATCAAAGCGCCGGTTATTGCCATTGATGGGCCAAGCGGCTCGGGTAAAGGCACTATTGCCGGAATCCTGGCTAAGCGTTTGGGCTGGAACTTGCTGGACTCCGGTGCCCTTTACCGTTTGCTGGCCTTTGCTGCGAGCAATCATGGCGTCGACCTGACTAATGAAGAGTTGCTCAAACAACTCGCCGCTCATCTGGACGTGCAGTTCATTGCCGCCACTGATGGCCAGTTGCAGCGCACGATCCTGGAAGGCGACGAAGTCAGCAACGCCATCCGCACCGAAACCGTTGGTGCCGGTGCCTCCCAGGTGGCGGCGTTGCCAGCGGTGCGCGAAGCCCTGCTGCAACGCCAGCGCGCGTTTCAGGAGGCCCCAGGCCTGGTGGCCGATGGCCGCGATATGGGTACGGTGGTGTTCCCCGATGCCCCGTTGAAGATTTTCCTGACCGCCAGCGCCGAGGAGCGGGCGCGTCGCCGTTACTTGCAGTTGAAGGCCAAGGGCGATGATGTTAGTCTGTCGAGTCTGCTAGATGAGATCCGTGCGCGCGATGAGCGCGATACCCAGCGAGCAGTAGCCCCGCTCAAACCGGCGGCTGACGCTATACAGCTGGATTCCACGGAGTTGTCCATCGAGCAGGTGCTGGAACGCATCATGAGCGAGATCGCCATTCGCGATATCGCCGGGTGACCAAGAAATACCGCAGGGGACTCCAGGCATAGTCCTGCGGCTTTTCTTTTATATGAACGTAACCCACATCGTCTGGGATGTGGCAGATGGGCGTATTCTTCGCCCTTATCAACAGGAATTAAAATGAGCGAAAGCTTTGCGGAACTCTTTGAAGAAAGCCTAAAAACCCTGAACCTTCAGGCAGGCTCCATCATCACCGGTGTTATCGTTGATATCGATTACCAAGCTCGCTGGGTAACCGTTCACGCTGGTCTGAAGTCTGAAGCACTCATCCCGCTTGAGCAGTTTTACAATGACGCTGGCGACCTGACTATCAATGTCGGTGACGAAGTTCACGTTGCTCTGGACTCGGTTGAAGACGGCTTCGGTGAAACCAAGCTCTCCCGTGAAAAAGCCAAGCGCGCTGAATGCTGGATTGTTCTGGAAGCAGCCTTCGCAGCCGAAGAAGTGGTCAAGGGCGTTATCAACGGTAAGGTTAAAGGCGGCTTCACTGTCGACGTTAACGGCATCCGTGCGTTCCTGCCAGGTTCTTTGGTCGACGTTCGTCCAGTGCGCGACACCACGCACCTGGAAGGCAAAGAGCTGGAATTCAAGGTCATCAAGCTGGATCAGAAGCGCAACAACGTTGTCGTTTCCCGTCGTAGCGTCCTGGAAGCAGAGAACTCCGCCGAGCGTGAAGCTCTGCTGGAATCCCTGCAAGAAGGCCAGCAAGTCAAAGGTATCGTCAAAAACCTCACCGATTACGGCGCATTCGTCGATCTGGGTGGCGTCGATGGCCTGCTGCACATTACCGACATGGCTTGGAAGCGTATCAAGCATCCTTCCGAAATCGTCAACGTTGGCGACGAGATCGATGTCAAGGTTCTGAAATACGATCGCGAACGCAACCGTGTTTCTCTGGGCCTCAAGCAACTGGGCGAAGATCCATGGGTTGCTATCAAAGCCCGTTACCCAGAAAGCACTCGCGTTACCGCACGTGTAACCAACCTGACCGACTACGGCTGCTTCGCTGAGCTGGAAGAAGGCGTTGAAGGCCTGGTTCACGTTTCGGAAATGGACTGGACCAACAAGAACATCCACCCTTCGAAAGTCGTACAAGTTGGCGACGAAGTGGAAGTTATGGTTCTGGACATCGACGAAGAGCGTCGTCGTATCTCTCTGGGCATCAAGCAGTGCAAATCTAACCCATGGGAAGATTTCTCTGGCCAGTTCAACAAGGGCGATAAAATCTCCGGCACCATCAAGTCGATCACCGATTTCGGTATCTTCATTGGTCTGGACGGCGGCATCGACGGCCTGGTTCATCTGTCCGACATTTCCTGGAACGAAGTGGGCGAAGAAGCCGTGCGTCGTTTCAAGAAGGGCGACGAACTGGACACCGTTATCCTGTCGGTTGACCCGGAGCGTGAGCGCATCTCGCTGGGTATCAAGCAACTGGAAAGCGATCCGTTCTCCGAGTACGTTCAAGAGAACGACAAAGGCGCAATCGTTAAAGGCATTGTGAAAGAAGTTGACGCTAAAGGCGCCATCATCACTTTGGCCGACGATATCGAAGCGACTCTGAAAGCTTCCGAAATCAGCCGTGACCGTGTTGAAGACGCGCGTAACGTGCTGAAAGAAGGCGAAGAAGTAGAAGCCAAGATCATCAGCGTTGACCGTAAGAGCCGCGTAATCCAGCTCTCCATCAAGTCGAAAGACGATGCTGAAGAGAAAGAAGCAATCCAGAGCCTGCGCGACAAGCCAGCTACCTCTGACATTGCTGCTGGTCCTACCACTCTGGGTGACCTGTTGCGTGCACAGATGGAAAAACAGAACTAAGTTCTGTCGGACCATAGAAAAAGGGCGGCTTCGGTCGCCCTTTTTTGTGCCTGCGATTTGATGGTTCTTTTCCCTCGGATGCTCACGACTTCATGTGGCTGATCGCAAGAAACCAACTGCTGCTCCCAGTATCTATTTCCTTGTGTGCGCCTATATTTCAATCGGGTCTAAGCTTTGAGCGAAGCGCATGCTGTTTTGTTGGGTTTCTGGCCGAGGGCGCGAAATGAAGGGCTTTTGTATCGTTATTACGAGTTTGATTCTGCTGGGCTGTACAACTGGGGCTAAAACCCATGTGGTGCGCGGAGTCAGTGGTGTGGAAATTAACTGCTCCGGGCTAGGATCGAGCTGGGAGAGGTGCTACAAGCGCGCCGCAAGAGAGTGTGGTACCGCTGGCTACAAAGTGATTACTAAATCGAGCGACGTGAATGAGGAGCCTGGTGATTACCTCTTTGGCTGGAACCCGGCTGGGTATTTATCGCGCAGCATGCTGGTTATCTGTCGGTGAGGTTTTTCACGCTTATGAAGGGTGAAAGATGGCGCGAAGCTGTTTGTCAGCCTTGTCTGCTAGGGCGTAAAGATAAGTCAATATGTAGGCTGTTCAAAATCTCTCCCGCATGCTAAAACCTTTGGAGCGCTGATCTAGCTGCTTGAAAAAGAAGGGAAAAATATGACGAAGTCGGAGTTGATCGAACGAATTGTCACCCATCAAGGGCTGCTCTCATCTAAGGATGTAGAGTTGGCCATCAAGACCATGCTTGAGCAAATGTCCCAGTGCCTGGCCACCGGTGATCGAATCGAGATCCGGGGTTTTGGTAGCTTCTCCCTGCATTACCGCGCGCCACGGGTTGGCCGTAACCCAAAAACTGGTCAATCGGTCAGTCTCGACGGAAAGTTCGTGCCCCATTTCAAACCGGGTAAAGAGTTGCGCGATCGAGTGAATGAAGAAGAGGAAGAAGGGCTTTGATTAGAAGCCAAGGAGCAACTCATGCGTAATCTGAGCCGTAGTATGCTGGCTGTCACAGGGCTATTGTTGGTTCTGGTAATTCTCACCTTTATGCTTGAAAATCAACAGCCTGTTTCCCTGCTGTTTCTGGGGTGGGCAGCCCCGCAACTACCTGTATCGGTGGTGGTGGTGATTGCGTTGCTTATTGGTATGTTGGCTGGCCCTCTCTTAAGGCTATTCCTTGGGCGCCAGTCCAGGCTTCATAAACGTATGGTTTGATTTTTTTTCATCCTGAGTTTTGGCCGGCTAATCGTGAAAGCGCCACCTGCAGGGCTGTTAGGTAGAATTGTAGGTGCGTATTTATTGTCTGTACCAGCAGTCTTCGGTATGACTAATTTTTATATTTTCTGGTTGTAGGAAAGTTGTACCGGAATGCTGACGGAAGCTTCGCTCATGATTACTTCAGGTCGCAAAGGCATTATTCTCGCGGGCGGCTCAGGCACGCGTTTACACCCATTGACCTTGGGCGTCTCCAAGCAGATGTTGCCTATCTATGACAAACCGATGATTTTTTATCCACTATCGGTATTGATGCTTGCAGGCATGAGAGAAATTCTCATTATCTCCACGCCTGAGGATTTGCCTAGCTTTCGCAAGCTCCTCGGTGATGGCAGTTTGTACGGTATCCACCTTACTTATGCCGAGCAGGCGCGCCCGGAGGGGTTGGCCCAAGCATTTATTATTGGCGAAGAGTTTATTGGCAAAGATCCATGTTGCTTGATTCTTGGAGACAATATTTTCTACGGACAGCACTTTTCTGATAATTTGCGCGTCGCTAATGCTCGAACCCACGGTGCAACGGTCTTTGGGTATCACGTGTCAGATCCGGAGCGGTTCGGCGTCGTAGAGTTCGATGGCGATGGACAGGCGCTGAGTATTGAGGAAAAGCCGCTCAAGCCAAAGTCAAACTATGCCGTTACAGGCTTGTATTTTTACGATAACCAGGTTGTTGATATCGCCAAAAGCATTAAACCTTCTGCCCGCGGCGAGCTTGAAATCACGGATGTCAGCCTGGCTTATCTCCAGCAGGGTTCTTTGAATGTTGAAATGCTGGGTCGAGGTTTTGCCTGGCTTGATAGCGGTACCCATGAGTCCCTTCTTGAAGCCAGCCATTTTGTTCACACCATAGAGCATCGACAAGGACTCAAGGTCGCGTGCCTTGAGGAAATTGCCTACGCCAACGGATGGATTACTACCGAGCAGTTGGCTATCCAGGCGCAGCGATTGAAGAAAACCGGTTACGGTCGGTATCTGCAAAGAATCGTGGATTTATCCTGTCATTGATATGATCTAGAACTCAGCGTGTGACAACGTTCAATGAACGTAGGCGAATGTTTAATGCCCTTGGACCAACCCTATAAAGTAGCCGTGCTACTAGCCGCTTATAACGGGATGCAGTGGATTGATGAACAGGTGAAATCAATCCTTGAACAGTCGGCAGTTGATGTGACTCTCTATATAAGCGTCGACCCTTCCACCGATGGAACTGAAATATGGTGTTCAACGCTCAGCGATACGCACCCCAATGTGGTGGTATTGGCAGAGGCGGGTCGCTTTGGTGGAGCCGCTCCAAATTTTTTTCGTCTTATTCGTGATGTGGAGTTTGCTGATTACGATTTTGTGGCGCTCGCCGATCAGGATGATATCTGGCACCCGGATAAACTTTGGCGGGCTGTCCAGACCCTGAGCAGCACTGACTATGATGCGTACTCAAGCAATGTGACTGCGTTTTGGCAGGATGGTAGGACCCACTTGCTCGACAAGGCCCAGCCGCAAGTTGCGTGGGACTTCTTGTTTGAAGCCGCCGGCCCTGGCTGCACCTATGTGCTGAGCCGGCGCTTAGCTGACCCCTTGAAGGACTCGATAGTCTCCCGCTGGAAGGCGTTTCAGGGTGTTAGCCTGCATGACTGGTACTTTTACGCATTCGCTCGCAGTCAGAACTTTAAATGGTTTATTGACCCTGTGCCCTCTATGCAATATAGGCAGCATGAAAACAATCAGGTGGGCGCCAATACCAGCCTTTTTTCACTCATGGTCCGCTACAAGACTATTCATGAAGGATGGTGGTTTAAACAGGTGCGGATGATTACTTGCTTGGTTGGTAGAGGGGACGATCATTTTGTCAGCACTTGGTTGCCACTAGAACGAATTCACTTGCTTCGGTTGTCCCTTCATTCCTGGCAGTGCAGACGACGTTTTCGAGATAAGCTGTTTTTCTTTTTTATCTGCCTCACCAGTGCCTTGATTGGAAGTAAGACTAAATGAATGGAGCGCAGGTTTTAATTACTGGAGCATCGGGCTGGGTTGGCGAAGCGCTGGTTTTTCGTTTGTTGAGGGATCGCCTGTTCGTTCCTGTGGCCGCAGTACGGCGTAGTTCCAGGTTAAGTGGTCTTTGTCCCAGCATTCGCTTTGACCTTGATAGTGAAAGTGAACTCCCTTCTCTCGAAAACATTAAAGTCGTCGTCCACGCTGCAGCTCGTGTGCACGTTATGCATGACACCTGCGCTGATCCTCTTTCAGCGTTCCGTAAAACCAATGTCGAAGGCACTGTCCGGCTCGCGAAAAAGGCCGCCGAGGCTGGGGTGACGCGGTTTGTTTTTATCAGTTCTATCAAGGTCAATGGTGAAGAGACCGTGCAAGGGAGCCCTTTTTGTGCTGAGGACAGTCCTCAGCCTACTGATCCCTACGGCGTGTCGAAGTGGGAAGCTGAAAGTGCCTTGACGGCGCTTGGGCGTGAAACCGGTATGGAGATAGTCATCATCCGGCCGCCGCTGGTCTTCGGGCCTGGGGTCAAGGCCAATTTCCTGAGCATGATGAACTGGTTGCATAAAGGTATTCCCTTGCCTCTGGGGGCTATTCACAACCGGCGTAGTTTTGTTGCGCTCGAGAACCTCGTGGATCTCATCGTGACGTGTATTGAGCATCCCGCGGCTCGTGGTAATACCTTTCTGGTCAGTGATGGTGAAGACCTCTCCACGACTCAATTGCTTCAGCGCATGGCCGAGGCGCTCGGCAAGCGTGCGTACCTCATCCCCATCCCCTGCGTACTGTTGAATTCGGCCGCCGCAATGCTGGGAAAAAGGGCCATGGTTCAACGTCTGTGCGGATCATTGCAGGTTGATATGGCCAAAACCTGTGCGATCTTGGGATGGCTGCCGCCGGTCAGTGTGGGGCGCGCCTTGGAAAAAACTGCCCGTCATTATTTGGATAACAAGGCTCAATGATTTTCTGGTGGTTACTACCCGTGGTGTTTGCCGTTTCCTGGTTACTGACGCTGGCTCTACGTCATTACGCGCTCACCCAAAGCTTGTTGGATGTGCCTAATGAGCGCAGTTCCCACACGATTCCCACGCCTCGTGGTGGTGGAATGGCGATTGTTGTGGCCTTTTCAACTGCGATGCTTGTGCTGGCCAGCCTTGATGGGCTTGGGGGTGCTGAACTCAAGGGTTTTTTGGGGGCGGGGCTGTTGGTGGCCGGCATCGGGTTTGCCGATGACCATGGGCACATTGCCGCAAAGTGGCGGCTCTTGGGGCATTTTGTCGCGGCGGCCTGGGTGCTTTTCTGGATCGGCGGACTCGCTCCTCTGTCTGTTTTTGGCTTGCTGGTCGATCTGGGTTGGCTGGGCAACGGGCTGGCGCTGGTTTATTTGGTGTGGATGCTCAACCTATACAACTTCATGGATGGCATCGATGGTTTGGCCAGTGTCGAGGCCCTTTGCGTGTGCCTGGGCGCTTGTCTGCTTTACTGGGTGGGTGGCCAGGTTTCACTGATCTGGCTTGCGTTGATGCTGGCGTGTGCGGTGCTTGGATTTCTGTGCTGGAACTTCCCCCCAGCCCGTATCTTCATGGGAGATGCGGGCAGTGGATTTCTGGGGTTGATTCTTGGGGCTCTGGCGCTTCAAGCCGCATGGGTCGGGCCCGAGTTGTTCTGGGGTTGGGTGATCTTGTTAGGCGTATTTGTTGTCGATGCCACCTGGACATTGCTGCGGCGTTTGCTGCGCGGTGACAAGGTTTTCCAGGCACATCGCAGCCATGCCTACCAATTTGCCGCTCGCAGGTTTCAGAGTCACAGGGCGGTAACGTTAGCTGTAGTTGCAATTAATGTGTTGTGGCTACTGCCCATTGCGCTGTTTGTGGTGATGGGAATGCTGGAGCCCGTTGCAGGGTTGTCGCTCGCATACGCGCCTCTGGTGTTTTCGGCTTGGTTTTTTAAAGCCGGGACTTTGGAGTAAAAGTTTTGGGTCCAGGTCAAAGAATCTATTCACAAAGCCTGTTCTAGTTGCGATGTAAGATCCAAGTTATTGGATATTCACGGCTAGGGTTTTGTGAGAGTGTCGTTGCCGGCGCTTGGCGTCTGCAACCAAGTTTGGGATGAAGCGGTCTGATGCAGGCGAACAGCGACGATTCAGATTGATTGATGGGGGCGAGACCGTCAGGTCGAGTATTTATGGACAAATTGAAAGCATCTTTACTGGGCCTGCCGCGCCGGCAAAAAAGGCTGCTGCAGCTGGCCACCGATGTTGTGCTGGTCTGGGTCGCGCTCTGGCTGGCGTTCATCGTGCGCCTGGGTGTCGATGACATGTACAACCCCGTCCGGGCTCATTTCTGGCTTTTCGCCTCTGCGCCGGTGGTGGCTATTCCCCTATTTATCCGTTTTGGCATGTACCGCGCGGTCATGCGTTATTTCGGCAATGATGCGCTGATTGCCATCGTCAAGGCTGTCAGCCTGTCGTCGTTGATCCTCGCGGTGGTGGTCTATTGGTACAGCAACCATCAGGCCGTCGTGCCGCGCTCGATCATTTTCAACTACTGGTGGTTGAGCCTGGTCATCATCGGCGGGCTGCGGCTGTGCATGCGCCAATACTTTATGGGTGACTGGTTCACGGCCGCTCAGCACGTGCCTTTTACCAACCGTGATGATGGCTTGACCAAGGTAGCGATCTACGGAGCCGGGGTGGCTGGCAATCAGTTGGTCGCGGCGCTGCGGATGGGGCGGGTGATGCGCCCCGTAGCGTTCATCGACGATGACGCGGGTATAGCCGATCGCTCCATTTCCGGTTTGCAAGTGTATAAGCCCAAGCACATCCAGCAGATGATCGACGTAACCGGGGCGCAGGAAATCCTCCTGGCCCTGCCGTCCTCCACTCGCGCGCGGCGTAGGGAGATTCTGAACCTCCTGGAAGGCTTTCCGCTGCATGTGCGAAGCGTGCCCAATTTCACGGACCTGGCCAGTGGCCTGGTCAAGGTTGACGACATCCAGGAAGTCGATATCGCCGACCTGTTGGGACGTGATGCGGTCCCGGCCCAGTGCGAGTTACTGGCCCGCTGCATCAAGGGCAAGACCGTGATGGTCACCGGGGCGGGCGGTTCGATTGGCTCAGAGTTGTGCCGGCAGATCTTTTCCATCGGCCCAACCACCCTGATTCTGTTCGATCACAGCGAGTTCAACCTCTACAGCATTCTGTCTGAACTCGAACAGCGTATCGCCCGCGAGTCCGTGCCGGTGCGCTTGCTGCCGATCCTCGGTTCCATCCGCCATCCCGATAAATTGCTGGATGTGATGAAGACCTGGAATGTAGAGACCGTCTATCACGCGGCAGCCTACAAGCATGTGCCGATGGTCGAGCACAACATCGCCGAAGGCGTGTTGAACAATGTAATAGGCACCCTCAACACCGCGCAGGCGGCGTTGCAGGCCGGGGTTGCCAACTTTGTGCTGATTTCCACGGATAAAGCGGTACGCCCGACCAATGTGATGGGCAGCACCAAACGCCTGGCGGAGCTCACCTTGCAGGCGCTGAGCCGAGAGCTGGCACCGGTATTGTTCGGTGACCGGGCCAATGTCTCGCGGGTCAACAAAACCCGCTTCACCATGGTCCGCTTTGGCAATGTACTGGGCTCTTCCGGTTCGGTGATCCCGCTCTTCCACAAGCAGATCAAGTCGGGTGGGCCGTTGACGGTCACCCATCCGAAGATTACCCGCTACTTCATGACGATCCCTGAGGCGGCGCAACTGGTGATTCAGGCCGGTTCCATGGGGCAGGGCGGCGATGTCTTCGTGCTCGACATGGGCGAGCCGGTGAAGATCGTCGAGTTGGCCGAGAAGATGATTCACCTTTCTGGCCTGAGTGTGCGGTCAGAAAAAAATCTCCATGGCGAGATTTCCATCGAATTTACCGGCCTGCGTCCCGGGGAGAAGCTTTACGAGGAGTTACTGATTGGCGATAACGTCGCGGCGACCCAGCACCCGATGATTATGAGCGCCAATGAAGAACACCTGCCCTGGGACACGCTCAAGGGCAAGCTCAACGAACTGTTGGCGGCAGTGGAAAAGGACGATTATTCGCGTGTTCGCCAATTGCTGCGCGATACCGTCAGTGGCTATACGCCCGATGGTGAGATCGTTGATTGGGTGTACCAGCAACGCCGCCTCGACCCGTGACTTCACATACGCTGTAACGCTGCCATTTTTGACATGCTCCGGGCCTCGTCTAGGTTTGGAAAGCAGCTTGGGAAAAGCTGCTTTCCCCTATCAAAGTCATGGAGTTTTACTTATGCGTATAGCTCATCTCTCTTCCCTGGCCTTTGCCTTGCTGGCCAGCGCATCCCTCGCCGTGAATGCTGCACCTGTCAAAACAGAGACATCCGCACCCGTTGCCGTACAAGTCGCTCCCAGCGAACAGTCCTCTAGAATCGACCTTAACGCCGCCGATGTGCCGACTCTGCAACGCGAGCTTGCCGGGGTCGGGGAGGCTAAGGCCCGGGCCATCGTGGCTTACCGTGAAAGCAATGGCGCCTTTGCTTCGGTAGATGAGCTACTGGAAGTCAAGGGAATTGGCAAAGCTATCCTGGAAAAGAACCGGGACAAGTTAGTCGTCAACTAAGTGAGTGGGTTGTATGGGCGAGGCCGATCATTGATCGGCCTTTTTTGTGGGCCGCGGTTAGGTCGCGAAGTGTTCTGTTTCAGGTGTTCACGCACGGTGTCGAGAATTTGTTGACCCAGTTGCGGGTTCTGGACGCTGCGTGACAACAGTAGCGCCCCCACCAGGGCCGACATGATGATGATGCTTTGTTCGCGGGCGTCAGGGCTGCCCAGGCTGTGTTCGACCTGCCGCAACCTGGCGTTGAGCACTGCGTCTGTGGTAGCGCTGGGCTGGCCGCGTTGGCCGAGTTCGGAGCACATCGTTGGCAGTGGGCAGCCTTGATGGGGGGAGGTGGCATGCCATTGGGAGAGGTAACTGTCGACAAAGGCCTCCAGCGGCTCGTCCTGGGCAAACAAGGTGGCGCAGTGGGCGTCCAGTTGGTCGCTGGCGACTTGCAGGGCTTTTTCCACCAGTTCGTCTTTGGATTTGAAATGGGAATAAAAGCCGCCATGGGTCAGCCCCAGTGCTTTCATTAAAGGTTGCAGGCCTGTTGCGCCGATACCGTCGCGACGAAAGCGTGCCGAAGCTTCTTCAATAATGCGTTGATGGGTTTGGGCTTTATGGTCTTGCGAATAACGCATTTAAGAAGTCTCCACAGCGGTGGGCCATCTTAACCAAGGTTAATTGGATGGTGACTGTACTTCTACTCCAATAAAGCACGCAGATCTACAACACGGATTGAGGTTTAACTGTCAGGCTTTTCCGTACTATTAGTTGTACAGGTTTTGTATAAGAACTAATGGGTGGCGGCGCAAAGTTAAAAACCCTTCACTTTGCAATGAAGGGTTTTATTGATTAGGGCGTTGAATTAGCGGTCTTGAGCGTCTTTGGCGTCCATCTCGGCATTGCGCTCAGCCACGCGTTTGCGTTGCTCGTCGGTCAGTTCGACCTTGTTCGCGGTGTCGCGCAACATCATCAGGCCACCCACGATCGAGCCGATGGCAACGATCAGAATCATCCAGGCATACCAGGGCATAGGGTTCTCCTTGAGGGCAGCCTGTGGGGCGAGGGTCGCCGCGCAGCCTGCCTAACACTTTGAGCGATGGAAATTGGCAGTGGTTCCATTCTATGCCCGATACCGGCCCTTGGCCGCGACTGTTTCTCTGGCGCCCGACCAGGATGCTGAACCACACGGCGGTGAGTATCGCCAAGTGCGACAACTTAGCCATGTGCGCGTCGCATTAAAGATGAGCCCCCTCGCTGACACGCCTTAAGCGGCTTCTTTACGCGTTCTTTATGTGCAGCCACAGCCCTCGATCTCGTTCCTTTACAGGCGCGGCGCGGACAATTGCGCAACAGGCGACCACCGCCATACCCCGGAGAAACTCCATGAATGTTCTGGACGCAGGGTCACTGCTGCTGGCAGTGGGGCTGTTCATTTATCTACTGGTTGCGCTGTTGCGCGCAGACCGGCACTAGGAGCGGCTATGCACAGTTATGACTATTGGCTGATCCTGGCCTTCTTTGCCCTGGTGCTGGTGCCGGCCCCCTTTCTGGGGCGCTTCTACTACAAGGTGATGGAAGGGCAACGCACCTGGCTGTCGCCGGTGCTCGGGCCGCTGGAGCGCGGCTGCTATCGCGTGGCCGGGGTCGACCCCCAGGCCGAACAGAGTTGGCAGAAGTACACCCTGGCCTTGCTCGCCTTCAACCTGGCCGGGTTCCTTTTGCTGTTCGCAATTCTGTTGTGGCAGAACTATTTGCCGCTCAACCCGCAGCAGTTGCCGGGGCAGGAGTGGACACAGGCGTTCAACACTGCCGTCAGCTTCATGACCAACACCAACTGGCAGTCTTATAGCGGCGAGGCAACCCTGAGTTACTTCAGCCAGATGGCGGGCCTGACAGTGCAGAACTTCGTCAGCGCCGCCACCGGCCTGGCTGTGCTGGTGGCGCTATGCCGTGGGATTGGCCGCAAGTCGGCGCAAACCCTGGGCAACTTCTGGGTTGATATGACCCGCGCCACCCTCTATGGCCTGTTGCCGCTGTGCCTGCTGCTGGCGCTGTTTCTGGTGTGGCAGGGTGTGCCGCAGACCTTTGCCCAGTACGTCCACGCGCTGACGGTGCAAGGGGCGGACCAAGTGATCCCCCTCGGCCCGGCCGCTAGCCAAATTGCCATCAAACAGTTGGGCACCAACGGCGGTGGTTTCTTCGGTGTCAATTCGGCTCACCCGTTCGAGAACCCGACCGCGTGGAGCAACCTGTTCGAGGTGGCGTCGATCATCTTGATCCCCGTGGCGTTGGTGTTCACCTTCGGCCACTACGTCAAGGACCTGCGCCAGAGCCGCGCGATCATCGCCTGCATGCTGGCCCTGTTCCTGATTGGCGGCGCGACGTCGCTGTGGGCCGAGTACCAGCCCAACCCGACCCTGGCCAGCGCGGCGGTGGAGCAGACCGCGCCGCTCGAAGGCAAGGAAAGCCGCTTCGGCACCACCGCCACCGTGCTCTGGTCGGTGACCACCACCGCCGCGTCCAACGGTTCGGTCAACGCCATGCACGACAGCCTCAACCCGCTCAGTGGCATGGTCGCGCTGGTGAACATGATGGTCGGCGAAGTGATCTTCGGCGGCGTCGGTGCGGGGCTCTACGGCATGTTGCTCAACGTGCTGATCGCGGTGTTCCTCGCCGGCCTGATGATTGGCCGCACCCCGGAATACCTGGGCAAAAAGCTGCAAGCGCGGGAAGTGAAGTTGCTGGTGGCGACCCTGCTGGTGATGCCCGTCGGCGTGCTGGTGCTCGGCGCCCTCGCCACCAGCCTGCCGGGGCCGGCCGCGGCGGTGAGCAACCCTGGGCCCCACGGCTTCAGCCAGTTGCTCTACGCCTACACCTCGGCCAGCGCCAACAACGGCTCGGCGTTCGCAGGGCTTGGGGTCAACACCCCGTTCCACAACCTGATGCTGGGCCTGGGCATGTTGATCGGCCGCTTCGGCTACATCCTGCCGGTGCTGGCCCTGGCGGGCAGCCTGGCGATGAAGAAGCCGGCGCCCATCGGCCAAGACAGCTTCCCCACCCACGGCCCGCTCTTTGTCGCCCTGTTGACCGTGACCATTTTGCTGGTCGGCGGCCTGACCTTCCTGCCGAGCCTGGCACTGGGGCCGGTGGCTGAACAGCTGGGCCTGGCCGCGTTTGCCCATTGAGAGCGAGGGAATTGAACATGAACATGCCTGCACCCAAAGCCGTCGCCCACGTGGCGCCGCAAGCAAAAACCGCCTTCGCCGCCCTGTGGCGCCCGGCGTTGCGCCAAGCCTTTGTCAAGCTCGACCCGCGTCAGCTCAAACGCTCGCCGGTGATGCTGGTGGTGGAACTGACAGCCGTCTTCACCACCGTGCTGTGCTTTATCCCCGACCCGGCGGTGCCCACTGGCGTCGCCGCGCAAATCGCCCTGTGGCTGTGGTTCACCGTGCTCTTTGCCAATTTTGCCGAGGCCCTGGCCGAGGGGCGCGGCAAGGCCCGCGCCGATAGCCTCAAGGCCGGCAGCGAAGGCATGAGCGCACGGCGCAAGAAGGCCGACGGCAGTTTTGAAGTGCTGCCTGCCACCCGTTTGCGCAAGGGCGATGTGGTGCGCGTCGAGGCCGGGGAGATGATCCCCGGTGATGGCGAAGTGATCGAAGGCATCGCCGCCGTCAACGAAGCGGCCATTACCGGCGAGTCGGCACCGGTGATCCGTGAATCCGGCGGCGACCGCTCGGCCGTCACCGGCAACACGCGATTGGTGTCCGATTGGCTGCTGGTGCGCATCACCGCCAACCCCGGCGAGTCCACCCTGGACCGCATGATCGCCCTGGTCGAAGGCGCCAAGCGGCAGAAAACCCCCAACGAAGTGGCGCTGGACATCCTGCTGATCGGCCTGACCCTGATCTTCCTGGTGGTCGTGGTCACGCTGCAACCGTTCGCCCGCTTCGCCGAGGGCAATGTGCCCCTGGTGTTTTTGGTGGCGCTGCTGGTGACCCTGATCCCCACCACCATCGGCGGCCTGCTCTCGGCCATCGGCATCGCCGGCATGGATCGCCTGGTGCGCCTGAACGTGATCGCCAAGTCCGGCCGGGCGGTGGAAGCGGCGGGCGACGTGCACGTGCTGATGCTCGACAAGACCGGCACCATCACCTTCGGCAACCGCCGCTGCACCGCGATCTACGCCGCCCCGGGTGTCAGCGCCAAGGCCTTGGCCGAAGGCGCGTTGATGGCCTCCCTGGCCGACGAGACGGCCGAGGGCAAGTCCGTGGTTGATTTTCTGCGCGGCTTGCACCCGCAAGTGGAGCCGCCGTTGCACACCTTGACCGCCGTGCCGTTCAGCGCCGAAACGCGCCTGTCGGGCGTGGACTACCAGGGCCACGTGTACCGCAAGGGCGCGGTGGATTCGGTGTTGGCCTTCATCGGCCAACAGCGCAGCGACGTGCTGCCGGCGCTGTCGCGGGAAATCGACAAGATCGCCCAAAGCGGCGGCACGCCGTTGCTGGTGTGCCTCGACGGCCAGTTGTTGGGCGCCATTCACCTCAAGGACGTGGTCAAACCCGGCATCCGCGAGCGTTTTGCGCAGTTGCGCAAGTTGGGTATTCGCACCGTGATGGTCACCGGCGACAACCCGCTGACCGCCGCCGCCATCGCCGCCGAGGCGGGCGTGGACGACGTGCTGGCCGAGGCCACGCCGGAGAAAAAACTGGCGCGCATTCGCCATGAGCAAAACGATGGCCGTTTGGTCGCCATGTGCGGCGACGGCGCCAACGATGCCCCGGCCCTGGCCCAGGCTGACGTGGGCATGGCCATGAACGACGGCACCCAGGCAGCCCGCGAGGCGGCCAACATGGTCGACCTGGACAGCGACCCAACCAAGCTGCTGGACGTGGTGCAAATCGGCAAGGAGCTGCTGGTGACCCGTGGCGCCCTGACCACGTTCTCCATCGCCAACGACGTGGCCAAGTACTTCGCCATCCTGCCGGCGCTGTTCGCGGCGATTTATCCACAGCTGGGCGTGCTCAATGTGATGCAACTGAGCAGCCCGCAGAGCGCGATCCTCTCGGCGATTGTGTTCAACGCCCTGATTATCGTGGTGCTGATCCCCCTGGCGCTGCGCGGGGTGCGGGTACAAGCGGCCAGTGCGGTGCACCTGTTGCGGCGCAACCTGCTGATTTATGGCGTGGGTGGTTTGGTGGCGCCGTTCGTGGGGATCAAGTTGATCGACCTGCTGCTGACGGCACTGCACCTGGTGTGAGTGCTGGTCACAGTGCTGAATCTGTTCTCTGGAAACGAGGAAATTGACATGTCGACTGTAGTGCGTCCGGCCCTGAGCCTGATTATTTTGATGACCCTGATTACCGGCGTGGCCTATCCCTTGGTGGTCACAGGCGTGGCCCAAGTGGCGTTCCCCGAACAGGCCAATGGCAGCCTGGTGCGTGATGAGGCGGGCAAGGTGCGCGGATCTGCGCTGATCGCCCAGGATTTCACCGGCAATGCGTGGTTCCACCCGCGGCCCTCGGCGGGGGCCTTCGCCACGGTGGCGAGCGGGGCCAGCAACCTGGCACCGAGCAACCCGGCCCTGGCCACCCGCGTCATCGACGACGCCAACAAACAGCAAGTGCCCGGCCAAGGCCCGGTGCCGCTGGCGCTGTTGACCACCTCCGGCAGCGGCCTTGATCCACACTTGCCACCCGAGGCAATTGGCTATCAACTGGCGCGAGTCGCCGCCGCCCGCAACCTGCCCGTGGCGACCCTGGCGCAGTTGCTGGACGAGCACATCGAACAACCCCTGGTGGGGCCGCCGGTGGTCAACGTGCTGGCGCTGAACCGGGCTCTGGAAAAGTTGTAGAGCCGTAGGGCAGCATCGCGGGCCGGCCGCTCCCTCTTTAGGATGAGAGCGCCGGCCCGCGACGACGGTTGCGAAAACCCCATATAACCACCCGCAAACAAGGGACCCTTTTGATGAGCAACGCCACCCGCGCCGACGCCCTGTTAGCCGACCTGCCACGGGACGGTCGCGGCCGCCTCAAGGTCTTTCTGGGCGCTGCTCCCGGCGTGGGCAAAACCTACGCCATGCTTCAGGCCGCCCACACCCAGTTGCGTCAAGGGGTGAAGGTGCTGGCGGGCGTGGTGGAAACCCATGGCCGCGCCGAAACCGAAGCCCTGCTCGCCGGCCTGCCCCAGCAACCCTTGGTGCGCTCGGAATACCGCGGCGTGGTGCTGGAGGAAATGGACCTCGACGGCTTGCTCCAGGCCAAGCCGCAACTGGTGTTGGTGGACGAACTGGCCCACAGCAACGCCCCCGGCAGCCGCCATGCCAAGCGCTGGCAGGATATCCAGGAGCTGCTGGCCGCCGGCATCGACGTGTACACCACGGTCAACGTCCAGCACCTGGAAAGCCTCAACGACCAGGTGCGCGGCATCACCGGCGTGCAGGTGCGCGAGACGCTCCCCGATTGGGTGCTGCAAGAAGCCTTCGAGCTGCTGCTGATCGACTTGCCACCCCGCGAACTGCTGGAGCGCCTGCGCGACGGTAAGGTCTACGTGCCGGAGCAGGCGCGGGCCGCCATCGACGCGTTTTTTACCCAGACCAACCTCACCGCCCTGCGGGAGCTGGCGATGCAGACCGCTGCCGCCCAGGTGGACGACGACCTGGCCCTGGGCTATCGCCAATTGGGCCAAGCCGCACCCGCGGTGCGCGGGCGCTTGCTGGTGGGCGTGGACGGCGACAGCCAGGCCGAACGCCTGGTGCGCCATGCTAGCCGCGTGGCGCGGCGCCGGCATTTGCCCTGGAGCCTGGTGCATGTGGACAACGGTCGGGTGGCCGATGAGCAATCACGCCTGCGCCTGCAAAGCGCCCAGCAACTGGCCGAACGCCTGGGCGGCGAAGTGGTGCTGCTGCGCGCCGGCGAAGTGGCCAAGACCCTGATCCAGCACGCCGGCGAGCGCCGTGCCAGTTTGTTGCTGGTGGGCCAGTCGCGGCCCCGTTTGCGGCGCCGATTGCTCGGTGGAGGCTTGGCCTCGCGCTTGCTGCGCGATGCCCGGGGCCTGGAAATCAACGTGCTGGACAGCGACACCGACCAGCCACCGCCGCGCTCGCGGGCGGCCCACACCTTGGTGTGGTTCGACTATGCCCTGGCGGTACTGGCCACGCTGCTGGCCAGTGCCTTGGCCTGGGGCGTGGCCAGTGTGCTGCCGTTGCCCAACATCTCCCTGGTGTTCCTCGCGGCGGTGCTGCTGGTGGCGGTGCGCAGCAGCCTCGGCCCGGCGCTGGTGTGCGCGGCGCTGTCGTTCCTGACCTATGACTTTCTGTTCATCCCGCCGAATTTCTCCCTGAGCATCCAGCGCGAAGAAGACGTGCTGACCCTGTTGTTCTTCCTGCTGATGGCGGCGCTCACCGGTAACCTCGCAGCCCGCCAGCGCCAGCAGTTGCGGGCGTTGCGCGACACCCAGGAGGAAACCAGCGAACTGCTCGACCTGTCGCGCAAACTCACCGCCGCCACCGACCGGCGGGCGGTCATCAGCGCAGCGGCGCAGCACTTGGAAGGCTGGCGCGATGTGCAACTGTGCCTGGTCAACCGCCAGGGCCAGGCTGCCGACGGCTGGCAAGTGGAAAGCGGTGGCCCGTTGCAACTGAACGAGACCGAACGCGCCGCCGCCGATTGGGCCTGGCAACACGACCAAGCGGCGGGCCTGGGCACCGGCACGTTGCCGTTCGGGCGTTGGTGGTGGTGGCCGCTGTCGGTGGACGATGGTCCGCTGGGCCTGCTGGGCGTCTCGACCCACGATGGCTTGCCCCTGAGCGGCCAGCGTCGGCGTTTGTTGACCGCGTTGAGCCAGCCGCTGGCCCAGGCCCTGGCCCGCGCCCAATTGGCGCAAGATCTGGAAGCAGCGCGCCTGCACGGCGAAACCGAACAACTGCGCAGCGCGCTGCTGGCGTCGGTGTCCCATGACCTGCGCACACCGCTGACGTCCATGCGCGGCAGCATCGATAGCCTCTTGGCGCTGGGTGAGGCGATCCCGCTGGAAGATCGCCGTGAACTGCTCGAAGGCACCCGCGACGAAGCCGAGCGCCTGGACCGCTACATTCAGAACCTGCTGGACATGACGCGCCTGGGCCACGGCGCCCTGAAACTGGCCCGCGACTGGGTGTCGCCGGCCGACATCGCCGGCAGTGCCTTGAACCGTTTGCGCACGGTGCTGGCGCCGTTGCAGGTCAGCGTCGACGTGCCGGGCACCTTGCCGCTGCTGTATGTGCACGCGGCGCTGATCGAACAGGCGCTGGTCAATGTATTGGAGAACGCGGCGCGGTTTTCGCCGCCCCACGGGCGTTTGCAATTGAGCGCAGGGGCGGGCGACGAGGAGTTGTTTTTCACCGTTTGTGATGAAGGCCCGGGTATCCCTGAAGAGGACCGGGCGAAGATTTTCGACATGTTCTACACCGCCGCCCGGGGTGACCGGGGCGGGCAGGGCACAGGCCTGGGGCTGGCGATCTGCCAAGGGATGGTCGGCGCCCACGGCGGGCGCATCAGCGTCGGCGATGGCATCGACGGCCGAGGAACCTGCATCACGCTGCACCTGCCGCTGGCCACCCAACCGCCATTGGACGGTGAAGCCTGAAGCCGCCTGCGCTACTCTTTTGCCACTTTTTGCTTTGAATGGATGCCATGAGCCAGACCGCGACCATTTTGGTCATCGACGACGAACCGCAGATCCGCAAGTTTCTACGTATCAGCCTCGCCTCCCAGGGCTACAAAGTGTTGGAGGCGGGCACCGGCACTGAAGGCCTGGCCCAGGCGGCGCTAAACCAGCCGGATTTACTGGTGCTCGACCTGGGCCTGCCGGACATGGACGGCCAGCAGGTGCTGCGTGAGTTGCGCCAATGGTCCAGCATGCCGGTGCTGGTGCTGTCGGTGCGCGCCAGCGAGGGGCAGAAGGTCGATGCCCTGGACGGCGGCGCCAACGACTACGTGACCAAGCCGTTCGGCATTCAGGAATTCCTCGCTCGGGTGCGCGCCCTGCTGCGCCAGGCCCCCACCGGCGAAGCGCCGCAAGCGGCGCTGACCTTCGGCCCGCTGACCATCGACCTGGCGTACCGCCGCGTGGTCCTGGACGGCGCCCAAGTGGCCCTGACCCGCAAGGAATACGCGGTGCTGGCGCAACTGGCGCGCCACCCCGGGCGCGTGATTACCCAACAGCAATTGCTCAAGGACATTTGGGGCCCGACCCACACCGAAGACAGCCATTACCTGCGCATCGTGGTGGGGCACTTACGGCAGAAACTCGCCGACGACCCCACCAACCCGCGGTTCATCCTGACCGAGGCGGGGGTGGGGTATCGGTTGTTGGCGCCGTAACCACCGTTGTTACCACGACGGCGGCGGTCAGCTTTGTTCATTCTCATAACGGTCCAGGGTATCGCGGGCGATTTCCCGGCCCAGGGCGATCAGTTCCGGGGCTTTGTAGAACTCGAAGAAGCGGCACACGCGTTTGGGCACGTTGATGAGGATATCGGGTGGATAACCGGCGATCTTGTACTGCGCCAGTGAGGTCTGCATCACCTCGAAGCTTTGGTTAATCAGGTCCAGCAAAGACGCCGGGCCGACGTTGTCGATGATGAACGAGCCCGTCGCGGATTTTGGCGCGCCGGGGCCTTCGGGGGCGGCGGCCGGTTGCTGGGCCTCGGGCTCGGCGCCTTCGAGCCAGGGGTTGCGTTCCTTTTCGGCGTCCGGGCGCAGGGTCTCTTGTTCCAGCAACAGCAACTGCTCGGCCTGTTTGCGGCGAAAGGGCATATGGGAGCCCAGGGAACTCATCAGCCCGTCGAAGCGGCTCTTGAAGGCTGGCGGGCGCTGGATCACCGGCAGTTGATAGTGCTTCTGGTTGGTGGAGTTGAGGTTGACCGCGATTATCAGGTCGCAGTGGCTCGACACCACGGGCACGATGGGCAGCGGGTTAAGCAGGCCGCCGTCCACCAGCATGCGGTTGCCCTGCATCACCGGGGTGAACAGGCTGGGGATCGCCGCCGAGGCGCGCATGGCCTGGTGCAGGCAGCCTTCCTGGAACCAGATTTCCTGCTGGTTGGTCAGGTCGGTGGCCACCGCCGTGTAGGGGATGCGCAGCTCTTCGATATTGATGTCGCCGACGATCTTGCGGATCTGCCCGAACACCTTCTCGCCGCGAATCGCCCCCAGGCGAAAACTCACGTCCACCAGGCGCAGCACATCGAGGTAATCCAGGCTTTCGATCCAGTTGCGGTAGTCGTCGAGTTTGCCGGCAGCGTAGATGCCGCCGACCACCGCGCCCATGGAGCAACCGGCCACGCAGGCGATGTCATAGCCGCGGCGTTCGATCTCTTCAATTACCCCGATATGGGCATAGCCCCGGGCGCCGCCGGAGCCGAGTACCAATGCAACACGCTTTTTCATCGTTCATCCTTTGGTCAAACAGGCCTCAACAATGCACCTATCGGGGGGCGGGCTTCAATCGCCGTAGCGGGTCGCAACGGCAAAGCGGTAGTTTTTTCGACAACGGGTGCCGGAGCACGCATGGCCTGGCGCCAGCTATATTGATCTGCGCGGCAAGGCACTTTTTGCGCCGCCGGTCGTCTTACCGAGCACGTCTGTTCTTCCCTTATTGAGGTGTCTTTGATGAAAGCCTGGATCTGTCTGCCTTTGATGGTGCTGGCGCTGGCCGGTTGCGCCGGCAAAACCGCGTACCGCGACAGCTGCGCGACGCAACTCGATTCCGCCTGGCGTGAACTGGACCTGGCCAAGGCCGAGGGTTTTGCCGGTACGGTGAGTTACTCCAAGGCCCTGTCATTGCTGACCGGCGCCAAGACCCAACAACAGTTCGAGGCCTTTGAAGGTTGCAGCAGCAAGGCCGAGAAGGCACGCTTCTACATTCGTGAATCCCGCGCTGGCCGTTAATTGCGCCGATCCTGTCAAAACTTGCAGCTAACAGCGTATCGCTCGCAGCTGCACCCCCCGTGGAGCCGTACATGTCTGTGTTGGTTGATCGTCTGGTGGCCCGGGTCATGGACCTGGAAGTTCGTCTGTGGGCGTGTCAGGCGCGGCTGAGCGCCAGCACCGATGCCGAGGCCCTGCACAGCTTGCGCACCACGGTGCGGCGCCTGCGCAGCCTGTTGCGCCCGCTGCGCGGCTTGCCGGGGGTGGATCAACTGGAAACGGCGGCGGCCGAGGTGGGCAACCTGACCACGCCCCTGCGCGACCGCGAGGTGCTGGCGGCCTACCTGTTGCGCCACGGCCATGTGGAAGCGGCCCGCCAGCGTAGCTTGCAAATGGCCGATACCTATCCGGCCGTGGCCGACGGTGCCGAACTGGCTCAGTTGCTGCTGATGCTCGACGCCTTCCCGCGGTTTTTGCGCGCCTCCCAGCGCCAGGGCTTGCTCGGCGGTTTGCGCCTGCGCATCGAAAAGCGCCTGGCCAAACAATGGAAAGAGTTGGCGCAGGCCCTGCGCGACCCCAACCACGATCGCCATCGCTTGCGCCTGCTGATTAAGCGCGTGCGCTATGGCATCGAGGCCTACCCCGAATTGAACCGCTTGCCGGCCCAGGCCATGCCCCGGCTCAAGGCTGCGCAAGGCGCCCTGGGCGACTGGCACGATTGCTGGCAATGGCTGCTGCGCGCCGAGCAGGAATCGGACCTGCTGCCGTGCGTGGCGGTGTGGCGCAAGACCATGGCCACCGCCCAAGGCCGTGCAGACCGCGTGCTTGAGCGTTTGCAACAGGACTGCTTCGGCGCCTGACGGCTTATCTGTCGGTGTTTTTGGCGGGAATAAGCACTGTGCCAGCACTGGGCGGCTGGTTAACATCCCGAAGTCTTTTCTTTGCCTTGAGGTGCACATGGGCTTTAGCGATTTACTCGAAGCGGTACGCAAGCAGCCGCTGGACGTCTCGATCCCGGCGCAATGGGCCCAGGGCCGCGCCAGTTTTGGCGGGCTGATGGCCGCGCTGCAATACGAAGCCATGCGCGCCAAGGTGCCGGCGGATCGCCCGGTGCGTTCGTTGGCGATCACCTTTGTCGGCCCGGCCGAGCCGGATGTGCCGATCCGTTTTGAAGTGGAGGTGCTGCGCGAGGGCAAGGCCGTCAGTCAAGTGCTGGGCCGTGCAGTGCAGAACGGCCAGGTCGTCACGTTGGTGCAGGGCAGCTTCGGCGCGTCGCGGCCGTCGGAAATCGAGGTGGCCGCCGAAGCGGCGCCGGACCTCAAACATTGGGAAGCCTGCCAGGAACTGCCCTACATCAAGGGCGTGACCCCGGAATTCATGCGCCACCTGGGCTTGCGTTGGGCGGTGGGTGGCTATCCGTTCAGCGGCGTGAAATCGCGGCACATGGGCGGCTGGGTGCGTTTGCGTGACGAGGCCGAAGCGGCGCTGACCGAGGCCCATATCCTGGCCCTGGTGGACGCCTGGCCGCCGGCGCTATTGCCGTACCTGAAAAAACCGGCGGCGGGCAGCACCCTGACCTGGACCATCGAGTTCGTGCAGCCGTTGCTGGCGCTGACGACGCTGGACTGGTGCAAGTACCAAGTGGAAATCGAACACGCCCGCGATGGCTATGGCCACACCGCCGCGGCGTTGTGGAGCGAGGACGGGCGTTTGATCGCCCTGAGCCGCCAAACGGTCACGGTATTCGCCTAAGCACGGTTCAACGGCGGTGGCGCTGGCGCCAGGCGCGCCACCAGGCACCGCTGAGGACAAAACGTGGAAACGTCAGGAACTGTTCGGTCAAAAGGCGCTGCACGGCGTCGGCACGGTCGCTGAACGGTTCGCTGGCCTGCTGCTCCAGGCTATGGCCATGGCGTTGCAGGCCCAGGGCCGCGAGCAGGCCGATCACGCCAATGGCCACACTGGCCGCACTCAGGGCGAACACGCCCGATACGATCAACAAAAACGCCACGATAAACAGCGGCACGGCAATCAGGTGCAACACCAGGTTGGTCGGGTTGCTGTGGTTGTTTGGGTACTGGCGCCATTGCCAGGCGGGGAGATTGGGGTGACGTTTGCCCATGGTGATAATCCTCTGTCCGTATGAAACATATGGACAAAGAATAGGGGCGCCCTGGCTGATCCGCGAATCGTGATTGCCTATGGCTATCATCGGCAATTTCCATCGGGCCTGCTGCGGCTGTTGTTGTAGCAAGCGGGCTCGCCTGCTTGCTACAACGGCCGTTCTTCAGAGTTTGAGTTGGCCGATGGCTTTGTTCAGTTCGCCGGCCAGGGTGGCCAGTTCGTTGCTGGTGGTGGCCGAGTCGACGGTTTGCTGCACGGTGTTTTCGGTCACGTCGCGGATGCTCACCACAGCGCGGTTCATTTCTTCGGCCACTTGGCTTTGCTGTTCGGCGGCGACGGCGATCTGGGTGTTGCTTTCGCGCATCTGGGCCACGGCGCTGGTGATCTCCATCAGCGAGGCGCCGGCCTCTTGGGCCTGCTGTACGCAGTCATCGGCCTTGAACGAGCTCTCTTGCATGAAGTCTACGGCGTCGCGGGTGCCGGCCTGCAGGGCCGAAACCATGAGGGTGATTTCATCGGTGGAGGCCTGCACCCGCTTGGCCAGGTTGCGCACTTCATCGGCCACCACGGCAAAGCCGCGGCCCATTTCCCCGGCGCGGGCCGCTTCGATGGCCGCGTTGAGGGCCAGCAGGTTGGTTTGCTCGGCGATGCTGTGGATCACGCTGACCACACCGTTGATTTTCTGGCTGTCTTCGGCCAGGCGCTGGATCATCTCGGCGGTTTGCTGCACGCCGCTGGAGAGGCCGGCGATGGATTTCTGCACGCGGCTGACCACTTCCTGGCCACTGCCAGCGAGGGTATCGGCGCTTTTCGAGAGGTCACGAGTGGCGCCGGCGTGCTGGGCGATGTGGTAGACCGTGGCGGTCATTTCGTTGATGGCGGTGGCCGCTTGGTCGGTTTCGCTTTGCTGGCCGAGCATGCCGTGGCGCACTTCGTCCATGCTCGCGGCCAGGCGCGCGGCGCCCACGTCCAGTTGCCGGGCGGTGTTGGCCACGGTGCTGACCACGCGCTGATAACCGGCCTGCATGGCGTTGAACGCACTGGCCATCTGCCCGACTTCATCGGTGCAGGCCAGGGGCACGCGGGCGGACAGGTCGCCGGTTTTCTCGACGTGCAGCATCACGTCCTTGAGGGTGTTGAGCTGGCTGAGCAGGAAGCGGATCAGCAGTTGCGAGGCGCAGAGCATGGCGAACATCAGGATGAACACGGCCACCGCGTAGTTGGAAAAACGCTCGCTGAACACCTGCATCAGGCTCGGGGCGAAGGCCAGCACGGCGACTTTCTGGCCGTCGGCGCGGGTTATCACGTTGGCGCCCATCAACGGGTTCTCACCAAAGAACGGCATCGCGTCGATCAGCACCCACTCGTTGGCATCGGCCAGTTCTGGAAGAGCCTGCTCATTGAGGCTGGGGATTTGCCCGGCGCGAAACGCCAGTAAATGCTCGGCCTGGGGCAGCGGTTGGCCGGCGGGCCAGGCCTTGAGCAGGGTGGCTTGGGCCTGGGCCGACTCTTGGGAGGCGTGGGTACGCGACTGTTGTTCCAGTTGCACGGCGTACAGCACCAGCAGCAGGGTGGTGACGAAAGCGACCGCGTTGACGGCCCAGAACTTGTACTTCAACGAGATGTTGCTAAGCCAGGCACCCATAGGAAGGTCTTCTCTGATAGCGGAAACATTTTTGGCAAGGTGCCATTATTGTGCCGCTATCCAGGAAAAGGAACCTTGATATGGGTCAAATGAGGTCGCGGCGCAGGCTGATTCAATCGAGGAAGGGTAGCCCAAAAAAGTCGCGGGCGCAGGCGGTGGTGTGGGCGGCCAGGTCGGCTTCGGCTTCGTCGCGGTGGCGCGCCACTTCGCGCAGCACTTCGCCCAGGTAGGCCGGCTCGTTGCGCCCGTTCTTGGGTTTGGGTCGCAGGGTACGCGGCAGCAGGTAGGGCGCGTCGCTTTCGAGCATCAGGCGCCCACGGGGGATTTCACGCACCAAGGGATGCAGGTGGGTGCCGCGGCGTTCATCGCAGATCCAACCGGTGATGCCGATGTGCAGGTCCAGGTCCAGGTAGCTGAACAGTGCCCGTTGTTCGCCGGTGAAGCAGTGCACCACGGCGGCGGGCAACTGGTCGCGAAAGTCCCGCAGGATCTCCAGCAAGCGTTGGTTGGCGTCCCGTTCATGAAGGAACACGGGCAATTGCAGCTCCACGGCCAGGGCCAGGTGTTGTTCCAGGACTTTTTCCTGTTGCGGGCGCGGCGAGAAGTCGCGGTTGAAGTCCAACCCGCATTCGCCCACCGCGCGCACCGTGGGCGCCTTGCACAAGTCGCTTAGGCGCCGGGCGCTATCGGCGTTCCAGTCGCTGGCGCTGTGGGGGTGGATGCCGGCGGTGGAGAACAACCGTTGGCCGCTGCTGTCCAGTTGCTGGCACAGCTCCAGGGCCTGTTCGCTGCCCTCCACGCTGGTGCCGGTGAGCACCATTTGGCAGACCCCGGCCGCTTGCGCGCGCTCCAGTACGGCCTGGTGCTTGTCGGCGAAACTGGGGTTGGTCAGGTTGACGCCGATATCGATGAGTTGCATGGTGCTACCTCTGCCTCGCGGCCGCAAAGCATATCAGAGCCCCGGTTTTATAAGAAAAGCCAAGAACTACAACGGCTTATCGCGGTCATTTGAGGCCCTTGGGAATGCCTGGGCTGACAGCAGTGCTGTCCATGTGCCAGTCTCGCGTCCTTTTCTGGCTTGGCTGGCCTTGTGTTTATCGCCCGGGATCTCCCGGCCTTACTGATCCCGGAGAGCGGATGACGCGACCCACCCTATGGCTTTTGCTGTGCCTGGCGGCCCTGTTGCCGCTGCCGGCGGCGGCGCGCCTGCCCGGGCCGGTGCAGGCCGTGGCCACGGATAAGGTCCGCGACCTGGCGCAAATCCGCAGCAGCCGGGTGTTGCGGGTGCTGGTCAACCAGAGCCGCAACAGCTCAGGCGAGGTCCAGGGCCAGTCCATTGGCGTGGAGTACCATCGCTTGCGGGCCTTCGAGCAGTACCTCAATGGCCATGCCCGTGATGGCCAGGAAATCAGCCTCAAGATCATTCCCAAAGCCAAGGAGCAGTTGCTCGGTGCGTTGCAGCGCGGTGAAGGCGACTTGGTGGCGCCGGGTGAGTTGCTCGACCCCCATTCCGGCCATGGCGTGAGCACCAGCGAGCCGATTGCCAGCGATGTGCCGCTGTTGCTGGTGGGCATCAAGGGCGAGCGGCGCTACACGCGCCTGGAGCAGTTATCCGGCAAGACCCTGACCCTGGCCACTGGCAGCGCGGCGGCCGGGGCAATCGACCAGATCAACCAGAAACTAGCGCTGCGCAAGTTGCCGCCGGTGCTGATCGAGTGGGTGGACCCCAGCCTGGCGGTGGAGGATGTGTTGGAGATGGTCCAGGCCGGGATCTTTCACCTGACCATCGTCGAGCAACCGATTGCCGAGCGCTGGGGCAAGATCCTGCCTAAATTGCGCTTCGATCGCCAGGTGCTGGTGAGCGAGCCGGGGGAGCAGTACTGGTTTGTGCGCCGCGACGCATCGATGTTGCGCGCCAGCATCGACCGGTTCCTGAAAACCTATCGAGCCCCGTCCGACCAGGACGCCGCATTCCTACGCATCTACCGGCGCTTGTACAAGGTGCACAACCCTTTGGCGCGGGTCACCCGCCAGCGTTTGGAAAAACTGCGCCCGGTCCTGCAAAAACACGCTCGCGAGCAGGGTATGGACTGGCTCAACCTGGCGGCGCTGGCCTTCAAAGAGTCCGCCCTGCAGCCCAGTGCCCGCAGTGGCGGTGGGCCCACGGGGTTGATGCAGATCACGCCGTCGGCGGCCCAGCGGGTGGGGGTCAACAATATCCAGAGCCTGGACAGCAATGTGCAGGCCGGCGCCAAGTACCTGACGTTGATCCGCCGCAAGTTCTTCGCCAGCCCCAAGCTCAACGAGCGTGAGCGCATGGCGTTCGTGCTGGCGGCTTACAACATGGGCCCGGAGCGGGTCCAGGGCATGCGCGCCGAGGCCCGGCGTCGGGGCCTGAACCCCGATCAGTGGTTCTTCCAGGTCGAACGCATCGCCATGGAGCAGGTGGGAATGGGGGCGGTCAGCTATGTTAATAGCGTCAATAAGTATTACTTGGCATTCGACCGGGAACGGGAGTCCTTGGAGCCCGGGACGCAGAAGGTCGTCTCACGCAAGTGATCGAATAATCTGATTGTTATCTCGCGTTTTTAGCGCTTTTAACATTTCGGTTACTGATTAATATGGCGGCCATGCCCCCAACAACACAATGGATGACCCAGCATGAGCACACTGATTAACCGCGTACTGTTCACTCGCGCAGGTTATGGCCTGACGGTCCTGCGCATCTTTGTCGGCATCATCTTCGCTGCCCACGGCTCGCAGAAACTTTTTGGCTGGTTTGGCGGCGGCGGCTTGGCCGGCACGGCGCAGTGGATGGAAAGTATCGGCCTGGCGCCGGGCTACCTGATGGCATCGCTGGCCGGCGGTACCGAGTTCTTCGCCGGCTTGGCCCTGATTATTGGCCTGTTGGCGCGTCCTGCGGCGTTGGGCCTGTCGTTCACCCTGTTGGTGGCGATTTTCTCGGTGCACATCAGCCACGGCCTGTTCATGGCCAACAACGGTTATGAATTCGCCCTGGCGCTGTTGGGCGGCACGATCGCAGTGTTGTTTGAAGGCGCGGGCAAGTTGTCGGCCGACGCGGCGATTGCCCGGTAATTGAGGGGATAAAAGAAGCACCCCTGTGGGAGCGGATTTGCTCGCGATAGCAATGGCAAATTCAGCCTGAATGTCGGCTGAAATCGCCATCGTCGGATCGCCGCGCGAACCAGGCCCGCTCCCACACAAACCTGCACACAGGTTGTTTAGCCCTGTTTGAACAGCTCCTGCGCCCGCCGTCCGATTTCTTCGGGGCTCAGGTCTTCCTTGTGGGTGGAGATGAACCACACATGGCCGAAAGGGTCTCTGAGCGCGCCGCTGCGGTCGCCGTAGAACTGATCCTTGACCTCGGCAATCGCCGTGGCCCCGGCCTTGAGCGCGCGGGCGAACTGGCTGTCAACGTCATTGACGTACAAATGCAGGCCCACCGACGTACCCTGCAAGGCGTCGGGGCCGCCCAGGCCTGATTCGGAGCACGGGGTGGCAAGCATGATGGCGCTGTCGCCGATGCGCAGTTCGGCGTGGCCGACGTCACCGTTGGGCATGTCCAGGCGCATGATTTCGTTGGCGCCGAAGGCTTCTTTATAAAACTCTATGGCTTTGGCGGCAGCCTTGATGCCCAAGTAAGGCGTGATGCTGTGATAGCCCTCGGGGATGGGTTTGACATTCATGGCCGTTCTCCTTTTGGTGGGGGATGGGGGTGAACCTTCATGGTTGTGCAACGTTTTCACTATAGGCGCGGGCATCCGTCACCAGGTTTCAGCCGACGGGGAGCACGTCGGTTAGCGGGATTTCCCACGCTCGCTCGGTTCCAGCAAATGCGCCCCGGGGCCTTGCTCGCCCAGCACATCGCCGAAATTGCGCAGTGGGCAGGCCTCCATGGACAAGCAGCCGCAGCCCATGCAGCCGTTGAGCTGGTCGCGCAGCCACACCAGTTTGTTGATGCGCTCGTCCAGGTCGTTGCGCCACTGGGCAGACAGGTTCTTCCAGTCCGCCGCTGTCGGGGCGCGGCCATCAGGCAGTGCGTGCAAGGCATCGTGAATGGTCGCCAGGGGAATGCCCAGGCGTTGGGCGATCTTGATGAGTGCCACCCGCCGCAGCACTTCGCGCGGGTAGCGGCGCTGGTTGCCTTGGTTGCGGTTGCTCTTGATAAGGCCCTTGGCCTCGTAGAAGTGCAGGGCGGTCACCGCCACGCCACTGCGGGCAGAGAGTTGGCCGACGCTCAATTCCTTGTGCAGCATTTCTTTGGTAATCATGTGGTTTTGCCGCTTGACCTTGACTTAGGTAGAGGTTTTACCCTGCAGGCCTTCAGATCGCAAGGTCTGGCTTCCATGTCGCGAGGGAACGGTTCATGCACGTATCAGAGAACAACCGCAGCTTCACCCAACTGATCGAATTCGAGATCGAACCCCATCAACTGCAAGGGCTGGTCAGCGCCCTGGCCGAGCAATCCGAACATCTGGCCCAGGGGTACGGTGGTTTTCTCAACGCCAGCGTGCAGGCCAGTGAGGATGGGCGCCGGGTGCTCAATTACCTGCAATGGGAATCCCGCGAGGCGGGAGAGGCAGCGTTCGTGCGGTTTGAGCGCGGGGAGGAGGATTTTTGGCAACTGATCCGCGCCTATCACGCCAAGGCTGTCACTTTCGGCTCCTTCCAGGTGCTGCGCAGTATCGAACGCAGCCACGATGACGCCCTGCACTGCAACCTAGTGCACGCGACGGTTTATCCACAGGTGATGTGTGGCGACCCTGCTGCACATGCCAATAGCCACTATCGAGAAGGTTGATTTTTGTCGGTTGCCCCACAGGCGTAGCCTATGGCCATTGCTTCACTGCGATTGCCAGGAGTCTGTGATGAACCGTTTTGCGCTTGCCCTTTCGCTGCTTGGCACCGTGTCATTGGCCGGTTGCGCGACGCCGCCAGGCCCGCAGGCGCGGCCGTTCACTGTGCAGGAAAGCCAGGAGCTGGCGCTCGAGGCCCTGAACCGCCGTGGTTTGTCTTTTGACGAGTACCAGCGCAAACGGGCCGAGTTGCTCAAACCGGCGGCGCCGCACTTGGGTTTCGATCGCCAGGGCGAGATGAATGCCGATCGTAGTGCAGTTTTACGCAGTCGCCCCAGCTGAGCTAACTGTACTGCCGCAAGTTTTGTGCAACTGTGCGTGGGTTTCACCGCGGTGCTCCGATAGGGTCGAGGCCTGAACGACCTTGATGGAATTGCACCATGACGCTCTCGCTGGACTTGCTGTTGGGCTTCGCCCTGTTTGCCTTGGTGACATCGATCACCCCCGGGCCGAACAACACCATGCTGCTGGCGTCAGGGGTGAATTTCGGCTTCCACCGCACAATCCCCCATATGCTCGGTATCACCTGCGGTTTTTTCATCCTGGTGCTGGCGGTTGGCTTTGGCTTGGGTGCTGTGTTCGAGACTTATCCCCTGGTCTACAACGTACTGCGCTATGTCGGCGCGGCGTATCTGTTGTACCTGGCGTGGAAAATCGCCCACAGCGGCCCGGTGTCAGAGGGCGAGCGGAGCGAGGGTAAACCCATCAGTTACCTGGGGGCGGCGGCGTTCCAGTGGGTCAACCCCAAGGCGTGGATCATGGCCATTGGCGCTATCAGCACCTACACCCCGTTGCAGGGTTACTTCACTAATGTGGTGGTGATTGCTGCCGTGTTTGCCCTGATAAACCTGCCCAGCGTGGGCATGTGGGTGGTGTGCGGTACGCTGTTGCGCAATGTGCTGCGCGAGCCTCGTTGGTTGCGGCTATTCAACTGGGGCATGGCGCTGCTGCTGGTGATGTCCTTGTACCCGCTGCTGGCCGATAGCCTGCGGCATCTGCTGGGCTGAAGCCACGACAGCCGCGAAGTCCGTTCTAGAGGGCTTTGCGGCTTTTTTGTGGCGGTTTTTTCGTCATTGCCCCGAGTTTTGGCGCCAGCGCAGGTCGCTTTGCAGGGCCAGGTCCCAGGGCGGCATCGGGCTGAAGCGGCTCTTGAGGTATTCCAGCAGCAAGCGGCTGCGGGAGTTGGCCTGCTGCTCCAGGCGCAGGGCGTAGATGCCGCTGGCTTCGGGCCGGGGCAAGCCGTCGTCGCAGAACAGCGGCAGCAGTTCGCCGCGCAGCAGGTATTGGCTTATCAGCCAGGTGGGCAGGTGCGCGATGCCCAGCCCGGCGAGAGCACCGTCCACCAAGGCTTCGGCGTTGTTGCTGCTCATGCGCACCCGCTGTGGGCGATGAGCCTGCTGCTGACCGTCCACCGTAAAACGCCAGGCGAAGGGCGGCGCCAAACCATCCCAATCGAGGCCATCGTGGTCGCCCAGTTCGCCGGGGTGGGTGGGCGTGCCGCGCCGCTTGAGGTAGGCCGGGCTGGCGCAGGCGATGCGCACCATGCTCGCCAGCGGGGTAGCCACCAGCCGCGTGTCGGCCATAAGCCCGGCGCGCAGCACCAGGTCGACCTTGCCCAAGTGCGCACCCTGCATGTCGACAAAGCTGTCGATCAGGTGCAACTGCACATCCAGCCCCGGGTAGGCCAGCAAAAAATCCGCGATTACCGGTGCCAAATGGCGGCGGCCGAACGCGGCAGGGGCGTCGATGCGGATCAGGCCTTGCGGGGCAGTGCTCAGGGATACCGCTTCGGCGCGGGCCAGGCGCAATTCGCTGACGATACGCCGTGCCCGCTCGGCAAAGGCCAAGCCGGCGGGCGTGGCGCGCACGGCGTGGGTGCTGCGGATGAACAACTGGCTGCCCAGGGCGCTTTCCAGGCTGTCGATACGCCGGGCCACGGCCGATGGGGTCAAGGGGTGGCGGCGCGAGGCGGCGGAAAAACTGCCGGTTTCCAGTACGTCGAGAAACAGGCCGAGTTGGTCGGTGAGTAGGTTTGGATTCACGGAGGGGCTCGCTTGTGCGGATAGCGCATAGCCATTGTGCGTTGCTGTGCGTTTCCAGGCTAGGCCAGGTTGCGTAGCATGCGGGCACCTTGTGAGGAGTGGCCTGTGATTGAGTTAGCGATGTATCTGGCCCTGGGTGCGGCGTTGGGCACCGTGGGCGGGTTGTTCGGCATTGGCGGCGGTTTGATCGCGATCCCGGTGCTGGGCGTGTTGTTCGGCCTGGACCAGCAGATCGCCCAGGGCACGGCGCTGGTGATGGTGGTGCCCAACGTGATGCTGGCCTTGTGGCGTTACCACCAGCGCAACCGCATCGAGCTGCGCCATGTCTTGCCGTTGGCGAGCATGGGTTTTTGTTTTGCCTGGCTGGGTTCGATCTGGGCGGTGGGCCTGGACGCGCGGTTGATGCGCCTGGGCTTTGTGGCGTTCCTGATAGCCCTATCGGTGTACAACCTGGCGCGCATGTTCACCCGCACGGCCGCGCCCTCGGCGCAGATGCGCTATGGCTGGCCTTGGCTCGGTGTGCTGGGGGCCGCTTCGGGGTCGATGGGCGGCTTGTTCGGCGTGGGCGGCGCGGTGGTGGCAACGCCCGTGCTGACCAGCCTGTTCGGCACCACCCAGGTGGTGGCGCAGGGCTTGTCACTGGCCCTGGCGCTGCCGAGCACCGGCGTGACCCTGGTGACCTACGCCCTGCACCAGCAGGTCAACTGGGGAGTTGGCGTGCCGTTGGCCATCGGTGGCCTGCTGAGCATCAGTTGGGGGGTGAAGATCGCCCACGCCTTGCCGGAGCGCCTGCTGCGTGGGTTGTTCTGCGGTTTTCTGGTGGTCTGCGCGGTGATGCTGGCTTTTAAAGTCTGAAGCCTTCGACGATGTGCTCGGCCAGGCATTCGGTGATGGGCGAGTTTTTTTGCGGATGGCGCAACAACATGATGCTGGCGGCGGGCAGTTCCGGCATGCCATCGGCGGCGCCCAGCACCCGCAGGTCATCGGTGACCAGGCTGCCCATATGGGCGGTGACCGCCAGGCTGGCGCTGACCACCGCCATAATCGCCGCCACGCTGGAGCTGTGGTAAGCCAGGCGAAAATCCCGGCCGCAACCCTCCAGCGCTTTGCACGCCCATTGGGTGCAAAAGAACTCCGGGCCGGGCATGGCCAGGGGCAGCACGGTGTGTTCCTCCAGGCAGAACCCCGGCGCGGCGGCCCACACCAGGCGTTCGTGGCGCAGTAATTGGCCGATTTCCTCGCCGGGTTTGCGGGTGATGACGGTCAGGTCCAGGTCCTGGCGTTGCATCAGGATGCTGGAGGCCTCGCAGTGCATTTCGATCTGGATCAGCGGATAGGCCTGGGCGAAGCGCGACAGGATGCCCGGCAGAAACCGCATCACGTAGTCGTCCGGTGTACCGATGCGCACGGTGCCGACCATGTGCGGCTCGCGCAGGGTGTTGAACACTTCGCTGTGCAGCTTGAGGATGCGCCGCGCATAGCCCAGCAGAATCTGGCCTTCGGGAGTGAGCCGCACCTGGCGCCCGTCGCGCTGGAAGAGCTGGCGTTGCAGCACGTCCTCTTCCAGGCGCTTCATCTGCATGCTGACCGCCGATTGGGTGCGGTTGACTACCTCCCCGGCGCGGGTGAACCCGCCCTGGTCGGCGATGGCGACAAAGGTGCGCAGGACTTCGGTGTCGATACTGGGGTAGTGGCTCATTAATCAATCTCTGAGATGTATTGCATCAGAAACATTCGTTTGATTGATCTTAGCCCTGATAACAGACTGCCGTCATCCCCATTGGAGAACAGGATGATGAAAGCTCAACGCGGCTTTTTGGTAGTGACCCAGGCGCCGTGGCGCCCGCTGCTGCAACGGCTCGGCCGCTGGCGCGAGGTGCGCCGAGAGCGGCGGCTGTTGGCGGGGCTCAGCGATGACGCGCTCCGGGATATCGGCCTGAACCCGGCGGATGTGCGCGCCAGCACGGCAGACCCGTGCTGGCGCGACCCTTTGGGCCGCTGACCCTGTCTAGGCGGGGCTCAGCGTTTGACTTGCTTGAGGGTTTCGGCGATCAGGAAGGCCAGTTCTAGGGATTGGTCGGCGTTCATCCGTGGGTCGCAGTGGGTGTGGTAGCGATCCGACAAGCCATCCTCGGTGATTGGCCGGGCGCCGCCGATGCACTCGGTGACGTTCTGCCCGGTCATCTCGATATGAATGCCGCCGGCATAGCTGCCCTCGGCTTGGTGAACCTGGAAGAACTGCTTCACTTCGCCGAGGATCTGCGCAAAATCGCGGGTCTTGTAGCCGCTGCTGGCCTTGATGGTATTGCCGTGCATCGGGTCGCAGCTCCACAGCACCTGCTTGCCTTCGCGTTCCACGGCGCGAATCAGCTGTGGCAAGTGGTCGCCCACCTTGCTGGCGCCCATGCGCGCGATCAGGTTCAGGCGCCCGGGGTCGTTGTCCGGGTTGAGGGTGTCGATCAGGCGGATCAGGTCGTCGGTGTTCATGCTCGGGCCGACCTTGACCCCGATGGGGTTGTTCACCCCGCGCAGGAACTCGACATGGGCACCGTCCAGTTGGCGGGTGCGGTCGCCGATCCACAGCATGTGGGCCGAGCAGTCGTAGTAGTCGTTGGTCAGGCTGTCGCGGCGCACGAAGGCTTCTTCGTAATTGAGCAGCAGGGCCTCATGGGCGGTGAAGAAACTGGTTTCGCGCAGTTGCGGCGAGCTGTCCATGCCGCAGGCGCGCATAAAGGCCAGCGTCTCGTCGATGCGGTTGGCCAAATGGCTGTACTTTTCGGCCAGGGCCGAGTTGGCGATGAAATCCAGGTTCCACTTGTGCACTTGGTGCAGGTCGGCAAACCCGCCCTGGGCGAACGCGCGCAGCAGGTTCAGGGTGGCGGTGGATTGGTGATAGGCCTGGAGCAGGCGTTCCGGGTCCGGCACGCGGCTTTTTTCGTCGAAACCGATGCCGTTGACGATATCGCCACGGTAGGCCGGCAGGGTCACGCCGGCGAGGGTTTCGTCATTGGCTGAACGCGGCTTGGCAAATTGCCCGGCCATGCGCCCGACCTTGACCACCGGGCAACCGGCGGCAAAGGTCATGACAATCGCCATTTGCAGCAGCACCTTGAAGGTGTCGCGGATTTTTGCCGCCGAGAACTCGGCAAAGCTTTCGGCGCAATCACCGCCCTGCAGCAGGAACGCGCGGCCCTGGGTCACTTCGGCAAACTGGCGGCGCAACTCCCGGGCCTCACCGGCAAACACCAGCGGCGGGTAACTGGCCAGGCTTTGCTCGACCCGCAGCAAATGCGCCGCGTCGGGGTAGTGGGGTTGTTGCTGGATCGGCAGGGCACGCCAGCTATCGGGACTCCAGGGTTGGCTCATCGCAGGCTCTAGTGTTTTACGGTGGGAGCGGCATGTTATCAGCAATTAGTACGTGACCTGTGCGCGCCGCTTCGCCCACAATCGCGCCTTTGCCGCGTTCAACCGGCAGTTTATTGCGTCGCCGGGCCCGGCGGCGATCAGGAGACGAAATGACTGAGGAGCGCGTCGAGCATTTGCTCGCCGAGGTGCAGGACGAGTACGGCGTGATTCGCGTGCTGGAAGTGGCGGACTACCGCTTTCTCGAGTTTGGCGATGCCATCGAGCAGAGTTGCGTGTTCACCGCCGACCCGAGCTGGCTGGAGTACGACTACACCCGCGCCATGCTGATTGGCGCGCTGTGCCACGAGGCGCCGGAAAGCGCGCTGTTCCTGGGGTTGGGCGCCGGCACGCTGACCCAGGCCTGCCTCAAGTTCCTGCCCCTGGAAGATGTCGAAGCCATCGAGCTGCGCCCCGACGTGCCACGCCTGGCCATCGAGTACCTGGGGCTGGACGACGACCCGCGCCTGTATATCCGCGTGGGCGATGCCCTGGAGCTGCTGGCCAGCGCCGAATCCGCCGACCTGATTTTCGTCGACCTCTATACCGATGTCGGCCCCGGTGTAGGGCATCTGGCCTGGGGTTTTCTGACCGACTGCCAGAAACGCCTGAACCCGGGCGGTTGGCTGGTCATCAACCAATGGGCCACGGATGACGGCAAACCCCTGGGCGCGGCGTTGCTGCGCGGCCTTTACCACCGACATTACTGGGAACTGCCGGTGAAGGAGGGCAACGTGATCCTGATCGTGCCCGCCGACCTGGAGCAGGAGCTGGACCTGCCTGCCCTGACTGCCCGGGCCGAGGCGCTGGCACCCCGCCTGGGCTATTCGCTGCAGGCGCTTATCAAGGCGATCCGCCCCGCGACCTGATCGTGGGCCAGCGCCCCTTGAACAGCCCCGGACGCCGGCTTGAGTGATGACGGTTGTCCGCGGCACAGGGGCGCAGCGATGAAACGTTTAAGCCTCTCACCTGGCAGGCTCAGGCTTTTAGAGCGTCGACCTTGGCACGGGAATGGGCAAAGCCCGCGACATCAAGGCCTGCGCTCGGCTTGGGCATTAAAAAAAACTCCCTTTTTTGGTGAATTCCGGTATAGTGCGCGCCGGCCTTTAGCCAGGCCGCGTTCAGGTAGCGCAATTCCCCGAAGTCAGCTTCGGCTGCACGTCCGTACAAACGGACTCTTCCTTGACGATCCTTTCATTCATTCGTTTTCGCAAATCCCCGCCGACAAAGCAGCCAGGGCGACTCTTGAGTCTTACACGGCATGCGCAGCTTTGGAGCATGGGTCTTTGCGGATGCACTTAGAGGCAGACCCATGACCCAGGAAACCGGCGGCTTCGCCGCTTTTAATCTTAATCCGAACATTCTCGCCGCCGTCATCGCAACCGGCTACGAAGAACCTTCGGCTATTCAGCAGCAATCGATCCCGATCATCATGGCCGGTCACGACATGATTGGTCAGGCGCAAACCGGTACGGGTAAAACTGCCGCGTTCGCCCTGCCGATCCTGCACCGCATCGATCCTGCTAAGCGCGAACCGCAAGCCCTGATCCTGGCGCCAACCCGTGAGTTGGCGCTGCAAGTAGCAACCGCTTTTGAAACCTACGCCAAGCAAATGCCGGGCGTTACCGTCGTGGCTGTCTACGGTGGCGCGCCCATGGGCCCGCAACTCAAAGCCATCCGCAACGGCGCACAAATCGTCGTCGCCACCCCGGGCCGCCTGTGCGACCACCTGCGTCGCGACGAAAAAGTGCTGGCGACCGTGAACCACCTGGTTCTGGACGAAGCTGACGAAATGCTCAAGCTGGGCTTCATGGATGACCTGGAAGTCATCTTCAAAGCCCTGCCCGCCAGCCGCCAAACCGTACTGTTCTCGGCGACCCTGCCACAGTCGATCCGTGCCATCGCCGAGCGCCACCTGCGCGATCCGCAGCACGTGAAGATCCAGACCAAGACCCAGACCGTTACCGCGATCGAGCAGGCACACCTGCTGGTTCACGCTGACCAGAAGACCTCGGCTGTATTGAGCCTGCTGGAAGTCGAAGACTTCGACGCCCTCATCATGTTCGTGCGCACCAAACAAGCAACCCTGGACCTGGCCAGCGCCCTGGAAGCCAAAGGCTACAAAGCCGCTGCGCTGAACGGTGACATTGCCCAGAACCAGCGTGAGCGCGTGATCGAATCCCTCAAGGATGGCCGTTTGGACATCGTTGTGGCGACCGACGTTGCCGCCCGTGGCCTGGACGTTCCGCGTATCACTCACGTGTTCAACGTGGACATGCCTTACGACCCTGAGTCCTACGTGCACCGTATTGGCCGTACCGGCCGTGCCGGTCGCGAAGGTCGTGCGCTGCTGCTGGTGACGCCACGCGAGCGCCGCATGCTGCAAGTGATCGAGCGCGTGACCGGGCAGAAAGTTGCCGAAGTTCGCCTGCCAGACGCCCAGGCTGTGCTCGATGCGCGCATCAAGAAGCTGACCAACAGCCTGTCGCCGCTGGTGGCTGACGCCGAATCGACCCACGGCGATCTGCTCGATCGCCTGACCGCCGACATCGGTTGCACCCCGCGCGCACTTGCCGCAGCTTTGCTGCGCAAGGCCACCAACGGTCAAGCCCTGACCCTGGCGGCCATCGAGAAAGAACGCCCACTGGTGCCGAACAACGCACCCCGTGGCGATCGTCCTGAGCGTACCGGCGACCGTCCGGACCGTGGTGATCGCGAGCGCCGCGCTCCGGTTCCACTGGCCGAAGGTCGTGCCCGTTGCCGCACCGCGTTGGGCGCGCGTGATGGCATCGCCGCCAAGAACCTGCTGGGCGCTATCCTCAACGAGGGTGGCCTGGCGCGCGAAGCGATCGGTCGTATCCAAGTGCGTGATAGCTTCAGCCTGGTCGAGTTGCCGGAAGATGGTCTGGAGAAGTTGCTGACCAAACTGAAAGACACTCGCGTTGCCGGTAAGCAGCTCAAACTGCGTCGCTATCGCGAAGATTGATCCGCTTGCGGGTTGATTGATCGCACATGAAAAATCCCCGACTGGTTCGGGGATTTTTTATGCCTGGCGTTTCGTCTGGGCGGCTGCGGCTCAGTCGAACCGGTAGATGTCCATGCCCAGCGCACCAAGGGTGAAGCCCTGGTGGACGATGCCGAAGGTCCCGCCGGCACCTCGGGCGAAGTACAGCGGCAGCAGGTGCTCGTCGCTGGGGTGGTTGCGCGCGGCGTTGGGGGCCTGGCGACGATAGTCGTCGAGGGCGGCGTCATTGCCGGCCTGGAGTTTGTCCACAATCCAGTCGCGAAACTCCCGGGCCCAGGGTGTGATGGTCTCGGGGCCGGCGCGCCAGTCCAGCTCGCCCAGGTTGTGGGTGATGCTGCCAGAACCGATCAACAACACGCCTTGCGCCCTCAGGTCCGCCAGGGCGCGGCCAACGCGGGTTTGCAGAGCCGGGCCCAGATGGCTGGGCAACGACACCTGCACCACCGGTATGTCGGCGCGCGGGTACATCAGCGAAAGCGGCACCCAAGCGCCGTGGTCGAACGGCCGTTGGGCGTCCAATTCCGCCGGCAGGCCGGCGGCGTGCAATAACCCGGCGACTTCGCCAGCCAATTCGGGTTGGCCGGGGGCGGGGTATTGCACGGCGTACAGGCCGGCGGGGAAGCCGCCAAAGTCGTGCCAGGTTTTGGGGTGCGGATGGCTGCTGACCCGCAGGCCCTGGCTTTCCCAGTGGGCGGACACCACCACTATGGCCTTGGGCCGCTCCAGCTCGGCGGCCAATCGGGCCAGGGCCGGGCCGCTGGCGCCGGGTTCAAGTGCCAGCATGGGCGAGCCGTGTGAGATAAACAGGCTGGGAAGCATAAGACGGTCCTGAGCGTTAAGATGACGCCATCTTCAGCCAGATCATTGATCTAAATCTAATATAAGTTTTAGCGCTTTTTGATCGATTTATCAGAGGTGTTTATGCAGCCAGAGTTTTGGCACAAGCGCTGGGAGCGCGACCAGATTGGTTTCCACTTACCCGAAGTGAACCCTTACTTGCCGCAATTCTGGCCTGGTTTGGGGTTGGCTCCGGGCAGCCAGGTGCTGGTGCCGTTGTGCGGAAAAAGCCTGGATATGGGCTGGCTTGCGGGGCAGGGGTATCGGGTGCTGGGGGTGGAGCTGTCGGCCAAGGCAGTGGAGGACTTTTTCGCGGAACAACAGGTGGAACCACAGCTCTCCCAGCGTGGTGCTTTCCGTGTCTATCAGGCCGGAACGTTGGAGGTGTGGTGTGGGGATTTTTTCGCCTTGAGTGCCGAGGATGTTGCTGAGTGTGCGGCTTTTTATGATCGGGCTGCGCTGATCGCGTTGCCTGAGCCGATGCGCGAGCAGTATGCCCAGCACCTGGAACGCATCCTCAAGGACGGCTGTAAAGGGTTACTAATTACCCTCGATTACGATCAGTCGCAGATGAACGGGCCGCCGTTTGCGGTCACTGACCCAGAGGTCCAGCAGCTGTTCGGGGCAGATTGGCAACTGCGGATCGGGTACGAGAAAGACATCCTGGGTGAGAGTTGGAAGTTCCTCAAGGGTGGCGTCACGCGCTTGGATGAGCGGGTTTATCAGTTGAGCAAACGCTGAGCCACGGGCAAACAAAAAGGGGTGACACAGTCACCCCTTTTTGTTTGGTTGTTAGCCGCGGCGACGCAGAGCGTCGATACGCTCTTCCAGCGGTGGGTGGCTCATGAACATGCGAGCCAGGCCTTGCTTGACACCACCATTGATGCCGAAGGCATTCAGGGTGTCGGGCATGTGCACGGGCAAACCCTGTTCCGAGCGCAGGCGTTGCAGCGCACCGATCATCGCGTTGGTGCCGGCCAGCCGGGCGCCGGCTTCGTCGGCGCGGAACTCGCGTTTGCGCGAGAACCACATGACGATGGAGCTGGCCAGAAAGCCCAGTACCAGTTCGGCGAAGATGGTCGCTACGTAGTAGGCGATGCCCTGGCCTTCTTCGTTCTTGAAGATCACCTTGTCGACGAAGTTGCCGATGATCCGCGCAAAGAACATCACGAAGGTGTTCACCACGCCTTGCACCAGTGCCAGGGTGACCATGTCACCGTTGGCGACGTGGCCGATTTCATGGGCCAGCACGGCTTTGACTTCATCCGGGGAAAAGCGCTCCAGCAGGCCCTGGCTTACGGCGACCAGTGCGTCGTTCTTGTTCCAGCCTGTAGCGAAGGCGTTGGCCTCGTAGGCCGGAAAGATCCCGACTTCGGGCATCTTGATGCCGGCTTCGCGGGACAGTTGCTCGACAGTCTGCAACAACCATTGTTCATGGCGAGTGCGCGGCTGGCTGATGATCTGGGTGCTGGTACTCATCTTCGCCATCCACTTGGAGATGAACAGCGAAAACAGGGAGCCGGCAAAACCGAAGACCGCACAGAAGATCAGCAGCTGATTGAGGTTCAGGTCAACCCCGTTGGCCGCCATGAACCCGTTGAAGCCGAAAAGGCTCAGGGTGATGCTGGCAATCAGCACGACCGCCAGGTTAGTGGCCAAAAACAGCAGAATGCGCATCATGGTTGTAGAACTCTCCTCATGCTAAAGACGTAGCGTACTGCGGGGTATATAAGGTGCTGCACCGGGCTATTCAACCGGGTGACTATTTCAAACTGTGTCTTACAGTGGATTTTTAGCCGCCTGTAGGGTATTTCCCGCGAGATGCACCGGTTAGTCTGATCTTTTTTTCTCCGCGAAGGTCCTGCTGCCGTTGGGTATGCGGGTTCTCAGGTCTCTAAAATGGAAGCCTGGGATGGCATGAGGCGAGCAATGGCAAAGATGTGTTGCTGAATGGCTCGCTGTACGACTTTGCTTAAGCCGTACAGCGCAACGGACTTACTGGCGGTAGGACTTGAGGAAGTTTCCGATCCGACCAATCGCCTGCTCCAGGTCGTCGACCCGTGGCAGGGTCACGACACGGAAGTGATCGGGCCATGGCCAGTTGAAGGCCGTGCCCTGAACTACCAGGAGTTTTTCCGAGAGCAGCAGGTCGAGGACGAACTTCTCATCGTTAAGGATCGGACAGACTTTCGGGTCGATCCGTGGGAAGGCGTAGAGCGCGCCCATCGGTTTGACGCAGCTGACGCCGGGGATATCGTTGAGCAGTTCCCAGGTACGGTTGCGCTGTTCCAGCAGGCGCCCAGCGGGCAGTACCAGGTCGTTGATGCTCTGGTAGCCGCCCAGGGCGGTCTGGATCGCATGTTGGCTTGGCACGTTGGCACATAGGCGCATGTTGGCCAGCATGTCGATGCCCTCTATGTAGCTTTGGGCGTTGTGCTTGGGGCCGGAAATCGCCACCCAGCCGGAGCGGAAGCCGGCAACCCGATAGGATTTTGAGAGACCGTTGAAGGTCAGGCACAGCAGGTCTGGCGCCAGGGAGGCGGTGCAAATGTGCACGGCGTCGTCATAGAGAATCTTGTCGTAGATCTCATCGGAAAACACCACCAGGTTGTGCTGGCGGGCCAATTCCAGCATGCCCAGCAGCACTTCCTTGGAGTACACGGCGCCGGTGGGGTTGTTCGGGTTGATGATGACCAGGGCCTTGGTGTTCGGCGTGATCTTGGCCTTGATGTCAGCCAGGTCCGGCCACCAGTTGGCCTGCTCGTCGCACAGGTAGTGCACCGGGTTGCCGCCGGCCAGGGTGACGGCAGCGGTCCAGAGCGGGTAGTCGGGGGCCGGGACGAGGACTTCGTCGCCATTGTTGAGCAAGGCCTGCATGGCCATCACGATCAGCTCGGACACCCCGTTGCCCAGATAGATGTCCTCGATGCCGACGCCTTCCACGTGCATTTGCTGGTAGTACTGCATCACGGCCTTGCGGGCACTGAACAGGCCCTTGGAGTCGCTGTAGCCCTGGGCTGTGGGCAGGTTGCGGATGACGTCCTGAAGGATTTCATCGGGTGCTTCGAAACCAAAAGGCGCCGGGTTGCCGATGTTCAGCTTGAGGATGCGATGGCCTTCCTCTTCCAGGCGTTTGGCGTGCTTGAGCACTGGGCCGCGAATGTCATAGCAGACGTTGGCGAGCTTGTTCGATTTGCTGACCTGCATGGCGATGTGTTCCCGAAAATGAACGATCCAGGCGCAGCGCGGTGCTTGCGGGCTGGGAATCCTGCGTGCTCACACAGGCCTGTGGCCGGCGTAGCGGCTTGAATGCACGTGACACGGCTGCCAGACTGGCGTCTGACGAGGCGCAATCATACGTGCCGCCTGATCCGTGGAAAAGATACAGATCAGGCTTTTTGAGCCACAGAGGTAAGACGATGACAAAGCTTGAGAAAACCCTTGAAGAATGGCGTGCCATGCTCGACCCCGAGCAGTACAACGTATGCCGCCTGAAGGGCACTGAGCGGCCGTTTTCGGGCAAGTACAACGACTCCAAGGTTGATGGCGTGTATCACTGCATTTGCTGCAATGAACCGCTGTTCGATTCCCAGGCCAAATTCGATTCTGGCTGCGGTTGGCCCAGTTTCTACGAGCCGATAGGCGAAAACGCCATGACCGAGATCCGCGACGTCAGCCACGGCATGATTCGCACCGAAGTGGTGTGCAGCCACTGTGATGCGCACCTGGGGCATGTGTTTCCCGACGGTCCGGCGCCCACCGGTTTACGTTATTGCATCAACTCGGTGTGCCTGGACCTGGTGCCGCGCGTCTGACACAGCCCTGAGTGAAAGCAGCCCTTCGCGGGCTGTTTTTTGAGTAATTCAATTGTATGCAATTGAATTGCTCGTTATGGTTGTCGTTCTTTCCGCTATGGAGCGCCTGAACCATGACCGACAAACTGCTGCAAATTCCTTGCACCACCCTCAACGGCGAGCAAAAGACCCTGGCGGACTTCGCCGGGAAAGCCGTGTTGGTGGTCAACACCGCGAGCAAGTGCGGTTTCACCCCGCAGTACAAGGGCCTCGAAGAGCTCTGGCAGACCTACAAGGACCAAGGCCTGGTGGTGCTGGGCTTTCCCTGCAACCAGTTCGGCAAGCAGGAACCGGGGGATGAAGGCGCTATCTCGCAATTCTGCGAACTCAATTTCGGCGTCACTTTCCCGTTGTTCAAGAAGATTGAAGTCAACGGCGCCGGGGCCCATCCGCTGTTCGTGCAATTAAAGAAGCGCGCACCGGGGTTGTTGGGCTCCCAGGGCATCAAGTGGAATTTCACCAAGTTTCTGATCGGTAAGGACGGGCAACGGGTCAAGCGCTTCGCGCCGACCACCAAGCCCCAGGAGTTGGCCGGCGAGATAGAAGCCTTGCTCAAATGAAGGACCTGTCAGCCAATTCGCTCCAACTCGACAGTCAGTTGTGCTTCAAGCTGTACGCCGCATCGCGGGCGGTGATCCGTGGCTACAAGCCCATGCTCGACCGCTTGGGCCTGACTTACCCGCAATACCTGGTGATGCTGGTGCTGTGGGAGTGGCATGACGCACCGCCCGAGCAGCCGACGGTTAAGGCCCTGGGCGAGCGCCTGAGCCTGGATTCCGGGACGCTGACGCCGTTGCTCAAGCGTCTGGAGCAGATGGCGTTGGTGCAGCGCCAGCGTTCGGCGCGGGATGAACGGGAAGTGCATTTGAGTCTGGCCGCACCAGGGCTGGCGTTGCGCGATGCGGTGGCACCGCTCAAGGCACGGCTGTTGTGCGATAGCGGCGTGGATCTGGATGGCTTGGGGGCCTTGCGCGAAGGCCTGGATCAGTTGCTGGGTCAGCTCAAGGCTTTGTCATGAGTGGCACCCAGCGGTCGAGCAGGGCCGCCAGTTCTTCGCGGCGAAACGGCTTGGCCAGGTAATCGTCCATGCCGGCCGCACGGCAACGCTCGCGCTCCTCGGGCATGGCGTTGGCTGTGAGAGCAACGATGGGCAGGTCGGGCCAGCGCCCGCTCTGGCGAATCTGCCGGCTCGCCTCGTAGCCATCCATCACCGGCATGTTGCAGTCCATCAGCACCAACTCGAAGGAGCCTTGCTCCAGCAGGCCAAGGGCTTCGCCGCCATGGGCCGCGACGCTGACCTCGCAGCCGAGCTTACCCAGCATGCCCTTGGCCACCAGTTGATTGACCGGGTTGTCCTCCACCAGAAGGATGCGCCCGCGGCCTTGCAGGGCCGGCGTGGCGAGCTGGGCATCGTCAATAACGTTGGTTTCGACTTGCAGAGTGCGGCGCAAGGTCTGGTACAGCGCCGTACGAGCCAAAGGCCGCGCCTGCTGTTGCAGTGGCGCCAGGGCGCTGGCTTCTTCGCTGGGCAGGAAATTGCCATAGGCGGTGACCAGCAGGATCGGCGCCGCGAGGCCCGGACGCAGGCCGAACAGGCACTGCGGGCAATCGCTGATGAGCAAGTCGGGGTCGAGGTTGGCCAACGAATCGTCGAGGTTGCGCCGATGGTAGTCCAGGCCCCAACCGGGCAGCAGGCTGTTCAGCAACTCGGCCAGGCCACTGTCGGCCGTGGTCAGAGCGACGATGCAACCGCGCAAGGGTTGGGGCGTGACGGCAGGTGTATGGCAAGGCAAGGGCAACTCGGCACAGAACTGGCTGCCAAAACCCGCTTCGGAGCTGATTATCAGCCGGCCCTGCATGGCTTCGCAGAGGTTATAGGTCAGCGCCAGGCCCAAACCGGTGCCGCCGAACTGGCGGGTAATGCCGGCGCCGGCCTGGGTGAAAGGCTGGAAGATCTTCACCTGGGCGTCCTGGGCAATGCCGATGCCGGTGTCGCAGACCTCGATCCTGACCCCGTCCGCCACCTGTTTGAGGCGCACGTCGACACGGCCGAAGCGGGTGAACTTGAGGGCGTTGGACAGCAGGTTGCTGACGATTTGGCGCACCCGCGTCGGGTCGCCCAGCACCAGGGCGGGGAATTGCGGGTCGATCAGGCAGGTCAGTTCAACGCTGGGCGCCGCATTCTGCGAGAGCAGGTTGGCGGTGTCTTCGATCAGGGCGCCGAGGTCGAAGGGGATGCGTTCGAGCTCCAATTGGCCGGCGTCGAATTTCGACAGGTCGAGAATGTCATTGAGCAACTCCACCAGCACTTTGCCGGAGTCGTGGGCGATTGCCAGTTGCTGGCGTTGCTCGGCGTTGAGCGGGCTGTCCAGGGACAGGGCGATCATGCCCAGCAGGCCATTGAGCGGTGTGCGGATTTCATGGCTCATGTTGGCCAGGAACGCTGACCGCGCCTCGGCCATTTCCAGCGCCGTGGTGCGGGCGTGCTGTAGTTCTTCATTGGATTGGCTCAGGCGGCTGTTGATCGCCTTGAGCTCCATGGTGCGAGCCGAAACGATGTTTTCCAGTTGCCCCAGGTAATCGGTGAGGCGATTTTCGGCGTTGCGCCGCTGGCGGATTTCGGTGGCCATGTTCTCGAACTGCTGGTTGGCCACCTTGACCAGAACGCCGATCTCATCATGTTCATGGCCGGCGGGGAACTCCAGCCTGGCCTGCTGGCTGTTGCGCGGGTCGCTGCGGCTCAGTTCACGGATCACCCGCACCAGTGGCTTGGTCAGCATCACGTAGAACAACGCCAGCAGAATGCCCGTGAGGATCAGGCTGCGGGCGAAACCATTGAGCAGGGTGACTTCGGCCCGGCGCAAAAAACGGCTGCCAAAGGCGTAAGTGTCGATGTCCAAGCGCAGAGTGCCGAGGGCTTCGCCCGGCATATGGTCGAGGTAGAGGCGGTCCTCGAACTGGCGCTGGGCGCCGAATAGAAAGTCGCTGATGACCCGGTAGCCGCTTTGCTGGCCGGGGCGGCGCACGCTGGCCAGGACGCTGTCGTTGTTGTCGATCAACTGGGCGCCGATCACGGCGGGCGAGCGCAACAGGCCCAAGGTCAGCTCCTGGGCGAGTTCGGCGTCAATGTTGTAGGCGATGCGCGAGGCGGGGTTGTGGCTGATTTCCAGGAGCGCGTGTATTTCACGGTTGATGGAGGCATCTTCACTGGCATAATCGATGCCAATTTGCAGCAGGCTGAGCAGGGTTCCCAGCAAGAAACCGACCAGTACAGTGAGCCTGGCCTGTTTGTAGGACAGGCGATTGGTGAACTTGATATCCATCGGATGCTGAGCCATGTCCCGTTTCCCTTCGCTGGGCAAGCATAGCCGATGATCGCTGTTTTTCGGCGCAGTTCGTTTATGTGTTTATCCCGTTACGGCCCGCAGTGGCCGGGCGTGGGGCCTGGCTTTACAACAAATCGTCCAAACAAGCCTTGAGGAGAAGTCGTGGATTCTCGATTGAATGCGTTTCTTGAACGTGCCGACGCCGTGCTGGCGCGCCTGGAGCCCTTGCTGCCGGCGCCGCGCCACGCCATCGACTGGACGACGTGCCTGGCGGCGCGCTGGCAGCGCGATGGCCGCACGGGCTACCTGATGCCGCTGGAGGTCAGCCTGGATATGCGCCTGAGCGACCTGATCGGGGTCGATAAGCAATGTGAGCAACTGGGCCGCAACACCCAGCAGTTCCTCGACGGCATGCCCGCCAACCACGCCTTGCTGTGGGGCGCGCGGGGCACGGGCAAATCATCCCTGGTGCGGGCGCTGCTGGCTGAGCATGCCAAGCGCGGTTTGCGCCTGATCGAAATCGAGCGCGATCACCTGGCCGACCTGCCGCGTGTGGTCGAGCAACTGCAAAAATTGCCCCAGCGCTTCGTGTTGTTTTGCGATGACCTGTCGTTCGAGACCGGGGAGGGGGACTACCGGGTGCTCAAGAGCGTGCTCGACGGCTCCCTGGAACAGGCGCCGGACAATGTCTTGTTGTACGCCACGTCCAACCGTCGGCACTTGGTGCCGGAGAAGGAAAGCGACAACGAGAACTGGAAAATGGTCGACGGTGAACTGCACCCCAACGAAGCGGTGGAAGACAAGATCGCGCTGTCGGACCGCTTCGGTTTGTGGCTGTCGTTCTATCCCTTCACTCAGGAGCACTTTCTTAACGTGGTCGAACACTGGGTCGGCGAGCTCGCAGCCAAGGCCGGGCTGGCCTGGCAGCGTGATGAGGAGCTGGACATCCTTGCGGTACGCTGGGCCACCGGGCGCGGCAACCGCAACGGGCGTTGCGCCTACCAGTTCGCCCGTTATTGGGTGGGCCTCAAGTTGCTGGAGCAAAAGCCATGATCGATTTGCAGCAAAACGTGGCGGGCCTAGAGGGCTACAGCTTGCTCCTGGCGCAACTGGAGTCGTTGCTGGCCGATGAGCGTGATTTCATCGCCAATGCGGCGCAGTTCTCGGCGTTTCTGTTCAACCAACTCGATGATCTAAACTGGGCGGGTTTCTACCTCAATAAGCATGAGGAACTGGTGCTCGGCCCGTTCCAGGGGCAGATCGCTTGTGTGCGTATCCCGTTCGGGCGTGGTGTGTGCGGCGCGGCTGCGGCCACGTTGCAGACCCAGCGGGTGGATGACGTACATGCCTTCGCCGGGCATATCGCCTGTGACAGCGCATCCAACAGTGAGTTGGTGGTGCCGCTGGTCAAGGACGGGCGCCTGATTGGCGTGCTGGATCTGGACAGCCCCTTGCTGGCCCGCTTTACCGAGCAGGATCAGGCCGGGATCGAGGCCTTGGCGCAGGTGTTCCTGCGCTTGAGTGACTGTTAGTCAGGCTTTGAGGCCGGCCTTGCTGAGCAAGCTGTCGGGTTCGACGAGGTCGATCTGCTGCGGCGCGAGGAACTGCTCGGCGTATTGGCGATAGATGCCCGCCTCGATGAACAGACCGAATAGTTGCGGGTCGATGTGGGCATCACGGCACATGCCGGCCATGATGCCCAGCGCCTCACTGAGGGTCTTGGCCTTCTTATACGGGCGATCGGCGGCGGTGAGGGCTTCAAAGATATCGGCAATCGCCATCATGCGCGCCGGCAGGCTCATGTCTGCGCGCTTGAGCTGCTTGGGGTAACCGGTGCCGTCCATTTTTTCATGATGGCCACCGGCGATCTCGGTGACATTGCCCAGGTGGCTGGGAAACGGCAGGTGGCTGAGCATCAGGATCGTCTGCACCATGTGGTGGTTGATGACGTAGCGTTCCTCGCGGGTCAAGGTGCCCCGGTTGATGCTCAGGTTGTACAGCTCGCCACGGTTGTACTTGTAGGCCGGCACCTCGAGCTTGAAACCCCAGGGGTTGTCGGCCGGAATCAGTTCGCTTGGTGCGCGCTCGAACAGGTGCTCGGGCTTGTCCGCCAACAGGGGCTCGGTGGCCGGCAGGCTGGCGGCGGGCGTACGCGCCTGGCGCGCATTCTCTTCCCAGGAAACCCCGAGGCGATCATCCAGGGTGCGGGTCCAGGTGCGGGCGGCGATGGTGCGCAAGCGTTGCAAATCCTCATCGCTCATGGATTCGCCGCCCAGGTTGCAGCGGGCGACAAAGGCAAAGTCATCATCCAGGCTGGCCAGGCTGGCATCGCGTAGCGCCGCCAGTGGCTGCTCGTCGCCGCCCAAGGCCCGGGCCTGCCAGAAACTGACCCAGGCATCGCGCTTGAGCACCTCGAAGCGGGTGCGGATTTCATGAATGCGGTCGCACAGGGTCTCCAGTTTGGTCGCCTTGTCGACCACGTATTCTGGCGTGGTGACCTTGCCGCAATCATGCAGCCAGGCCGCGATGTGCAGGGCTTCCCACTCGTCCTCGCTGGGGCGGTAGGCGCGAAACGCCGGTTGTTGGCTCTCGGCAGCCGCGCGGGCGAGCATCAGGGTCAGGGCCGGTACGCGCTGGCAATGGCCTCCGGTGTAGGGGCTCTTGGCGTCGATGGCGCCGGCCAATAGCTGGATAAAGGCGTCCAGAAGCTGTTTTTGCTTGGCTTGCAGTCGTTGGCTCTCGATGCACACTGCCGCCGCGCCGGAAACAGCCTGGATAAAGGCGATGCGGTCAGGGCGCAGTTTTTCCAGGTCGGCCTCGCTGCCGCTGTCAGCGAGCAACAACACCAATACCCCGACCATTTCGTTATGCCGGTTGCGCAAGCGGATGGCAATCAAGTGCGCTCGAGGGCATTGCATGGCCAGCAGCACGCTTTGCAGGTCTTGCGCTGCTTCAAAGCCCAGGGATGCAACGGCGCTGTCTTGACGATTGAGTTGCTGCAACCAGTGCGGGGCAGTTTCGTCCTGTGGGGTCTGGACCTTGATCTGGAAGCGGGGCAGGTCCTGGGCGATGTCGTCGATGACCAGCCCGTGGGGCTCAAGGCGACCATCGTCGCTGTCGCGCAGGTAGATCAGGCCCGCCTGGGCCTGGCTGATTTTTACCGTCTCGAACAGCACCCGTTGCAGCAGCGGTTCGAAACGCGTCTCGGCCGACAGGCTGGCGGTGATTTCAAAGAAGCTCGCCAGGGTCTCCTTCATCCGAGCCATGGAAAGGCTCAACTGATCGACTTCCAGTACCGGCGAACGGCGTGTCACCGGGTAGTTGAAATCGAAACTGCGGATGGCGTCCGCTTCATCCACCAGGTCCCGCAAGGGGCGTACCAGAATGCGCGAGGTCAGCCAGCCCAGCGGCAAGCACAGGAGCAGGGTGGTCAGGGTGATGAGCGCGCCCTGCCAGCGCAGGCGATAGGCATCGGCCAGCAACTCGTCTTCAGGCACCAGCAGCGCCAGTTGCAGGCCTTGGGGGCCGCCCTCGTGCATGCTGCTGCGGGCGACCACCCACTGGCGCCGGTCGAGGGTCAAGCGGTTGCCGCCGGGGTTGTCCATGAGCAGGGCTTTGAGTGCGGGATGCAGGTCCCGGGCTTTGATAAGGCGCGCGGTCTGGCTCTCGATAATCAACTTGCTGCTGTCGGGGTAGGCCACCGCGTTGCCATCGGCATCGAACAGGGCGATTTGGGTGCTGGGGGTGACAACGTGCTTGGCCAGGGTCGCGGACAGTTGGTTCAGGGTCAGGTCCGCGCCCATCACCGCCTCGCTGCCGCTGCGTCGGGCCAGGGTGGTGCCGACATTGCGCGTGGAGAAAAACAGGTAGGGTGCGGTGGTGATCTGGTCGTCATCGCTGCGGGCACTGATAAACCATTCGCGGGCCCGCGGGTCGTAGTTCTCCCGTGGGTTGTCGCGTTGTTCCAGCAGGTTCAGCGAACGGTCGAAGAGCAGCGTCTGCGAGTGGGTGGTGCCAGTGTCGGGGCTGCGCTCGATGCTCCAGACCTGGTACGCGGCGTTGTCCGGTGCCTTGAAGCGCTCTTTCAACGCCTGGGTGGCCAGCGGCCGGACCATGAAAAAGTCGCCATCGGGATAGCCCACGTACAGCGATGCCAGGTTGGTGTTGTCGCGCAGGGCCTGGCTGAAGGGTTTGAGCAACGCCAGGCGCTGCGTCAGATCTGGTGCCTGGGCTTGGGGGTACTGGGCCAGCAGGCTGAGCAGGTGGCGGATGGGCTCGTAGGTTGACTGCAAGTCCAGGCGCACGTCCTGTTCGATGCGATCGAACAGTTTCTGGCTGCTGGAAAGGATGATCTGGGTGGTTTGTCGATAGTTGAAAATGCCCAGCACCGTGCCGGTCAGCAATAGCAGCAGGGTAAACATCACGCTGATGTGCACGTGCAGCGGGAACCGGCGTTTGTCCGGGCGCAGTGGGCTGGGCATCAAGTCTCTCCGAGTGGTCGTACACACTGCTTAGCGTTCAAGCATAGTTAAGGCCGGAGCAACCTGCCTTGGAGAGTTGGACCTGTGCCAGGGCACGCAGGCTGCTTGGGCAGTCTGTGTGTCACTGGGTGGGATGATGGCTTTTTGATTTGTTTTTGTCGAGGCAAGACTGGCCAAGTGCCCGGGGCGCGATGGCCCCGGGTTAAGTGTCAGTTCCCCGGGTTGGATTGCAGATATCGTTGCAGGGTTTGCTCCAGCTCCAACATGGCCTGCTCGATCGCGCTACGGCAGGCCTCGACCTCTTCGTGGCTGGCCTGTGCATCGCACGCCTGTTCCAAGGCTTCGCAATGCTGGGTCAGCATCAAGGCCTGGACCATACGCGCGGCGCCTTTGATGCGGTGGGCAATATCGATCAGGGCTTGCTGGTCGCCGTCATGGGGCAAGGCGAGCAGGGCCTGGCGATCTTGCTGGGTGCTGCTCAGCAGTTCGACGAGCAGGCGCTGGATCATTTTCGGCTCGCCCCCTGTCAGCAAATGCAGACTATCGAGGTTGAAGGCGTTGCGGGCCGCCAGCGGCTTGAGCCCTGCCAGGCGTTGGTGGAGGGCGGTCAGACTGATGGGCTTGAACAAGCAGTCATCCATCCCGGCCGTGGCGCAGCGCTGTTTTTCCTCTTGTTGGGCGTTGGCGGTGAACCCCAGGATCGTACAAGCTGGCCGTTGTGTGCGCTGTTCGTGCTGGCGGATGGCGCGGGTCAGGTCATAGCCATTCATCACCGGCATGTTGCAGTCGGCGATCACCAGGTCGAAATGCCCGTCTTCCCAAACCTTCAGGCCAGCGCCACCGTGGTGGGCGGTGGTGAAGCGATGCCCCAGGAAGCCCAGTTGCTGGCACATCAGCAGGCGATTGGCGGGGTGGTCGTCCACCACCAGGATGTTCAGGGGCGTGCCGGCGGTGGTGATCTCGGGCTGTTGTTCATCGGCGTCGAGCCGGGGTGCCAGGCTGGTCAAGTGCAACGTCACGCAGACTTGAGTGCCTGTCCCCGGTTGGCTGGTGAGGGTCAGTTGCCCGCCCATCATTTCGCACAGGCTGCGGCTGATGACCAGCCCCAGCCCTGCGCCGGCCCGGGCCATGTGGCTGGGGCCGTCGGCCTGGGCAAAGGGTTCGAAGAGACGAGCCTGGTCGCTTTCGCTGATGCCGATTCCGGTGTCCTCCACCCGCAACTGCATGCAGATCTGTTGGGGCGCGGTGCCAGCGTGCACTTGCACGCGGATATTGATCTGGCCACGTTCGGTGAACTTGATGGCGTTGCTCACCAGGTTGGTGAGTATCTGCTTGAAGCGCAGTGGATCGATCAACACATCGGCCTGTTCGACACTCGATTGGAAGTCCAACCCTAGGCTCAGGCTTTTCTGCCGCGCTAAGCCGTCGAACACCCGAATCACCGACTCGACGGTGTCGCGCAGGCTGACGCGCTCCGGCGTCAGGCTCAGGCGACCGGACTCGATGCGGGCGATATCGAGAATGTCGCCGATCAGCTCCAGCAGATCCTTGGCCGAGTCGTAGGCCACTTCGATGGCTGTGCGGTCGAGATGGCCCTGGTCGGCGCGTTTCAAGGTCAGTTCGAGCATGCCGATCACCGCAATGATAGGCTTAATTTGAAGAAATATCAGCGTGGCATTTTGGGTGTTTTTTGACCAGTCACTATGCTGGTCCAAACGTGGGAGTCATGCGAAACCATTGCAACCTAATGATGCTAAAATGGTATCAGTCAACCACATTCTCCATGGAGGGTCGAAAATGAAAAATATCGGGCGTACAGTTGGAATCGTAACTGGACTAATGTTTAGCGCAATGTCATTCGCTGATAGTGATTGCCCAAATACAAGTTATGACAGTGGTTACAAAAAGCAGCTGCCGATTGTGGGGCGTGATGAGTTAATAAAAACAAACACACCCCTTTTTGCAAACGGTAAGATTACCTGCCTTATTGGATTAAACTATCGAAAAATGAGTGAAAACGAGAAGCTCCGCATTGAGACTGGGAGCTTTAAAGATATTAAGTATCGAATTTACTATACTGACGGTAGCGGCTCTATACAGGGCGATAAAAATAGCACGTTAGACACTATCAAGGATTTGCATGTAACCAATTGGAGTACGGGTTGCAAGGTCGATGGCATGGAAGACAAGCATTGGTGCTATATACAAAAAAAGGATTTGATGGTGGGCATATGGAAAGATGGAAAAAGTTTTATAAGCATTGGCAGTGAGCATTTTCCGAATTCAAATATTGCGATTAGAATCGACCAGCAAACTCCAAATAGCGCCTCTGCCGAAAGCGGATTCAACAGAAAACAAACTACTCAAATAATCGAACAGCTTAAATCTGGTAGCAAAGCGCTGACACGTTACCAAGAATGGCCTTATGAGCAAAACAAGGACCAGACCATAGATTTATATGGCTTCGCAGAAGCTTGGGAAATAATAAGTACGGTTTACCGCACTCCCAAATAAACTACATAGCTTGTTGAGGGCTAACACATGATTAGTCCCCCAACCAAAATAAGGCATAAATAATGAAGCTCCCGACAGACCTGCAAATTTTAGAAGCAATTTATAATGAATACTATGAGCCATATAGTAATTTCAGCAAGGGAGAGGAAAATGGTAGGGGTAGTAAAGCATATATGCCAATCGACATCGACTTAATAGCGTCAAAGCTCAATGTAGATTCGGGGATAGTATTCGGAAGATTATACAATCATTTAAACAGACTCCACTCTTATGTCAATGACGATGCACAGAAATCCAGAGTCCCGCTCTTCGAATTACAAGTTGGAAAAGATGTTAGATGCATTCACTTCCCAATGATGGCCTCTGTATTAGCTGGGCTTCAATCAGAGAAGAGTAAATTTTTTACAACTACATGGATTTCAGGAGCCGCCATGATAGTGTCATTAGCTGCTTTGGCCGTTAGCATAATTAAGTGAAATTCAGTAGAAGTGCTACAATTGAATAATAATAATATCCAATTGATATGGAAGATGCTTTTAAATTCCTTGTGGTTCTCGGCGCACTTTGCATTGCAGTAAACGCTGGTTATTTCAAAAATGACGAGGTTCAGCAAGGCGCTGTTATTGAAACTAAAATTTCAGCAAAGGACAGGCTGACTGACAAAGAGAAAAAGGAGTCTGTAAGAGCTTTTCAAAATGCATCTAACGACTGCAAAAGTAAAGACTCATACAATGAACGAGGTAGCTCTATGCTTCAAATAAGCCATACATTTAACTTCAAGACAGGGAATTGTGAAGAGGCCAAAACTCTTTGGACGATGCAAGACGATATTTTTTGGAGAAACCCAGAATATTTGAGCAGAGGCGTGGTTATAAAAATCTACACTCTTCCGACAAATCCCTATTTCTAAAAATACTCGAACGGGCTTCACTTCTTGACAGGTGCTTACTCTATTGCAGTGTATAGCCGAGCCGTCAGGCTAATGCTTTTGACTTTGCTCTTCTTGGATAATTCTAAAACAACTCTCACAAAATAGATAAAAGCCATATAACAAAAGGGTTTTATCATTTAATTCAAATAACTGTTTAGTTTTCGATTCCATTAATTAAAACAATTGTTTTAATTTAGGTCAGAAAAAAAGAGCCGAAGCTCTTGTGTTTTTCTTACAAATGTTAAGATGTAGCTACCAAACAAACAACTTAACAATGATTTACAATAACAGCATACCATTTTATTTCCAACGCGCAATATCAAAAGAACAAAATAAAGAAACTTTTCTCAATAAGTTACACTCTCATTTCGAAGCTAAAAAACTAATTAATGAAATATCAAATTTCAAAAAATCCGGCTTCGATCACGAAAAAACCCTGCAAGAACTTAATTCAAGCTTAAAGCCGGTTAACGCCGGCAGCAAATTTGTATCTAATCTTCAAGAAGTATGTACGTCTTTCTACGAGATGGAAGTGCTTGTAAGGACGAAAGCGTTGTGTACAGCAACTCAAAAAAACAAGTTACGATATACAGAGTCCTTATCGTCTTTTCGTCAATGGGATAGGGACGCAGTTTGTCTTGCGATTGTGATTAATAAACTATTTTTGCATATAACAAAAAGCACGAAATTAACAAACCAAGTAATTAAATTATCAATGTGTAAAATCACTCGTCAAGAACTGCTGAATATCGAGCTAATCAAAGGTATTAAAATTCGAGACTTGAAAGCCAGCGGGACGATATTAGACAAGCTCGATAAATATTATGAAGATGAAAATCTGATTTATGAGTTTGATTTGAACTTGTGCAGCAACGACGAAAAAAGACGGTTCAACGGCTTTCAGAAACACAAAAGAATAATAAGAAAAATCAGAGTTAGGGAAAATGAACTGATACAGCTTTCTGAAAAAGCGATTGGCTCTAATAATAGTTATTGCAGTAAAATCGCACTGGACTATCGTAATTTTGTAGATGAATGTCAGAGAGATTATTTACTTAATTCATACATCCAATATGGCGATGACGTTTCGACTCAAAAGCCATTAGCTGATGTTGCAATGACTCCCGAAAGGCGTGTTTCAGAACTATACTCGTGTGTAAAAAATATGGAGCTTGTTGCAGAGCAAAGAAAATACATATGTTTATTTTTAACTGCGACTTGCCCAGCTTCATTTCACGCAAACCCAAAATTTGGAAAAAATACGTGGGATGGTTCAACTCCACGCCAAGCATCTGATTATTTGAGCAAGAAATTAGATGAGTTGAGCAAAGCTCGCAATCGTTACGAGATTAATGATTTTGGTCTTTGGACGAAAGAATTACATAAAGACCAGTGCCCGCATTTGCACGCATTATTATTTGTTTGTCCCACAAAAGTCGATGATTTAATACTTCATATAAATAGAATTTTCAAGCATTCAGAAAAATCAACGACCATTGAAATAATATCTGCTAAACAAGCTGAAAAACACGGTAAGAAAAAAGCATCTGCATCTACTTATGTAATGAAGTATCTAATAAAAGCAATACAGAACCCTGACAACGAGTCATTAAAAGTTAAAGCTGGCTGTATGATTTGGGGCATAAGACGCTATGGGTTTTTTGGAGTTGAACGAGCAATATCAGTTTGGCGAAAATTTAATCGCTTTGTAAAAATGGAAGATTGGCAGATAAAGCTTGAACTTAAACTGAATCGCCCCGGGTTTTCTAGACACTCCCCAGGCTCGCTGCGTAACGCTTTTCAAACTCTACCGGTGACAGCTGATTGTTGAAACTGTGGCGTCGTTTTGGGTTGTAAAACATCTCGATATAATCGAACACATCATCCCGAGCATCCTGGCGTGTAGTGTAGATTTTACGCTTGATCCGTTCCCGCTTTAGCAACTGGAAAAAGCTCTCTGCCACAGCGTTGTCGTGGCAGTTACCTCGACGACTCATGCTGGCTACCAGGTTGTTAGCTTTCAAGAAGCTTCGCCAGTCTGAGCTGCTGTACTGACTTCCTTGATCCGAGTGGATCATCACCTCTTGCTTCGGCTTGCGTCTCCAAACCGCCATCAGCAGTGCATCAATGGCTACGTCGCTGGTCATCTGCGACTTCATTGACCAACCAATGATCTGGCGTGAAAACAGATCGAGCACCACGGCCAAATACAACCAGCCTTCATATGTTCGGATGTAGGTAATGTCTGTGACCCAGACTTTGTTGGGTTCTCTGACATCGAATTGGCGCTTCAGTAAGTTCGGTGAGGCAACGGCTGGTTTACCGCCATATTTTCCCGGCCTCCGTCGATACCCAGTCTGAGAACGTAAACCTTCAATGCGCATCAACCTAGCCACCCGGTGACGCCCACAGCTCTCTCCAACCTCTCGCAGGTCATCATGGATCTTGCGATAGCCATAAACACCACCGCTTTCCAGCCAGGAGTGTTTGATCAACCCAAGCAGTCGCTGATCGTCCTTGGCTCGCGCAGATTTTGGTTCTGATAGCCACGCGTAGTAGCCGCTGGGATGAACCTTGAGCGTCAGGCAAAGCCGTCGAATCGCGTAGTGATCCGCTTGCTGCTTAATAAAGGCGTACTTCAGCCGCACTCCTTGGCAAAGTACGCGGCGGCCTTTTTTAAGATGTCTCGCTCCTCCGTGACCCGTTTCAGCTCGGCACGTAGACGACGAACCTCTGCGCTCTGATCATCCTCTTCAACGCGCTGTTCCTGGGGCTTGGTGTAGCGCTTAACCCAGGCATAGAGGCTGTGCACGGACACACCCAATCGTGCAGCCACCTCCGAGACAGGAAGCTGCTTTTCGGTCACTTGCTTGACCGCCTGGATTTTGAATTCTTCGGGATAACGCTGGTTGCTCATGGCACCTCCTAATGGGCCTCATTTTAAGGCTTGGAGGTGTCTACGAAACTAGGGGCGATTCAAACATCCCGTCTTTAAAAAGCTAGGCTCTGTACGTAAACCCAAGAAATACGATTTTCTGTAAAATACACCGCCATTAAAGCCAGGAGGCCAAGATGGCAAAGCGGTATGAACTCCCCGACGCAGCCTGGGATCTGGTTGCAGATATCTTCACCAAAAATCAGCGCACCGGGCGCCCTCGGGCCGATGATCGCCTGATGCTAAACGGTATTCTCTGGGTGCTTTGCTCTGGCGCAGCCTGGCGAGACATGCCCGAACGATTCGGCCCTTGGTCAACGATCTATCAACGGTTCCGGGGATGGCGTGATTGCGGAGCTTTTGATCAGATGCTCAAGCGTCTTCATATCCGATTGAATGAGCAGGGTTTGATTGACTTGGAAACATGGATGATCGACTCCACTGCCGTACGAGCAACCCGGGCCTCATCAGGTGCCGGGAAAAAAGGGGATTTGAAGAACCGCAAGACCACGCGCTCGGGCGCAGCCGGGGTGGCCTGACGACCAAGATTCACATGCTGTGCGACGCCAATGGTGTGCCTCTGCGTTTCCTGTTGT